>QMPQ01000025.1 GCA_003648635.1 Bacteroidota bacterium | reverse complement strand
TCACCTTTATTTCCTGCTTCAGGGCTATGCGGTGCTGGACCAGACCGCCATGCCAATGGTTGGAGATCCGGAGACCACCTACAATACCTTCGTGCCCCAGCTGGTGGCTGATGCGGAGGCTGCAGTGGCTAAGGCGGTGGAGATGGGAGTGACCGATCCTGAGCGGATTGGAGTGATCGGCCATAGCCATGGAGGACTCATGGTGGCCAATCTTCTGGCACACACAGATCTGTTTAAGGCCGGTATTGCCCGTAGCGGCTCCTACAACAAGACCACCCAGCCCTTTGGTTTCCAGTCCGAACGCCGCTCCCTCTTCGAGGCCAGGGATGTGTACATCCAGGTCTCTCCGACTTTCTTTGCTGACCAGGTCAATGAGCCGGTATTGATCATTCACGGCAATGATGATTCCAATCCGGGTACACTCACCTTCCAATCAGAAGTCTTCTATGAAGCTGTGCGGGGTTCAGGAGGCACTGCCCGCCTGGTGCTCTTACCCTTCGAGGATCATGGGTACAGGTCAAAGGAAAGTATAGAACACGTACTGTGGGAGCAGGTCAGGTGGTTTGATACATATGTAAAGGAGCAGTAGCTATAGCGCTGCTGCCCGGTTGTTTACTTCGGGGCCGGGAGTTTATTATAGCTCCTTTTTAACTGTATAGCCCGTGTCTGTGATTTTGCCTTCTATGTCCTCCTCAGAGGTCACAGCTTTGTCATACTTCACCTTGGTCCAGCCCTCTTCGTGGGATGATTCCACAGAGGCAATTCCATCCAGGGTTTCAACGCCCGCCTTAATGGCATTTTCACATCCGTCGCAGGTCATGCCATCCACATGAATGACCACTTCCACCAATTCAGCGGCGACAGCCTCTGAATTTGCAGGGACTTCATCGGCTTTTTTGCTTGTACTGTTGCAGCCTGCAAGGAGCACTGCCGCAATCAGAATCATCATCATTTTTTTCATAGCTAATATTTTTAGTAATCAAGGGTAAGTATACGTCCCTCGGTGAAATCAAAAAACTGTTCTTTCTCGGCCATTTGAACACCCGTTCTCAGATCCCCCTCTTCCATACCTGCCACTTTCATACAGGCAGGACAGGCCAGGATGGTGACATTCAGGTCCACCAGCCGTTTAAAGATCTCATCGGAGCTGTCGAAGGGATCCATTTCCAGGTTGGGAGCATCCCTGGTGACCATCTCTATCCCTTCTTTATCAAAGAATACCAGGACATCGTTGGAAGTAGAAAACTTGTCAGCCAGCATCAGGGCCATAAGCACATCGTGGGTGTCGGCCGAACCTTTGCTGATATGGATAAAGGCTCCGTCGGTAACGGGGTCATCAGGTTCCGCTAGCTTATCAACTTCTGTGCTTACCCGGATACAGGCCGACATAAGTAGAGGGAGCAGGAGGAGTGCTAAGACTTTTTTCATTGCGATTGGGGTTTTGGGTTTTATAATAGTTAAAAAACTCTATCAGCAATTAAAACCAGGATGATTAAGAGGTAAAACAAATTTACTGTAATAAATGCCTTTTTCCAATGTTCCACAAGATTCCCTTTGTAGGAGAGCAGAAACATGCGGATAAGAAAGAGGATGGCTGCGGCAATCAGGATTAGCGACATGGCCTGGTGCCTGATGATGGGAGTGGCTGGCAACATAAGCACACAAACACCGGTGGCAGCAATCCAGACAAAACTGAGGTTGCGAATTTGCCTTTGATCGAACAGACTGGTAATTACAGGCAGGCCTGCCTGGTGAAATTCGTCTCCGATTTTTATCAGCAGGAGCCAGTAGTGTGGCATCTGGCCCACAAAGAGCAGGAAGGCCACAGCCAGGATTTCCATATCCAGGGGATTCCCTCCCGCAGCCGTCCACCCGATAAGGGGGGGCAGTGCCCCGATCAGTGCTCCCGGGAGTACAGCAAAAGCCGTCACACGCTTAAGTGGTGTATAGACCAGGTTATACCAGGCGAGGGTGAAAATGCCAAAAGCTGCAGCCAGCGGATAGCCGGTAAGCATAAGCAATATGGTACCTGCAGATGCACAGATTACGGAGAAAAGGATGGCTTCAGAAAGTGTTATTTTTCCAGAGGGCAGCGGGCGCTGAGCTGTTCGCTTCATCTTTGCATCCGTATGACGCTCCTGGATCTGGTTCAGGGCGGATGAACCGGACGAAAGCAGAAAGATCCCCATTACTGTGTAAAAAGCATCCAGGTCCAGGGAGGACCGGGCCAGAAAGTAACCAAGGAACCCTGTGAGGGCCACAGGGATAGAGATGGTAAATTTCCCCAGCTTCAGATACTTATTCATTCAGTGCTTTCAGGTACTCAATAATGAGTTTTACCTCCTCTTCGGTGATCATTCCTTCGTAAGGTTGCATCAGGCTTTTGTTAAAGCCCTTGACCACTTCCGCATCAGGGTCGAATATGGAGCGCATGATATAGGCTTCGTCAACCGCTACCTGCAGCTCTTCCCTGCCCGAAACCACCGTACGGGTTCCTCCCCAGCCACCCAGGTAGGAGGGTCCAATAAGTTTGCTACCATCGCTGGAGTGGCAGGCATTGCAAGCGTTTCGTGTAAGCACTTCCCATCCCTGATCGGCCAGTGACAATTCGGTGTCAACCACTGTGGTCACAGCCGTGGTATCGGTCATCCAGGCATCGAACTCCTCTTTGGAAATCACCTTGACTACCGTAAACATATAAGAATGCTGCAGTCCGCAATATTCTGTACAGAAAAGATCAAATTCCCCCGGGGTACCGGGTATAAACCACATCACCTTGTCCTGTCCGGGCACCATATCCTCTTTGACCCTGAAGGCAGGAATATATAGACTGTGTAGTACATCCAGGGCAACCAGGTCGAGGATTACCGGTTCATTGATGGGAACAATCAGGGAATCGCTGAATTTCCCGTTCTCATACTCAAACCTGAAGTTCCACATGCGGGCAATGGCTGTAACATGCATGGCTTCCTCCGGTGGATTCTTCATGGGTCTCCAACCCATCCATCCAAAATAGAACATCACCAGAACCAGAACCAGGGGTATTCCTGTCCAAAGGGCCTCCAGTTTGTTGCTACCCTCATTCTGAATAGCTTCAGGATGCTTCTCTTTCCGGTATTTGCGGATAAAGACCAGCATAATCACTGTCAGGGCGATAAGGAAAAAGATGGATACGCCCAGGGTAATTAAAAATGCCAGGTCGACGCCTGCTACAAAATTTGAAGCTTGTTGTGGTTCTGCAGTATACATGGGAAAAGATTTATCTGAATCCGTAATCTAAGAAAGTGAGTATAATGACCGCAGTTATCACCAGAACGACAAAGATGGCCATGACTTTGTAGACGGTCTGGTCGAACTTAAGGTGCATAAATATTGCCAGTACTATGGCCGATTTTGTGGATGCAAGCAATAGAGCAACAATGGTGGCCCACCTGGTCAGTTCAATCTGGGTGACTGCCACCGAGGTGCTGGTCAGAACCAGTAGCAACAGCAGGATAAGTGCATAAGTGCGATAAGGTACGATATGATGTGTTGTGTCTGACATAGCTATAGGCTTAAGTAATCAGGTAAAACAGGGGGAAGAGGAAAATCCAGATCAGGTCCACCAGGTGCCAGTAGAGACCCCCGTTTTCCAGCAACTGAAAATTGTCAAAGCTAATTTTGTCCTTCCGGACCCGGACAAAAATCACAATGATCAGGATCATACCAATGATGATGTGCAGGGCATGCAGTCCTGTCATAAAGAAATAAAGACCGAAAAAGAGGGTATCACCCTTTCCCAACTCTTCCAGCAAAGGTGATCCGGGCCAGATTCCATGATCGATTTTGGCACTCCATTCAAAATATTTATTCACCAGGAATACCAGGGCCAGCACGAGGGTGATTCCGATCAGGATCAGGGTGGTACGCTTGTCTTTTTTCTGGATGGAGGTGGTAGCCATGGCAATGGTCATGCTACTGATGAGCAGGATAACTGTATTGATGGTCCCAACAGCCACATCCAGCTGCTGGGCGGCCATATGAAAGGCCTGGGGGTGAGCATGTCGGTACACAGCATAGGTGATAAAAAGTCCCCCGAAAAACAGCAGCTCAGTAAATATAAAAAGCCATATGCCGAGCTTGGAGGCTTCGTCGTCTCTGTGTTCGTCATGATGTGCAATGCTTTCTGACATAGGGTTCAGCTTTAATCGTATTTATAGGTTGCTTTATCAATGACAGGGATCTCGTCAAAATTCTCCAGCGGGGGAGGTGTGGGAACCTGCCATTCCAGGTTGGTGCCTCCCCAGGGATTCATCTCCGTGGTCTTTTCACCGTGACGAGCCGACTTGATCAGGTTCACCAGGATAATCAGAAATCCGGCGACCATAACCATAGCACCCAGTGTAGAGATAATATTGGGCCCGTGAAACTCCTCCAGGTAGTCGAAGTACCTGCGTGGCATTCCCTTGATCCCCAGGTAGAACATGGGCCCGTATAGGGTGACAAACCCTATAAAAAAGATAATCCATCCGGTTTTGGCCCAGCTGGGATCATACTTGCGCCCGAATATTTTGGAGAACCAGTAATGAATGGCTCCGAAGAAGGCAAATCCCACTCCACCAAAAACAATAAAGTGAAAATGAGCCACAACAAAGGCTGTATCGTGTACATGCACATCTATGGCCAGTGAACCAAGCACAAGCCCGGTGAGTCCGCCGATCATAAATATAAATATAAATGAAGCGGCCCAAAGGAAGGGAATTTCTGTACTGATGGATCCCTGGTGCATGGTGGAGATCCAGTTAAATACCTTGATGGCACTGGGAATGGCCACAATAAATGTGAGTAGGGAGAAGGCCCAGAGGGCGGCACCGCTCATCCCTGAGGTATACATGTGATGCCCCCATACGAAATAGCCCACAAAGGCAATGGCCAGAGTGGAGAAGACAATGGCCTTGTAACCGAAGATGGTCTTTTTGGCAAAAGTGGGAATGATCTCCGAAATGGCCCCCATGGCAGGCAGGATCATAATATAGACCGCAGGGTGGGAGTAGATCCAGAAAAGATGCTGGTAGAGCAGTGGATCGCCCCCCTTGGCCGGATCAAAGAAACCGATGCCCAGGATGCGTTCTCCCGCTACCATCAGCAGGGTAATACCAATAATTGGCGTGGCCAGAAGCTGTATCCAGGCTGTTCCATACAGGGTCCAGGGGAACAGCGGCATCTTAAACCAGGTCATTCCCGGAGCCCGCATGCGGTGAATGGTTACAATGAAATTCAAACCGGTCAGGATGGAGGAGAAGCCCAGCACAAAGGCTCCCAGGGCTGCCGGCAGCATATTGGTCCCGGTTTTAAAACTGTAGGGGGCATAGAAGGTCCAGCCGGTATCGGGCGGTCCATTTCCAAACAGGGAGATAATCACCAGAATGCCGCCCAGTATATAGATGTACCAGGAGAAGAGGTTCAGCCTGGGAAAGGCCACATCCTTGGCCCCGATCTGGATGGGCAGCATAAAGTTGCCGAACACCGCAGGAAGCCCTGGTATGACAATCAGGAAGATCATGATCACCCCATGGACCGTAAAGGTGGCGTTATAAGCCTGGGCCTCCATCAGGGTTTTGCCGGGTGCAATCAGTTCCAGTTTCATCAGGAGTCCCAGTACCACCCCGACACAGAACCAAAGCATCATGGCATAGAGGTAGAGCAAGCCGATCCGCTTGTGGTCGGTTGAGAGGATCCATTTGAAGATGCCCTTTCTTCCGCCGTCCTCCTCCAGGTAGGATTTGTACCCTGTGTTGTCAGTAGTGTTAGAACTCATAGCTTATTTGTTTTTTCTTTTTCTGAAGAAGAACAGCACCAGCAGCAGAACTGCCGCGAAGAACAGGATCAGGGTAGCCGATACCTTGGTAATGTTCAATACATAGGACTGCCCTTCCGGGTCATATGAATAACAGTATTGCAGTACCCGGTTGATGGTCGGGCCCGATTTTCCTTCCGCGGCTTCCAGAAGAGACATCTTTAGCTCAAAGGGAAGAAAGTAAATTCCATTCATGTACCGGGTGATCTTCCCATTTGGATCGAGAATAATCAGCGTGGCCGAATGTATGAAGTCATTTCCGGTGGCTTTGTAGCGGAATCCTGCAGCTTCGGTAAGCTCAGCTATACTGGCGCTATCGCTGGTGAAGAAGAGCCAGCCTGCTTCGGCCTCTTCCTTCTTTTCCATCAGGTTGAGGTAGTTATTTTTCTTCTTGACAGCCAGAAATGATCCTTCCCGTGGATCAAAGCTGATGGTGAGTGCCTGGTAATCCTCGCCCAGCACCAGGTCGTTTCCATCCATGGCTTTGGACAGTCCGTCCATAAGTGGCGAGCAGATGCCCGGACAGCGGTAATAGACAAAGTTGAGAATGGTGGGTTTGTCAATGAGATCACCAATGATGACCGTGTCACCATCTATATTCACCAGCCTGGCATCCATGGGAATGTACTGGTCCAGTTTTTCAACCACACCAATCTCAATGTATTCTTCATTTTGTGCCAGCAGTGGTAATAGCATGAAAATCAGGAGGGAGGTGCTAAGGGTACGTTTCATCCTTTCGATTTAGTTGTTAGGGCAATGTCTTCTTTTTCAGGTCAGAGGGTGGTATAACAAATATGCATCGTTTTTAATGGAAATCCCATCAAAGAGGTGATAATTTTTTCGTTATTTGTAATAAGTAAAAATAGTACATTTGATCTTGCTTAGATTACAAAGAATTTAATTATTGAAGATACTGTATTCAATGCTCAAAAAAATATTTAGATTTTATTTTAATGGCTTCAGAAATATGACCTGGGGTCGCAGGCTTTGGGGAATTATTCTGCTGAAGCTCTTTATCATGTTCGCCATCCTCAGGCTTTTCTTTTTCCCCGATCTGTTGAAACGTGATTTCGACAGTGACGAGGAGCGGGCCTCTTATGTACTGGAACAAATGACTAATCCGTAAATACATGCTCGATTCAATTGATATGTCACTGGTTGACTGGTCGCGTGGCCAATTTGCATTAACAGCCATGTTTCACTGGATTTTTGTACCCCTTACACTGGGGCTCTCATTTATCGTTGCCTTTATGCACACCATCTATGTGCGTACGGGCGATGAGGAATGGAAGCGGATTACGAAATTCTGGATGAAGCTGTTTGGGATTAATTTTGCCATTGGCGTGGCTACCGGGATCATCCTTGAGTTTGAGTTCGGGACCAACTGGTCTAACTACTCCTGGTTTGTGGGGGATATCTTTGGAGCACCTCTGGCCATCGAGGGAATCCTGGCATTTTTCCTGGAGTCCACCTTTATTGCTGTTATGTTCTTTGGGTGGAACAAGGTGAGCAAGCGCTTCCATCTGACAGCTTCCTGGCTTACTGCATTTGGAGCCAGTCTTTCAGCGGTCTGGATCCTGGTGGCCAATGCCTGGATGCAGCATCCCGTGGGAACCGTCTTTAATCCTGATATGGCTCGTAACGAAATGATCAATTTCTGGGATGTGATTTTTTCAGAAGTTGCGGTGAACAAGTTTCTGCATACCATTGGCTCCAGCTTTTTACTGGCTTCGATTTTTGTAATCGGGGTCTCTGCTTACTTCCTTTTGAGGAAGAAGGAGGTGCTGTTCGCTAAAAGAAGCACCGTTATTGCCTCGGTGTTCGGTGTAATGGCAGCCATTGGCACCATTGCTACCGGCGATACCTCGGCCCGGATTGTAGCCCGGGAGCAGCCCATGAAATTTGCCGCCATGGAGGCTCTCTATGAGGGTCAAACCCATGCGCCCCTGGTGGCCATAGGGGCCATGCGCACCGATACCACCAGGTTTCCCCATCCGCGGGAGGAATTTATATTCAAGATTGAGATTCCTAATGCGCTCTCTTACATGGTATTTCTGACACCCAGTGGATTCATTCCCGGCATCAGCGACCTGGTTTACGGGAACGAGGAGCATAACTATATGTCGTACGAGGAACGGATCGAACGGGGAGCAGTGGCCATTCAGACCTTGAAAGAATTAAAAAAGGCCAAGGAGCGGGGCGATCAAGTTAGCTATGAAGCCCTGCGGGAAAAATTTAGCGATCCCATCTGGATTGATCAGTATTATCAGCACTTTGGATTTGGTTACTACAAGGGGCGTGAGCTAAGGGAATTGATTCCTAATGTGAAGGTGAATTTCTATTCCTTCCATGTGATGGTCATCCTGGGGGGACACTTCCTGATTTTCACCATGCTGGTGCTCTGGTTGAGCCTGAAAAACCGCTGGGGCAATCATAAGTGGCTCCTGTGGGTAGCCATGATCACATTGCCAATGCCATGGATTGCCAGTCAGGCTGGCTGGGTTTTGGCCGAAATGGGACGTCAGCCCTGGGTGGTATATGAGCTGATGCCCAACATAACAGCTGTTACGCGCCTGAAGCCAGCTGCGGTCCAGATTACTTTCTGGATCTTCCTCTTAACATTTACGCTGCTCTTTATTGCAGAGATTAGAATCATGCTTTCACAAATCAAAAAAGGACCTGAAGGAGAATAGCATATGTTTGGAAAACTCTCACTTTTAGTATTACAGCAATACTGGTATATTATTGTTTCTCTTCTGGGCTCCATTCTGGTCTTCCTGTTTTTTGTGCAGGGAGGACAAACCTTTCTGTTTCGCATTGGAAAATCCGAATCGGAACGCACCATCCTTGTCAATGCCCTGGGGCGTAAATGGGAATTTACCTTTACTACCCTGGTGACCTTCGGAGGGGCATTTTTTGCCTCCTTCCCCCTCTTTTATGCCACCAGTTTCGGGGGAGCCTACTGGGTCTGGATGCTTATTCTCTTTGCTTTTGTAATCCAGGCGGTCTCCTATGAATTCCGTACAAAAGCCAGCAATTTCCTGGGTAAGAGAGTCTATGAAAACTTCCTCTTTATCAATGGCCTGCTTGGAACTTTCCTGGTGGGAGTGGCCGTAGCCACCTTCTTTTCAGGATCGCAATTCTCCCTGAACGAGATGAACAACGTAAGCTGGGCAAATGGTGCACATGGATTGGAAGCTGCACTGAATCCTTTCAACCTCTCCCTTGGGCTCGCCGTTTTTTTCCTGGCCAGGGTGCTGGGCTTGCTTTATTTTATGAAGACCATCGACAATGATAACATTATTGCCAGGAGCAAAAAGGAATTGATTCGCTCTGCCCTTCCTTTTGTGGCAAGCTTCCTCTTGTTTGCTGTATGGCTTATGCTGCGTAAGGGCTTTGCAGTTAATCCCGATACTGGAGAGGTCTTTATGGAACCCTTTAAGTATTTCCATAATCTGATGGCCATGCCGTGGGTCCTGGTGATGTTTATTATGGGCGTACTGGCCATACTGGGCGGGATTGCCAGTGGACTCTTAAGTGACAGTGGCAATGGCATCTGGTTTGCAGGTCCGGGTACAATCCTGGTGGTATTCTCACTCTTTATGCTGGCCGGGTTAAACGACACCGCATTCTACCCTTCGTCCTATGATTTGCAGAGCTCACTGACCATCCAGAATGCTTCATCCACCCACTATACACTTGTGGCCATGAGCTGGGTCTCCCTCTTTATCCCCTTTGTCCTGACTTATGTTATTTTTGCATGGCGGGCGCTGAATAAGAAAAAGATCGATGAAAAGGAAATGCAAGAAGAACACCACGTTTATTAATAAGTTAACAGACTAACACACTAACTTTCATCATGTATATAGGAGCTATCATCGGATATCTAAGCTGGCCAATTATGATCCTGCTCAGCTACCTGGCTGTTCGCGGGGCATTAAAGTATTTTGAAAAGCAGGCGGCTTCAGGAGGTGAAAAATGAAACGTCACCTTCCCAACCTGATCACACTGCTTAACCTGGCCTGTGGCACGGCAGCCATCGTTCTTACCCTCGAAGGGCAGTGGCGTTGGGCTGTATACCTGGTTCTGGCTGCAGCGGTTTTTGATTTCCTGGATGGCTTTGCTGCCCGAATGCTGAAGGCCAACAGCGAAACAGGGAAGCACCTGGATTCCCTTGCAGATATGGTCTCTTTCGGGGTGCTGCCTGCAGTATTTATCTATACCCTCTTCAAGAATCTGTTTCTAAATCAGCCAGTGGAAGCAGGGAAGTTCTATAATTATCTGCAGTGGGTGGTTCTGGTTTCGGTACTCCTGGTTCCTGCATTTTCAGCCATCCGATTGGCCCGCTTTAACACTGAAAAAGATCAGGGAACTTTCTTTTATGGTTTGCCCACTCCTGCCCATGCCCTGTTCTGGACCGGAATTTTCTGGCAGATGATGGAGAGTGGCAGCCTGTTTGGAAGCCCTTTGAATCTCTTTTTTATGTGGGCCATCATGCTGATTATGGCTTTTCATATGATTCTTCCAATACCCATGTACAGTCTGAAGTTTGAACACTTTCGCATCAGGGGGAACCTGATTCGCTACCTTTTACTCTTTCTTTCAGTAGTGATCCTGATAATCGTAGGATGGGGCGGACTTCCCCTGGTGATCCTGGTCTATATACTGCTTTCCCTTTTGAACCTTTTACTTGCAAGGCGGGTTTCATAAATATGACAATAGATAAAATGGCTTTTGCCAGTAGACTGAGCCAATTCAATTCGGAACATTGTGCAGAGGTTCCCTCCATGGAGTTATCAAGGCAACTCATAGATAACCTGGTCCATGCTCTCTTTCCCATCAGACAAAACTGCGGGGTGGATGAAGGAGAGATTGCCATTGAGCTGGACCGTTGTGCCGTGAATCTGAGAGAAGTACTCTACCCCATTCACCTATCGCTGGACCGTTCCCCAAAGGAGGTGACGGATGATTTTTTTTCAAGGATGCCGGAGACCTTTGAACAGCTGGCAGTTGACGCTGCTGCTGTGACCAAATATGATCCTGCTGCCAATTGCGTAGAGGAGATTATCCTGAGTTATCCAGGATTTTACGCCATATCTGTTTACCGGATGGCTCATATTCTTTATGAGTTGAAGGTCCCATTCCTCCCCAGGATCATGTCCGAATATGCCCATGAAAAAACAGGCATTGATATCCATCCGGGTGCGCAGATCGCTTCCCCTTTTTTCATCGACCATGGAACGGGGATCGTTATCGGGGAGACCGCGCGCATAGGCAGGGAAGTTAGAATATTCCAGGGGGTTACACTGGGAGCCCTTACTGAAGAAAGGTACATGGCCAATACCAAACGGCACCCCACCATTGAGGATCATGTGGTGATTTATGCCGGGAGTACCATTCTGGGTGGGGATACCGTGATAGGTCACCATACCGTGGTGGGAGGGAATACCTGGATCACCGAAAGCATTCTGCCCCATTCGGTGGTTTACAGGAACCATCGCGTGTTAGTGAAAGACAGAAAGGATTTTAAACAGCCCAACGATTTTGAGATATGAGATACGAAAATATACTTGAAGGAATCGGGAGAACGCCTCATGTGCGTATCAACCAACTCTTCCCTGGAGCACGCAATGTTTGGATAAAGCTGGAGCGGGACAATCCTGGCGGAAGCATCAAGGATCGCATCGCGCTGGCTATGGTCAGGGATGCAGAAGAGCAGGGAGTATTAAAAAGCGGAAGTACCATCATAGAACCCACCTCCGGAAATACGGGCATTGGACTGGCCATGGTGGCTGCAGTAAAGGGCTACAGGATTATTCTGGTGATGCCCGAATCCATGTCAGTGGAAAGAAGGAACATACTGAGGGCCTATGGTGCCGAAATTGTACTTACACCTCGTGAGCTTGGAATGAAGGGTTCCATGGAGAAGGCTAAGGAGCTTGCCCGGGAGATCAAGGGAGCCTGGATCCCTTCCCAGTTTGATAATCCCTCCAACCCCTCCATACATGAGTCGACCACCGCCCTGGAGATCCTGGAGGATTTTCCCACTGGCATTGACTACCTGGTGACCGGGGTGGGGACAGGCGGACATATAAGCGGGGTGTCCAGGGTGCTGAAGCAAAAGATGCCCGGGATCCGCATAATTGCTGTGGAACCGATCGATTCTCCGGTGATCAGCGGGGGAGAACCGGGTCCGCATGGGATCATGGGAATTGGTGCCGGATTTATACCCGGAAACCTGGATAGAGACCTGATCGATGCTGTGCTGCAAATAAAAAAAGAAGAGGCTTATGATTTTGCAAGACGCCTTGCAAAAGAGGAGGGGATTTTCGCGGGAATCTCAACAGGAGCATCGCTTGCAGCGGTTTCGAAGCTGATGGAAAAAGAGGGAGATTCAGCTACAATACTGACATTTTCTTACGATACAGGCGAAAGATATCTTTCCGTAAATGATCTCTTTTAAGAGGATTTACTATTTTTATTTTAAATTTTCGATTTTTGTCAGCCATGGAAGGCCCTTTGAAAATTGCTGTTGACTTTGACGGTACCATTGTAGAACACAAGTATCCCGAGATAGGTAAGGAGGTAATGTTTGCCCTCCAGACCCTCAGGACACTTCAGGAACAGGGGCACCAGCTGATCCTGTGGACCTACCGTTCAGGGAAGGAACTGGATGATGCTGTGGAGTATTGCCGCAGGAATGGGATCGAGTTCTATGCTATCAATTCCAGCTACCCCGAAGAGGAGTTTGACGAGGACTATGATAGTAGGAAGATCGATGCGGATATCTTTATTGATGATAGGAACATCGGCGGACTACCTTCCTGGGGTGAAATTTACCAGATGATCAATCCCCATGAAAAACCGACCCTGGAGGAAGAATTGAAGAGCCTGGCCCAGACCAAACGTTCAATTTTTAAGAAGAGGTCAGCAAAATAACGGATAGAACAATGAGGATCCCGCTTGTATCAGTGCTTTCATTACTGTTGTTTATCCCCTTTTCGTGCAGTCCGGGAAACGGAAGTACCGAAGGTCGTACGACCAAAGCATCAAAGCCAGAGCGGATCAGCAGCCTGCTTGAACCAGCTGCTGCTATTACCATTCCCCTGGGAGAAGAGATCAAGTTAGTACTCTCCATTCCCGACACGGTGTCAGTGGATTCTGTGAGGGTATTCATGGGCGGAAATCTGAAGAAGACCATAAGGAGTTCTGCAGATGGGCCTATCCAGGAAATGCTGGAATTCATGCTTGCCACAGAAGGAGAGCATACCGGAAAATCGGGACTTCGCCTCAGGCTCTTTTTTGCCAGCGGGGAAAATGAGAACCACAGTCGGCAAATTACCTTTCTATCCGATGTAATACCGGTGGAGTACAGCTACCAGGTAGTGAAGGAATATCCCCACGATGTGAAAGCTTATACCCAGGGCTTGGAGTATGTGGATGGAGTGCTCTATGAGGGAACCGGAAATTATGGAACCTCCTCACTCAGGCGGATCACACTGGAAACGGGTGAGGTAAGCAAAACACGAGATCTTGATCAATCTCTTTTCGGAGAGGGAATCACCGTACTGGGCGAACGAATCTATCAGCTCACTTACAAGAGTCAGGTGGGTTTTATCTACGACAAATCTACGTTTGAAGAGATTCAGAAAGTGTATTACCGGAACCGTGAAGGATGGGGGCTGACCAATAACGGAGAAGAGCTTATCATGAGCGATGGCACCAATGTCATCTATTTTCTCGATCCCGAGATGTTTACAATCAACAGGCAGATCGAAGTGTACCACAATATGGGTCCTGCCAACAGTCTTAACGAGCTGGAGTATATCGATGGAAAGCTCTGGGCCAACCGCTACTTTACCGACGAGATTGTAATTATCGACCCTGTGACCGGGAAAGTGGAGGGGAGGATCAATCTGAAAGGGATCCTGCAAGCTAAGCATAGAAAACCCACCACCGATGTGCTTAATGGTATTGCCTGGGATAATGAAGGAGAGCGCTTATTTGTCACCGGGAAATTCTGGCCACGCCTGTTTGAGATCAGGATCAGGGAATCAGGCTGACATCTCTCCTGAAACTACCCGAACACTTCTGGGAATAATTTCGAAACGGACCGGTCCATGACCCAGCGACTCACCGTCTGTCTCCAGCTTCAGTAAGGAGGATCCGTCAATCTGAACCGATTTGGCCATATAGGTCTCCACCTTCGAGTGATTGACAATATTGCCGTTGTAGAGTTTTTTCATATTGGCTATTACATTCAGCTTTCCAATTTTCTTAATCAGTGTGATGCTGTAGAGACCATCGTCGGCGATGGCATGGGGTACCTGGATCATCCCTCCTCCATTGTATTTACCAATTCCCACGTTCAGAGAGAAGATTTTCCTATCGTAGCTTGTTCCGTCAATCTCGATAACTGCTTTCTTTGACCTGTACCGGATCAGACTGTAGAAGATGTTGTAGAAGTAGAGCATGGGCCCGCTCTTTCCTTTCTCTTTCATACGATTGGTGCGTTCTACCACTTTGGCACCAAATCCCATCCCGGCAATATTGATGAAATAGCGCTTCCACTCCTTCCCATTTTTTCGATAGTTGACCAGACCGGCATCCTGGATGAAGGTCTTCTGTTCCTTGATGGTCCTTACTGCACTTTCGTAATCGGATGGAATATTAAAAGTCTTGGCCCAATCGTTCCCGGTGCCCACAGAGATCATTCCCAGCATCACCTCGGTGGTAAGGATCCTCTTCTGTGCAAAGACACCGTTGATTACCTCGTTCATGGTTCCGTCGCCACCTACCACAATGATTTTTGAGTAGCCCTCCTTGATTTTGTTCCGGGCAATTACGGAAGCGTGCAGCCTGCGATTCGTAAAGTAAAGCTCATAGCGAATACCTTCTCTTTGAAGTATTTGTGCGATTAGGGGCCAGTCTTTTTTGGTTTTCCCCCCACCAGCTGCCATATTTACAATGGCTATCCAGTTTGATTTGCTCATAGCTTACATATTCCCCGCCGCAAAGATAGGGATTACAGAGTTATCAATGAAATTTGTTGAAAAGGTGTTTATAAATGAAAAACTAATGTTTACAATAACGAAATAGGTAAAATTATACGGGCACTGAAAATAGTAAATTTGAAGCCCGTTTTAAATCCAATTAAATTTAAAGAAAAAGGCCAATGGGTAAAGTTATTGCGATAGCAAATCAGAAGGGAGGCGTTGGGAAAACCACTACAGCAATCAACCTGGGTGCAAGCCTGGCGGTGCTGGAGAAAAGGGTGCTGATCATTGATGCAGATCCCCAGGCCAATGCCACTTCCGGTACTGGTTTTGATACCAGGAAAGTCAAGACAAGCATTTATGAGTGTCTTATTGAGGATGCCGATCCTAAAAAGATAATCCTGAACAGCGAGATCAGCAATCTCGATCTGATCCCCTCACATATAGACCTGGTGGGTGCGGAGATTGAGATGCTGAACATGAATGAGCGAGAGTATATGCTTAAGAACGTCATTAAACAGGTGCGTGATGGCTATGATTATATCCTGATCGACTGTTCCCCCTCATTGGGCCTGATTACGGTCAATGCACTTACAGCTGCCGATTCGGTCATTTTGCCGGTTCAGTGTGAGTATTTTGCATTGGAAGGCCTGGGCAAACTACTGAATACCATCAATATTATTCAGCGCGGACTCAATCCCGATCTTGAGATTGAAGGCTTCCTGCTCACCATGTACGATGCGCGGCTCAGGCTCTCCAACCAGGTGGTGGATGAGGTACGTAAACATTTTCAGCAGATGGTTTTTGAAACCATCATACAACGTAATATCAAACTCAGTGAGGCGCCCAGCTTTGGAAAGCCGGCAGTACTTTATGACGCTGAGTCGAGAGGAGCGGTCAGCCACCTGAATCTGGCCAGAGAAATTCTTCAAAAGAATGAAGAAACCCTGCTGAAGCAGGAAGAAAAAGTAATGGACTAACTAGTATATCTGATGGCAAAAAAGAACGCTTTGGGAAGAGGCTTGGGCGCATTAATCGATGTAGGTGATGAGCAAGACGAACGCAGCCTGTTGCATTCCCCTTCAGCTGTAAATGAAATAGCAATAAAAAGTATATCGGGAAACCCCTTCCAGCCCCGTACATCTTTTGATGAGGAGGCCATGAATGAACTGGTGCAGTCGGTAGAGGAGCATGGAATCATCCAGCCCATTACGGTCAGAAGGACAGCAGACAACTCGTATCAGCTGATTAGTGGAGAGCGCCGGATGAAGGCCGCTCTTAAGGCGGGACTCAAAAGGATCCCGGCTTTTGTTCGTGAGGCCGGTGATGAGAATATGCTGGAGCTGGCTCTGGTTGAGAATATTCAGCGAGAGGACCTTGATGCCATCGAGGTAGCCGTTTCGTATGCTCGTTTAATTGAAGAATTCGAGCTTACGCAGGAAGAGTTGGGGGGCCGGGTCGGAAAGAAACGGGCCACCATCGCCAATTATCTGCGATTGCTCAATCTGCCAGTGGAGATACAGACTGCCATACGCGAAAAGAAAGTTTCCATGGGTCATGCCCGGGCACTTGTGGGGATCGAAGACAAAGAATACCAGTTGGAAGTGTTCAGTAAGATTCTCTCCCAGGATCTGTCGGTTCGCCAGGTGGAAGCTCTGGCCAAAAAATCTAAAGTCAGCGAGTCTGGCAGTGAGACACCTGAAGAGATACGTTCCGATTACGAAGACCTAAGGGAACATCTGTCCCACTATTTTGGTGCCACCATCGAATTCAAGCGAAGCAATAAAGGGAGTGGCCGGATCGTTATTCCTTTTAAATCGGACGAGGATCTTCAACGCATTGTCAGCATCCTCGACAAACCGGGTAAATGAGCAGATTCAATGTAGCGGTTCTTCTTTTCATGCTGACACTTCCTGCGTTCAGCCAGGAAAGTGATACCGTGCATGCTATTCATAATGCCGATACATTATCTTCCATTCAGAACTTAGATTCAATTTATCAATTCGCGGAACGTGGCTTTCTGGTAAGCGACTCGCTAGTGGTAAGCGATTCAGTTCAGGAGGAAGTCCGTGAACCAAAATCCCCTACCAGGGCTCTGCTGTATGCCATGGTTCTCCCGGGAATGGGACAGGCCTATAACGGGAAATACTACAAAATACCAATAGTTTGGGGTGCCCTGGGGGTAGGGGTCTACTCCGTTATTTACAATAGAAATAAGTACGAAGAGGCCACCCGCGATTACTTACAGGACGAGACCGATACCAATGAGATTTATATGAAGGGCTATCGCAGAAATATGGAGCTTAGTTTTATTGTTACCACATTACTCTATGGTCTCCAGATGCTGGATGCCTATGTGGACGCGAATCTATACACATGGGATGTGAATGACAATCTTTCGATGAGAGTCGCTCCATCGCTGCAGCCCATGATGTCGCCTACCAGTCTAAGCGGCTTATCCGGGGGGCTTACATGCAGTTTTAAGATCAGAGGCAGATGACAAGATATATTTCCAATGTCGTTTATGGTATGGCAGTCCTTACGGGATTACTTTTTTTTGAGCAGGGGATCATAGCGCAGGAAGCGCTTGAAAAACCCGACACCCTGAATCTGGCCGATACCCCCGTTTCATTCTCCATGGAGGGTGAGCTGGAGCTGCGTACCGGCGATAATCTGGACAGCCTGCTCAATTTGTGGTATGTGAATCAGTCCCTGGAGTCTGCTACCGATGACTACCTGGCAGAAGCAGATACGCTCATGCCCGATTTCAGTGATTCGGTTTATATGAAGCGCCTTGCCGAGATCCCATCGGTGGTGGATCTTACCTATAACAGGATTGTTAAAAATTACATCAATGTCTATTCTCGTAAGCGTCGGGAGCAGGTGAGGGTGATGTTGGGACTCTCTGAATACTATTTCCCCCGATTTGAGGAGATCTTCGATCTCTATGGGGTGCCCTATGAAATCAAATACCTTTCGGTCATTGAGTCTGCTTTGAACCCAAGAGCGGTTTCCCGGGTTGGGGCTGTGGGAGCCTGGCAGTTTATGTACAGTACGGGGAAGGCCTATGGATTAACTATTAATTCCCTGGTGGACCAGCGGCGCGACCCCATTGCTGCCACCCATGCAGCTGCCATGTTCCTGGCGGATCTCTACGATATTTATCACGACTGGACCCTGGCGCTGGCTGCTTACAACTGCGGACCGGGGAATGTAAATAAGGCCATACGGAGGTCTGGGGGCAAACGAAATTTCTGGGACATATATTACTACCTCCCACGGGAGACCAGGGGTTATGTACCCGCATTTATTGCTGCTACTTATACTATGAATTACTATGAGGAGCATCTGATTAGCAGGGCAGCCCTTTCCCTTCCCCGGGTAACGGATACCATTATGGTATTTGAGCCTGTGCATTTGAAACAAGTGGCGGAAGTGCTTCATATCCCCATTGGACAGCTGCGTGATATCAATCCCCAGTACCGTGTGGACATTGTGCCGGGTACCGCAAAGCAGGGCTATGCCATCGCCATTCCGCAGGAGCAGGTTGCTGCATTTATTGATCTGCAGGACACTATTTTTAACTATAAGGACTCGGTCTTCTTCGATCCGGGAAAAAAAGTAGCAACACCCCAGCGTTACACGTCCTCTCACCGTGTCGACCTGCCGCTGGACAAATACGACAAGTTGAACTATAAGGTCAAGTCGGGCGATAATGTTGGGTTTATTGCCGACTGGTACGATGTGAGGGCATCCGATTTGCGCTACTGGAACAATATCAGCCGGAACCTGATCCGGGTGGGTCAAAAGCTCGTCATCTATAAACCAAAAGGAAGTTCTGCCAGATACAAGGAGCTTGATAATATGAGTTTTTCCGAGAAACAGAAGTTTGCCGGACGTTCCGTATCATCGGGCGACCCAGACTCTGGCAATACAGACTCCGGCAGCTCTGGATCCGGAAGTACAGCTGCAGCTGCTGGCTCTGATAACAATGTTGATTATCTTACCTATCGGGTGAAAGAAGGTGATAGCCTGTGGGAGATTGCTCTTAAGTATACTGGGGTTTCGGAGACCGATATTTCCAGGCTCAATAACATAAGCAACGCTAAGAAAATTCAACCCGGACAGATTCTTAAGATCAAGCCTAAGGGGTAATTATTATATTTGTGTATGAAGCCGCTCAGGATCTTCATATTTTTTTTGGCTGTTCTGTTGTTGCTTCTTCTTGTATCCTTCCTGTTTCCCAAACAGGGGATTGGCGTTGGCGGCGATCTCAGACTCTCTTTTATGTCCCTTTCTGAGCTGATCCATGAGGATACCACAGCCACCCTGGCAGACATTGACCACTTGCTTACAGCTTCGTCGGTGACCGACGATCCTGAAGCCTTTGAAGCGCATGTAATTCCGGCCAATGCCGATAGGCTGAAACAAGAAGTGCACAGGATCCAATTTGCAGAAACGAATGCTTCACTGCTCTACCCCTTTTTCAGGAATCTGGATCAGATAGCTTCTGGACGTAAACGTTCAGGCAGAATCCTCCATTTCGGTGATTCACAGATTGAGAACGACCGGATGACTGCCTTGATCAGGTACCGTATGCAACGGAATTTTGGAGGGACAGGTAGCGGACTGGTGCAGGCCATCCCGCTATATTCGGGAAGCCTCTCCTACCAGCAGGAGGAGTCGGGTGCGTGGCTGCGATACACCTATTTTGGAAAGAGAGACAGCACCATTAACCACAAATCTTACGGAATCATGGGGGCTTTTGCATCGGTCCCAATACCAGAAGATGACGCCTGGCCCATCTTGTCCTACCACTTCAACACCTCCCGCAGGAGTGGGCAGGTTCAGCGAATCCGTGTGTTTATGCACTCCTATGTGGATGGAGCATCGGTGGCCTTTCAGGTCAACAACGAATTTTCTGATACACTTCGCGGATTTCCGGATGGATTTAGCGTAGCCGATTTTAGTCATTTCGAGGAATTGAGGGAGGTGAGAATCTCTTTCAATCTGCCGGAAGGGGGGAGAATCTACGGAATCTCTTTTGAATCGGAAGGGGGAGTACAGGTGGATAATATTGCCATGAGAGGAGGATCGGGACTGATCTTCACTTCCATGAGCCGGCTAAGTCAGCAAGCCATGCTCAATCAGCTGTCGCCCGGACTGATCCTTTTACAGTATGGTGGCAACGTGGTCCCCTACATGAGTTCTACCTACTACCGCAGGGCCTTTAAGCGGCAGCTATTGTTCTTTAAAGAGGTGTGCCCTGGAATCCCGGTGATTGTGATTGGACCATCGGATATGGCCGTTCGTGAAGATGGACACTTCATAAGCTATCCGGGGCTTGAAGGGATCAGGGATGCACTCCGGGATGCAGCCCGGGAGAGTGGCTTTGGATTCTGGGATCTTTACGAAGCCATGGGGGGACATAACTCTATGGCCTCTTTTGTGCACACCGATCCTCCGCTGGCCTCCACAGACTATGTGCACTTCACCAATCTTGGAGTTAACCTGGTAGCCGAAATGTTTTACAATGCCCTGATGTTGGAATACGAGGAATTTGAAATTCAAAAAGCGAACAGGTGAGCCAGATTCTCTCTGATATATTCCTGTTCAACCCGGAGAAACCATTGATTTTCACCAGGCTCTTTTTCTGGGGCTTCTACCTGGTGGTTCTGCTGATCTATTCAGGGATCTACCGTCGACGTGCTGCGAGGAATGCCTTTCTGTTTGCAGCCAGCCTGTTTTTTTACTGGAAAACATCGGGCCTCTTTTTTTTGATCCTGGTCTTCTCGACTTTTTCCGATTACTACCTGGGGAACCTGATTCACCGGGCAAAAAAGCTGGGATGGAAAAAGTTCGGAGTAATCATGAGTGTGGTTGTGAACCTCTTTATGCTCTCTTACTTTAAGTATGCCTACTTCTTTGTGGACACCCTCAATACCCTGTTCAACATTGATATGGAGGTGCTGAACCACCTGGCGCTCTGGTCCAACCGGGTTGCCGGCAGTCATTTCGAGGTGTCGGCCATTCTTCTGCCGGTGGGTATCTCATTCTATACCTTCCAGACCATTTCTTATACGGTGGACATCTACCGGGGAAAGGTTGATCCGGTGAGGCACATCCTGGATTTTGGTTTCTACGTAAGCTTCTTCCCCCAGCTGGTGGCCGGACCCATTGTACGGGCTTCCGAGTTTATTCCGCAGCTCTATAAACGCTATAGCCTCTCCATGCAGGAATTTGGTTTTGCCCTCTTCCTGATCCTGAAGGGCCTGTTTAAGAAGATATTCATAGGGGACTATATTGCCCTGAATTTTGTGGATCGTGTTTTTGCCAATCCTACCGGATTCTCGGGATTTGAGAATCTGACTGCCTTGTTTGGCTACTCCCTGCAAGTCTATGTGGATTTTTCCGGATATACAGATATTGCCATCGGGGTGGCGCTCTTACTGGGATTCCGCCTTCCCAAAAACTTCAATTCTCCCTACAAGGCCACAAGCGTGGGCAACTTCTGGAAACGCTGGCACATCTCTCTTTCCAGCTGGCTCAAGGATTACCTCTATATTCCCCTGGGCGGGAACCGGAAGGGTAAGATCATGACCGATGTGAACCTGATGATCACCATGTTGCTGGGGGGCTTGTGGCACGGGGCCAGCTGGCAGTTTGTCATTTGGGGCGGACTCAACGGGCTGGGACTGATTGTTTATAAGCAATGGAAACGGATTTCGCCTTACGAAAAGAGCAAGCACTGGGCCGTAAGGTTCTGGAAGATTGCGAACACCTTCGTTTTTATCACTTTTACCCGGATCTGGTTCCGTTCCGAATCCATGGAGAAGGCCAATGCTTTGATACACCAGGTGCTTCATGAGTTCAATGTGGGGATTATTCCGGAGGTGGTGTGGAGCTACCGGCTGGTATTCGCTGTGATGGCCCTGGGCTATTTTACACACTGGGTGCCTGAGCGGTGGAAGCTGAACCTGCTAAATGCATTTATTCGCACTCCCCTTTGGGCAAAAGTGCTGATCGCAGTTCTGATGGTCTTTATCATCTACCAGTCCTGGTCATCTGACCTGCAGCCCTTCATCTACTTTCAGTTCTAGGTGCTATTTCGAGATAGGCATGGCAAAATTGATCACATCCTTGCCGGTGATTTCATTATCGCAAAGAATAATCAGTCGCTCGAGCACATTGCGGAACTCCCGGATATTCCCGGTCCAGTTGATCTTCTTCAGCTCTTTGATGGCGTCCTCTTTGATCACTTTGGGTGAGTTGCCGTATTCTTCAGCGATCTGCTGATTAAAATGGTTGGCCAGAATCGGAATATCTTCCAGTCGTTCGTTAAGCGAAGGAACATGGATCAGTATAACGCTGAGTCTGTGGTAGAGGTCCTCACGGAAATTATTCTCCTCTATTTCTGTTTTCAGGTTTTTGTTGGTGGCGGCTACGATGCGTACATTCACATTGATGTCCTTATCGGATCCCACTCTGCTAATCTTGTTCTCCTGCAAGGCTCTTAAGACCTTGGCCTGGGCAGAGAGGCTCATATCGCCGATCTCGTCCAGGAAAATAGTACCTCCGTCGGCCTGTTCAAATTTCCCCTTCCGCTGCTTGATGGCTGAGGTAAAGGCCCCTTTTTCATGACCGAATAGTTCGCTTTCGATCAGTTCTGATGGGATGGCGGCACAATTTACTTCAATAAAGGGTGCAGCAGCGCGGGTGCTGTTATCGTGAATGGAGCGGGCAACCAGCTCTTTACCAGTTCCGTTGGATCCGGTGATCAGGATTCTGGCATCGGTTGGGGCCACCTTGTCTATAATCTCCCTGACCTGCTGAATGGCAGCCGATTCTCCAACCATATTGTAGCCCTTGCTTACCTTCCTTTTCAATACCTTGGTCTCGGTGATCAGGCTCGATTTATCCAGGGCATTGCGGATAGTGATCAGCAAGCGGTTCAGGTCCAGCGGCTTCTCAATAAAATCGTAAGCTCCCTTTTTGATAGCCTCCACAGCATTATCAATATTTCCATGTCCGGAGATCATGATTACCTGGGCATCTCCCTCCTCCTCGAAGATCTTCTCCAGCACTTCCAGTCCGTCCATTTCGGGCATCTTGATATCGCACAGTACAATGTCGAAGCTTCCCTTTCTGTATAGATCCAGGCCCTCGGCACCATGTTCGGCCAGCTCTACCTTGAATTTTTCGTATTCAAGAATCTCCTTCAGGGTATTGCGGATGCTTCTTTCGTCGTCTATAACCAGGATATTTACCATAGCTTAAGTTTGAACTCAGATGCCCACCAGTTCGGAGATGACCCCCTCTTTAAGTGCAAATTCTGAGTGATAAAGGTGCCTTATCTGGCAGGCGCGTATCACAAAACTAACAAAAATCGTGGCGGCCACAATCATCTCCACCCGGACTGGTTCCATGCCGGGCATGGCCGCGCGTTCCTCCCGGGTGGAGCGAACCAGTATCTTGTTTAGCCTGGTGTAATCTTTTAACGAAATCTCCCTGCCGAAAAACTGGTCCGAATCCAGGCCCTTTCGCAGTCTGATAATGGCCTCGAAGGTATCAAAAGAGCCAGAGGCACCAATCAGGGTGCGGGGTTTGACCTGTTTAACCACGTCCAGAAGGGGGGTGAGCTCCTCCATGAAATAGGATTCCAGGGCCCGTATCTCCTCGGATGTTATTGGGTCCGAAAGTGTGAACAATTCAAGAAGCCGGGCCATTCCCAGTTCAAAGCTCTTTTTCCAGACGATGCCCTGCCTGTTACATAGGATAAACTCTATGCTGCCGCCTCCGATATCCAGTATCATGGAATTTTCCTCTCCCAGCTTGACAGCCTGCCGTACTCCCTTGTAGATCAGTTCAGCTTCTCTGTCACCCGGAATGATCCTGGTCCGGAATCCGAAACGCCGGTAGACTTCCTCGGTAAATTCCTCTCCATTGGATGCGTTCCGGATGGCTGAGGTGGCGAAGGCCCTGATATCATCCACCTCATAATTCCGGATGACTTCCATGTGGTTCTGAATGGCCACGAAGCCGCGCTCCTTAGCTTCGGGGCTAATCATGTTTATCTGAATTCCACCGCGTCCCAGCTTTACCGGCTGCTTGCTGCTGAGCAGGATCTTGAAACCCCGTTCCTGGCGTTCCGCGATCAGGAGGTTAAAAGTGTTGGTGCCGAAGTCAAGAATCGCTGTTATCATGAGCTATACCTTAGCCATTTCCAGATTTCTTTGTAGCTGTTCTTCTTGCCATACATGAGAATCCCGGTGCGGTAAACCTTTGCGGCTACCCAGGTCATTGCCAGGAAGGTAAGTACCAGTAGGGAGGCCGACAAAGCAAGTTGCCACCAGGGTACCCCGAAGGGGATCCGGACCATCATCACCACCGGTGAGGTGAAAGGGATGATACTAAACCAGAAGGCCAGTGAATTATCTGGATTGCTGATGGCACTGATCATTACATAGAGGCCAAGGATCAGTGGCAGGATTACAGGGAAGATCAGCTGCTGTGTATCCGTCTCATTATCCACTGCCGATCCTATGACCGCAAACATGGCGGCATAGAGCAGGTATCCGAAGATAAAGAAGAAGAGGAAGGAAATGAGGATCATTCCGGCAGGGATCGATTTCAGGGATGCAAAAATCTCCTGTGCCATATCCATATCTTCAATGCTAATATTTTCCGGGGTCTGCATGGCCGGTTCCTGCGCAGTCCCTCCCTGCATAAAGAGATCCGAGGCCACCACCTGTTCGGTGGGGCTTTGATTGAGCTCCGGAAAGAAAGCCGCTTTCAGCCCGGTAACCAGCACAGCCGAGAGAATCATCCAGATCAGGAACTGGGTTAGTCCGACCAGCCCTACTCCGAGGATCTTCCCCATCATCAGCTGGAAGGGTTTGACCGAGCTGACGATCACCTCAATGATGCGACTTACCTTCTCTTCGATCACCCCACGCATGACCTGGGAGCCAAAGAAGAAGATAAAGAAGAATATCAGCATTCCTCCCAGGTAGCCTATAGCCATTACCACACCGGTGTTAGTCTCCTGGGTCTTACCATCCTTGGTCCACTTGATATTTCTCACATTGATACTGGTCTCCACCTCAAGCAGAATCTTTTCAATGTTTTCGATCTCATGTGACGCCAGTTTCAAATCTTCAATCTCGCTCTCCATAGAGCGCTTCAGGTATTCAGAGATCTCTAAAGAGACCTGATTGGTGGAATAAATCAGCGATGAATTTGAAGACAATATATTTGAGGGGATAAAAAGCAGTCCATAGTAGCCCGACTCTTCGAAAGATTCCTTGAATGTTTCAATGGGTACACCCTCTACCACCTGGAATTTAAGAGTTTCGGTTCCCGAAATGGTAAATACGGGCCCTTCCGGTCCCCGTCCGGTAAAAAGCCCGGAGTCGTCAATCACCACCATAAGCTTCTCCTCCTTGTCCTCCAGGGTGGCAAAGTACATGGGAATCAAAATATAGGCAGCAAAAATCAGGGGTCCCAGCATGGACATATGATAAAGGACTTCTTCCTGATGCGGGTGAGATACTCCCTCCGAATAATCAAACCAATCTTATTCATGCTCAGTATCCCTTCTTTTGAATGGTGTCATTAACTACCTGGATAAAAATATCATTCATACCCGGCAAAATCTCTTGGAAGGCTTTTATCTCAGTGATCTCCAGCAGGTTTCTGATCAGGTCGCCCGTTCCTTTAGCTTCATTTTTAATCTGTATGGTAGCCCGCTGACCCATGCCGTTCTCCTCTATGCCCAGTAAATCATAAGGTGAATCCAGACCCTTGGTCAGCTGCTCCTTACTACCGTTAAAAGTCACCAGGTACTTGTTGGCCCGGTAGCGGTCCCTGATCTCTGAAATCTCTCCCTGCAATACGGCTTCTGACTCATTGATCAGGGTGATGTGATCGCATAGCTCCTCTACAGAAGCCATGTTATGGGTGGAAAATATGATTGTGGCTCCATTTGCTTTCATCTGAAGGATCTCCTGCTTCAGCAGGTTCACATTGATGGGGTCGAAACCACTGAAGGGTTCATCGAAGATCAGGAGCCTTGGTTCATGTAGCACCGTGGTAATAAATTGAACCTTCTGTGCCATTCCCTTGGAGAGCTCTTCCACCTTTTTATCCCACCATGCCTCAATTTCAAATTTTTGAAACCAAAGTTTCAGCCGTTTCATGGCCTCTTGCCGGGAGAGTCCCTTTAGTTGTGCCAGGTAGAGTGCCTGCTCTCCAACCTTCATTTTCTTGTAGAGTCCCCGCTCCTCAGGCAGGTACCCGATTATATGACGGTGTTCCTGACCAATAGGTGAGCCTTCGAAAAGGATGGAACCCTGGTCGGGAGCTGTGATCTGGTTGATAATGCGGAGCAGGGTTGTCTTACCTGCGCCATTGGGACCAAGCAGTCCATAGATGCTGCCTTCGGGGACCTCCATGGACACATGGTTCAGGGCCCTGTGTCCGCTAAAATCCTTGACAACATCAAGGGCTGTAATTAGATTAGCTCCGCTGAGCTCGCTAGCTCGGCTCATTCAAAGAAATTTTTCATCCGGTTGAAGAAACCTTGTTCATTTTTATCGGGTCGGGGAGTAAAGGTATCCGATTGTTCCATCTTTTCAAACACCTTCTTTTCCTCTTTTTCAAGGGATTTGGGAATCCATACATTGATCTGTACCAGCAGATCGCCCTTTCCGTAACCATTGATTTCAGGAAGCCCTTTCCCTCTGAGTCTCAGAACTCTCCCGGGTTGGGTCCCGGCTTCGATTTTGATCTTGGCCTTTCCTTCTATTGTAGGAATTTCAACTGCAGCTCCCAAAGTGGCCTGAGGAATACTCAGGTATAAATTGTAAAGCAGGTCGCTTCCATCCCGGGTCAGTTCAGGATGATTCTCCTCCTGGATAATAACTATCAGGTCGCCGTTGATGCCGCCACGGCGGGCTGCATTACCTTTCCCGCTCATCTTTACCTGCATCCCTTCTGCCACTCCTGCCGGGATGTTGATTTTGATTACCTCCTCTTTCTTAACCATTCCTTCACCGTAGCAGGATTCGCACTTCTGAGAGATGGTATTTCCTTCACCGTGACAGGTGGGACAGGTGGATGCAGTCTGCATCTGCCCCAGGAAGGTATTGGTTACACGAGTCACCTGGCCATTGCCGTGACAGGTCTGACAGGTGCTCTTCGCAGTGCCGTTCTTGGCTCCAGATCCGCTACAAGCATCGCAGGAGACATATTTTTTCACTTTGATTTTCTTCTCAATGCCATTGGCTACCTCTTCCAGGTTCAAGCTTACCTTAACACGCAGGTTGGAACCTTTCGTTACACCACCCCCTCTGGAACTTCCGCCAAAACCGCCAAAACCACCAAAGCCACCAAAACCACCAAAGATGTCTCCAAATTGGGAGAAGATATCCTCCATGGTCATTCCGCCGCCGTGGAAGCCACCGGCTCCCCCGTTTTCAAAGGCTGCATGGCCG
>QMPQ01000024.1 GCA_003648635.1 Bacteroidota bacterium | reverse complement strand
TCCAATGAGATCAATGAAGAACAGCTAAAGGTCTACAACTGTCCCATCGAAATCATAGCCCATGGGCCAGTTCCCCACCGGGTCATCAAAGAACACATTCACTAATAGCATGGAACTGCTTCAATTGTTCAAATACGGATTTTTTCAACATGCGGTTCTGGCAGCTCTGTTAATGTCGATCTCCTGCGGTATTATAGGAACCTATATCGTATCGAGACGGATGGTATTTATCAGTGGTGGAATTACCCACGCCTCTTTTGGAGGGGTAGGCATTGGCTATTACCTGGGTTTCCCCCCTCTGGCGGGGGCAGCAATCGTTGCCGTGCTGGCCGCCCTAACCACCGAGAACCTTACCCGTCGTAAGATTCTGCGCAACGATTCAATAATTGCCATCCTCTGGTCCCTTGGCATGGCTATCGGCATAATTTTCGTTTACCTGAGTCCAGGCTATGCCCCCAATCTGATGAGCTACCTGTTTGGAAGTATCATTACGGTAAGCACTACCGATCTCTGGTTGATGCTGGCGCTGGCACTGGCTGTTACTACAGTTTTTGTCCTTTTATACAGACCCATTTTGTATGTTGCATTTGACGAGCAGTTTGCCCGCATCAGGGGTATCCCGGTGATGTTCATCAACTATCTGCTTATCATTCTTGTTGCGCTGACCATCGTATTGAGTATCCGGACAGCGGGAATTATCCTGGTGCTATCCGTACTTACGATCCCCCAGAATATTTCAAACCTTTTCACAAACCGCTTCAGTCACATCATTGTTGGATCGGTAGTGCTGGGCTTCGTTGCCTCCTTACTGGGGCTTGTACTCTCTTATTACCTGGATATTCCATCGGGAGCATGCATCATCTTTACCCTGGTGGTATTGTACCTGGTAGCACGACTAATTAAAGTTCTTATTTTTGGAAGATGAAACTAAAAGAGACCATAGAGGCTGCATGGGATGACCGTGCAATGCTTGCTGATAAAAGTGTTCAGAATGCCATTCATGAGGTCGTTGACCAGTTGGACCAGGGCATTCTGCGTGTAGCACAGAAAGAGCCTGATGGCTGGAAAGTCAATGACTGGATTAAAAAAGCAGTCATCCTCTATTTCCCCATCAGAAAAATGGAAACCATTGAGACACCTCCCTTTGAGTTCCATGATAAAATCCCCTTAAAAAGTGGCTACAAAGCAAAAGGCGTACGAGTGGTGCCCCATGCCATTGCCAGGCATGGTTCCTATATATCCAAAGGGGTCATTCTGATGCCTTCTTACGTAAATATAGGAGCTTATGTGGATGAAGGGACCATGGTAGACACCTGGGCAACTGTTGGATCCTGTGCCCAGATCGGGAAGAATGTTCACTTAAGCGGAGGAGTTGGAATAGGTGGAGTTCTGGAACCAGTCCAGGCAGCCCCGGTGATCATAGAGGACAATTGCTTTATCGGTTCCCGAAGTATCGTGGTGGAGGGTGTAAGGGTTGAATCCGAAGCAGTTCTGGGTGCCAATGTGGTGATCACCAATTCCACCAGGATCATTGATGTAACGGGAAAAGAACCGGTGGAGATGAAAGGAGTGGTTCCCGCCCGTTCGGTGCTTATTCCTGGATCTTATACCAAGTCATTTCCGGCAGGCGACTTCCAGGTGGCCTGCGCCCTGATTATTGGAACACGCAGACCCTCCATAGACCTGAAAACCTCCCTGAATGATGCCCTCAGGGATTACCAAGTTGCAGTATAATGCGAATCGGATTTGACGCAAAAAGAGCCTTTAATAACTACAGCGGTCTGGGTAACTACAGTCGGTACATCATATCCAATATCTGCCGCTTTTATCCGGAGAACGAGTGCTTTCTTTATACCCCCAAAATAGTCGATGCAGAGCTTTTCAATGAACCTGCAGGAACCATTATTGGTAAACCTGGTGGTTTCTGGAAGAAGTCCGGATCACTCTGGCGCACTTTCAGGCTAACGCAACAGCTCAATAAGGACGCCATTGATCTTTACCATGGTCTAAGCAATGAATTGCCCTATGGGATCCAGAAGAGCAGGGCCAAGTCAGTGATTACTATTCACGATCTGATTTTTATGGAACACCCCGAGCTCTATAAGTCCATTAACCGAAACATTTACGAAAAAAAGGTCCGCTCCGGTACCCGGGTTGCAAGCAGAGTTATTGCTGCCAGCGAACAAACCAAACAAGATATTATCCGTTTTCTGAATGTTGATGAATCCAGAATCAGGGTGGTATACCAGGGATGCCACAGGCAATTCTACAGCAGGGTTAGTGAGGAGACCATGCAAAACACCCACCAGCGTTTTGCCCTTCCATCCGAATATTTGCTATATGTGGGGACCATAGAAGAGCGGAAAAATCTTTTGAAAATTGTACAGGCCCTTCACCACGGAAACTTCGATTTTCCGCTGGTTGTGGTGGGCAGGAAGACCGCCTATTTCAACCAGGTAAAGCAATTTATTGAGCGAACCGGATTATCAAATGTCTACTTCCTCGACCAGGTTCAGGCTTCCGATCTTCCAGCCATCTACCAGGGATCGTCCGGTTTTATATATCCTTCCTCCTATGAAGGATTTGGCATCCCCGTTCTTGAAGCACTGAACTCAGGGGTTCCGGTAATTACCTCCAGGGGTGGATGCCTTGAAGAGACTGCAGGGAAAGGAGGATTACTGATTGATCCCACGGACCAGGAGGAGATGATCCATGCCATCAGGCAGGTGCTCGAAACATCCGCATTGCGCGACCGTCTGATTCGCGAAGGAGGGGCTCACGCCCTGAAATTCAGAGAGGAGCAGACCATCCCTTCACTTTACAATGTTTATCTGGAGTGTATGCATGATTGATACGGAAGTTAAAAAGGCAGGAGCGATCTTAAAATCGGGAGGCACCATCCTATATCCCACCGATACCATTTGGGGTATTGGCTGTGATGCGACCAGGCAGGAGAGTGTCCAAAATATCTACCAAATCAAGCAACGTGCCGATAGTAAAAGCATGCTGGTACTGGTAAATGGAATTACCATGCTGGAAGAGTACATAGAACACATTCCTCCTCAAGCGCTGGAGCTCATTGAAAAGGCAAAAAAACCAAGCACCATCATTTACCCCGGTGCCCGCAAGCTGGCAAATAACCTCCTGGCACCCGATGGATCCATTGGTATCCGCATCACCTCTGATCCTTTTTGCAGAAAGCTGATCGAATTTACAGGCTTACCTATTGTTTCCACTTCGGCCAATATTTCTGGAGAGCAGGCTCCATCCTCTTTTCAAAAGATCAAAGCTTCCATCCGCCAGCAGGTAGATTATGTGGTTAACTGGCGCCAGGACGACCGCGCTGCTTCTTCTCCTTCGGCCATCATTAAACTGGAAGAAGATGGCAGCATCACCATACTCCGTTCATAGTCCCGTCACAGGATAAAAAAACAGGCTGCCCGTTTCCAGACAGCCTGCGGGGGGTTGTATAAACAACCGCTCCTGTATCCCCTGCCTCATTGAGGGAGGGGTGCTCCGAGTCTTTATAATGCTACCACTTTCCCAGAACCGGATGAGCTACTATTCACCCTTGGGGTCCCATGGTAATATACTTTTCCACTTCCTGATATTCTTGCTTCAAGTTCTTCCTTTGCAGTAATCCTGATACTTCCCGATCCACTGATGCTTGCTGAGAATTCATTTACCTCAAATGCCTCTGCATTCAGTTTACCTGAACCACTTATCCTTACATCCAGCTCGTCTGCATTACCGTCAAGCAGTTCTATACTACCTGAACCGGATATACTAACATCTACCTCATCGGCATTAAGCTTTTTAAATTGAATGCCGCCACTTCCCGACATTGCCAGATCCATCTCATCAGTGGTGATGGGCTCCCCTGCTTTAAACTTGGCTGAACCAGAAATTTTTACAGCGTCCAGCTCCTTGGAAGTGATATAGATAGTCAGCTTCGAGTGCCTGGTTCTCCAGCTGTTGGGGTATTTCACCTGCAGGAAACCATTTTTTACTTCGGTAATCAAATCATCAACATCTTTGGAATCTCCTTCAATCGTAATCTCATGGGTATTTCCGGGAGTATAATATACATCCGCACTGACACTAATGCCAATACCACTGAAGGCGTCAAGCTTCCGAACTTCCTCTTTGGGAATGTCGGGCATCATAAAACTATTGAGGAACAGCAGGGTTAGAACTGCTACCATCGGGATCATTACTTTTTTCATCTCTATTTCTTTAAGTTAATTACAGATTTTACCAAAAGACGTAATCAAAAAAGAAATGTTACAGACTTGTCAGCCCTTCCGGTAAAATAAATTGAATGGATTTTTCTTTGGGATTGATATGATCGATAAAATCCCGGACTGCCGGAACTATCAACTCCTTAGCTTCGAATTGTATTACAAATACTGGATTCATAGGGTGGGGCAGATAGTCAGAGATTTTACCCAGCAGCCCACTTGCTTTGTCAGAAGCAGTGTATCCGATAAGATTCGCCATCTCATTTCCTGAATCTGAAGGATCGGGCTGATGTCTCATGTCGAAATAAATATCACATCCCGAAACCACCCTGGCAGCTTCCAGGGTATCGACAAACTCAAACTTAATTATGGCCTGTTCACTGGAGACCAGTTCCACCTCCTCTACAAAAAAAGGAACCCGCTGCCCATCAATATCAATGAACAGCGGGTTATCAGGTTCAATGTTATTCCCGGCCTGGGGTTCAAGGATGGTATTTACCTCCCCCCGGAGTCCATATGGCTTGGAGATTCTCCCTGCCTTTGCTCCTTCCAGGATCAACATTGTAAGAATTTTTAATCCTCTTTTTTAGGCTCCTCAGCTTTGGGCTCCTCTGCAGGTGCCTCTTCAGCTTTGGGTTCCTCTGCTTTGGGCTCCTCTGCAGGTGCCTCTTCAGCTTTGGGCTCCTCTGCTTTGGGCTCCTCAACAGGTGCCTCTTCAGCTTTGGGTTCCTCTGCTTTAGGTTCTTCTGCTTTGGGTTCTTCTGCTTTAGGCTCCTCAGCTTCAACCTCTTCTTCAACAGCTGGTGCATTTGCAGCCTCTTCAGCAGCTATAAGCTCAGACTTTTTCTTGGCAATATCTGCTGCTCTGGCTTCCTTGATCTTTGTTTCCTCCTCCATGCGAGTCTTATCGAGACCGTCTTTGGTGGATTTAATCTGATCCTTCTTGGCCTGGACTTTTTGTTCCTTTTCGGTCATCCATGCCTGGAACCTCTTCTCAGCTTCCGCCTCGTCAAAAGCTCCTTTTTTAACACCGTCTAACAGGTGCTTCTTGTACAATACTCCTTTGTAAGATAAGATAGCTCTACATGTATCGGTAGGTTGAGCGCCTTTCTGCAGCCATTCTAAGGCTTTGTTGAAATCCAAAACAATGGTGGCAGGATTGGAATTGGGATTATACTGGCCCAAAGATTCAATAAATTTACCATCACGTGGCGCCCTGCTATCAGCAACTACAATAGAGTAGATCGCCTGAAATTTGCGACCTTGTCTTTGTAATCTGATTTTTGCTGGCATACTCTTTTAATTTTAATTGATTAAAACCTACATTTTTAGCGACCGCAAAGGTAGCATTTATCAGATAAGATGCAAAGATTTACAAGGAATTAAAAGGAATGCAACCTCAAACCAATGAAGAAGGTACGGGGGAGCGCAGGACCATAAATATATCCACTGTCGCGGTTCTTTCCGGTATCAAAGTCATTCTGATAGGCATTGGTCAGGTTTTTCACCCCTCCGAAAAGTTCCAGGCCCGAATCCAGTACCTCGAACTTAAAGGTATATCCGAGCTTAACTCCAAATTCAAAGAAAGCATTGGAGGTAACATACTCATCAATGGATTGCTCTGGTGCCCCAGCATAGTGGACCAGTTCCATGGGACCTGTATAAACTCCATTAAGAGAAGCATTGAATCGGTCGCCGGGTGTTACTGAAAAAGTCAGATACCCGTACTGGTTTGGAGATCTGAGAAATTCCCTTTTGGGATCTTCTCCTTCAATATATTCTACCGCTTCATCATACAAACTGGTTAGTAGTGTATAACCTGCTTCCAACTGTATCTTCTTACTATAGTTTCCACGTAACTCAAGGGTACCACCCTGAACTGCCGCTCCTGAACCATTCCTTTTCTCATAAACATTTCCATATTCATCCTGTCCCACAGGATGCAGGTAAAACGCATCATTCAGCTTGGTATAGAATCCTTCCAGTGTAAATCCGACAATGAATTTTTCTGTGGCCTTATCGTAATTCACAGATCCACTCAGGCTAGTCGAGCGCTCTTCCACCAGGTCGTCAGAAAGGTAGATTCGGGATACGCCTCCACCTGCAAAAGCTATGTGCATGTCAGAATCAAAGGCCTGAGGTGCCCTGAATCCAGTTCCCCATGTAAGCCGAAACTGAGTAAAAGTCTTCAGTTTATAAAGCAAGGAGATGCGGGGGCTAAAAATAACCCTGTCTACCAGGTTATGTTTGTCAGCTCTTAATCCTGTAAGCAGCGTAATTCCTTTTCTGATTTCCCAGTCGCTTTGCAAAAAGGCACCAAAATTACCAGTGGTTTGAACCACTGCATAGTTGTAAGCTCGGATGGTATCCAGTATATCGTCATAAACATACTCGGCACCCCCCGTAAGAATGTTTGTTCCACCAAGAAAATCATTTAAGCGATGATTCACCTGAGTTCCGACCTGGGCTGTAAGGTTATACGTATAGCCATATGGGGGATCTGTTATATGCACCAGTATATCCTCAGGATCATCAGGAAAAATCCCGGTATAGTGATCGCGGATGGTTTTCTGCCCGGCCAGATAGGCTATAAAGGAACTGTTATCCTCATTGAAATTGATCTGGTAATCCAGTCCACCCATCAACACATAATGTGTCCTTTCCTCCGATTGCTGGGCCATATGAGCAGGTTCTTTAACCATCTCTCCCCCATAGCGGTATTCGGTCAGACTACTGAAACTGAGCTCCAGTTTCTGATTGAAAGTGGGTTTAAAAAACAGATTGGCTCCAAATGAGTTATTGGACAATTGAGGTAATTCTGAGAAATTGTCTCCATTGTGATCATAAGCTTCACGCGTCCTTCGATTCACGAAAATAGCTGCGCCCGCATTGCGTTTATGGGTCACCATACTTACATTCCCGGATAACATATTATCCATGGTTCCTCCATTAATAAACTGTGAAGTGAGGTTCACATCATAGCTACTTTCTTTGGGGATGCGGGTAATTACATTTACCGTTCCTCCTATGGCGCTGGAACCATAGAGTGCTGATCCGCCACCGCGAACAACCTCTATCCTTTCAACCATATTGGCAGGGATCTGTTCCATGCCGTACAGTCCGGTCAGGGGACTAAACACGGGACGACCATTGATCAGGATCTGCGAATACCCTCCTCCCAGTCCGTTCATCCTGAGCTGTGTATAGTTGCAGGTCTGACAATCGGTTTCAACCCGGAGTCCAGGCTGGAATTTGAGCCCTTCAGAGATATTGCATGATTGGGTTTGCGCCAGCAGTTTACTGTCGATTACATTCACAATCACTGCAGCATCGGTCTGTCTTTTAAATGTCTTGGTCCCGGTAATCACCACCTCGTTGATGGACATGGTTTCTTCTACCAATTCGAAATTAACCTCAAGTAACTCATCTTTTTGAATGGTCACCTCCCTTTTAGCAGTGATGTAGCCCATTGAAGAAGCCACAAGGACATGTATTCCCGGTTCCAGATCGATGAGCATGTAGTGACCGGTAACATCTGTAGCTGTACCAATGGCAGTACCCTCAATGTGTATGGTGGCAAATGGAATGTGCTCTCCCTCGCTCTGAACATCGCCAAAAATATTGGCATCAGAGTGCTGGCCGCTTAATGGAAAAAGATAGAAAAAAAGTAAGGAAAGAAGAATCAGACCTTGTTTCATATGTGAGAATTGGTGTGTATAATTAAACACAATTACCACATGAAGGTTCAGAGCCTACCTGACAATAATTTTTTTGGTAAGTATAGATTTGCCATATTCTATCCTGATAAAATAGATCCCTGAACTGGGGCTTTCCAAATCTACACTGGCTGTAACGGATCTTTCACTTTTAACAAGATCTTCTGAAATATCCTTTACTTGTTTGCCGGTAATATCAAAGACCTTGGCCTTAACATTTTCATTACCAGCGTATTCAAAAGTCAATTTAAATCTTCCATCGGATGGATTCGGAAACACTTTTACCTCGCTGATGGCTTGTTCAACACCAGCCGGATCCTCATCCAGAAGAAGGTACGAATGCGAAAAGAGATGCGGGGATATAAAAATGCTTCCCAGCAAAATTCCCATAAAAAGTATCGTAGACTTTTTCATAGTACAATTATACGCAAAAAACCTGCCAATAGTTTTATAAATAACCGCCCATTCAATAAATTATTAACATGGAGATTTTGTGGCACTATTTAGGCTAACTTTACTTCCCATGTTTTTAATTTTCGACACCGAAACCACGGGGCTTCCGCTTAGAGATAATGCTCCTATTTCTGAGGTAGATAACTGGCCCAGGGTTGTTCAAATTGCCTGGCAACTGCACGATGATAACGGCAATCTGACCGAGCACCACAACCTGTTGATCAAGCCCGACGGATTTGAAATCCCCTATTCAGCTGAAAAAATACATGGTATCTCTACCGAGAAAGCCAGAAAGCATGGTCTACCCCTGGTCGAAGCTCTTGAGAAATTCAATGATTCTGTAGTAAAATCGACATTACTTGTTGGACACAACATACGTTTCGATATTAATGCCCTGGGCGCGGAATTTATACGAAGCGAAGTCATTACGGACTTCCTACAAAAAGAGCAAGTTTGCACCATGCGCTCAAGCACAGATCATCTAAAGCTTCCAGGAGGCAGAGGAGGAAAATTCAAGCCGCCCAAGCTGATGGAGCTCTATGAATCCCTGTTTGAAGAACAGTTTATGGAGGCCCACAATGCTGCAGCTGATGTGGAAGCCACGGCCAGGTGCTTTTTTGAGCTGCTTCGTAGAAAGGTTATTGCTCCGGAATCCCTGGGGCTAAATCCGGAACAGTACAGTCGCTTTATATCACTAAACCAAAAAAAGATTGGTCCCTATGGAATAAGTCATCGTTCCAACTGGGAAGAAGATGTGGAAGCAGAGGCTGATTCTGCAGATCCCTCCGATGAATCCTCCCCGGCAACCGCAACCGAAGGAACCGAAGCGGTAGCTGAGGAACGACCTGAGGCGAAAGCCGAAGAACAACAGGTAGATGCAGGATTCTGTCACCTTCATGTTCATACCCAGTACTCCATCCTGGACGGCGCGGCCAGCATACCTGAACTATTAAAGAAAGCGATTGATGATGGCATGCACGCTGTGGCCATCACTGATCATGGCAATATGTTTGGTGCCAAGGAATTTCATATCGAAGCTACCAGGCGGGGAATCAAGCCCATATTGGGTTGTGAAGCCTATATTGCGAACAGAGAAAGACATTCAAAAAAAGATAAGAACCAGGACGGATTTGCCCATGTTGTTCTTTTGGCCAAAAATCACAAAGGTTACCTGAATCTGATCACAATGATCTCACTGGGGTGGACTGAAGGATTCTACTACAAACCCCGGATCGACCGCGAACTACTGGAGAAGTATCACGAAGGAATTATTTGTCTCTCGGCATGCCTGGGTGGAGAGATTCCGCAAGCCATTATGCACCGGACTGTGGAAGAAGCCGAGCGGATCGCCCTGGAATATAAGAGGATCTTCGGTGAAGATTTCTACCTGGAGCTTATGCGGCACCGGACCGACGATCCCGGGATGAACAAACTGGTATTTGATGACCAGGTTTTTGTAAACCGCACCCTCCTGGAGCTGGGAAGAAAGCTTGGGATCAAATGTGTGGCAAGCAACGACGCGCACTTTGTGAACATGGAGGATGCTGAAGCGCATGACCACCTTATCTGCCTTAATACTGGTAAAGACCTGGATGATCCGACCAGGATGCGATACACCAGGCAGGAATGGTTCAAAACCCAGGGAGAAATGAAAGATGTCTTCTCTGATCTTCCTGAAGTCCTGAACAACACCCTTGAAGTGGCTAACAAGGTGGAGCCCTATGAGCTGAATTCAAATCCGGTAATGCCCTATTTTCCGCTCCCTGAAGGCTTCAGCAATGAAGATGAGTACTTGAAACATATTACCTATGAAGGAGCTGCAAGGCGCTACCCTGAACTAAGCGAGGAGGTAAAAGAGCGGATCGATTTTGAACTGGGAACCATTCAGCGTATGGGTTTCCCGGGTTACTTCCTGATCGTACAGGACTTTATTTCTGCTGCACGTGACATGGGTGTCTCTGTGGGGCCAGGAAGAGGATCGGCAGCCGGGTCGGCTGTGGCCTATTGCCTGAGAATTACCGATATCGATCCCATACGTTATAATCTGCTGTTTGAAAGGTTCCTAAATCCCGACCGCGTCTCCATGCCCGATATTGATATCGATTTTGATGAGGACGGTCGTGATGATGTGCTCAAATGGGTAGTGAATAAATACGGGCACGATAGGGTGGCTCATATTATCACATTTGGATCCATGGCAGCAAAAATGGCCATCCGGGATGTGGCAAGGATACAGAAGCTCCCCTTGCCAGAAGCTGACCGGCTTGCCAAGCTGGTTCCTGAGCGACCGGGCACCACCTTTGCCATAGCTTTTGAAGAGGTTCCCGATTTGAAAAAGGAGCTAAATTCGTCCAATCCCCTTATATCCAATACCCTTCGTATTGCCCAGCGACTGGAGGGATCGGTCAGGCAAACCGGACTCCATGCCTGCGGGGTGATCATTGGCAGGAACAGTCTGACAGAACACCTTCCCGTCTGTAAATCAAAAGAATCTGAACTCCTGGTTACCCAGTTTGACGGCCATTTTGTAGAAGACGTGGGAATGCTCAAGATGGATTTTCTGGGATTGAAAACCCTGTCCATCATCAAAGATGCTGTTGCCAATATCAAAGAATCCAGGGGAATCGAGGTAGATATTGATCACCTGCCCATGGACGACCAGCTCACCTTTGAACTTTACTCCAGGGGAGATACCACGGGACTTTTCCAGTTTGAATCTCCAGGTATGAAAAAATACCTGAAGGATCTCAAGCCGAACCGTTTTGAGGACCTGATTGCCATGAATGCGCTCTACAGACCAGGGCCCATGGAATACATCCCCTCCTTTATCAACCGGAAGCACGGCTTACAGAAAATTGAGTATGATCTTCCCGAAATGGAGGAGTATCTCAAAGATACCTACGGGATCACAGTCTACCAGGAGCAGGTGATGCTGCTCTCCAGGAAACTTGCCGGGTTTACGCGTGGTGAGGCAGATTCGCTTCGGAAAGCCATGGGTAAGAAGATCAAGAAGATGATGGACGAACTGAAGGTGAAGTTCCAGGAAGGGTGTAAGCTTAACGGATTCTCCAAGCAGAAGATTGAAAAAATATGGACAGACTGGGAAGCTTTTGCTCAGTATGCATTCAACAAATCCCACTCTACCTGTTATGCCTATGTCTCCTACCAGACCGGCTACCTGAAGGCGAACTACCCGGCAGAATTTATGGCTGCCGTGCTTAGCCGGAACATTGCCGACATTAAAAAAATCGGCCAGTTTATGGACGAATGCCGGAGAATGGGAATCGAAGTGCTTGGTCCGGATGTGAACGAAAGCAATGTAAGATTCACTGTCAATGATAAAGGGAATATCCGCTTCGGTCTGGGTGCCATCAAGGGTGTGGGTGGAAATGCCGTCCAAAGCATCATCGAGGAACGCATTAGCAATGGACCCTTCCCGGATATTTATGATTTCGTGGAACGGAACGATCTCCACCAGGTGAACAAGAAGAATTTTGAAGGACTGGCCATAGCCGGGGCACTGGATTGTTTCGAGAACATATCCAGGAGTCAGTACATCGATACACTTGAAGATGAAGACGCCACCTTTATCGAGCAATTAATCAAGTTTGGTAATAAGATCCAGTATGAAAGAGATACCCCCCAGCAAAACCTGTTCGGGGAGACCAGTGCCATTCCTATTTCAAAACCGGAAGCTCCCGAGGTAAACCGGTGGGAGGATATTACCACCTGTAAACAAGAAAAGGAGCTCCTGGGTTTCTACCTGACCTCCCATCCATTGGACAGGTTCAGGCTGGAGATAGATGCATTCTGTCCCAATAAACTAGAAGAACTCAGCGACCTTTCGCAATTCAAGGGCAGGGATGTGATCTTCTGTGGCATGGTAAAAAGTGTCCGGGATGGAGTAGACCAATGGCGTAACAAGCCTTATATGCTGGCCCAACTGGAAGATTACACCGACACCTACAACCTTAGACTGAAAAATGACGACTACGTCAATTTTAAACAGTATTTTGTACCCGATGTCGCACTGATGATCAGAGCTACGGTAAACGAATGGAGCCCCAGGGAAGAGCCAGGTAAAAAGATTTATTCTCTGAGAATGAAGATGGTTTACATGCTGGCCGATGTGCGTGATAAACTGGTTAAATCAGTCGATATCCTCCTGGATATCAACCAGGTATCCGACGAACTCATTAATTCTTTTGAGCCTTATACTGTGAACGAGAGCGGGAAATTGCTAAAGTTCCGTATTCATGATCCCGAAAGCAATATGAACCTGAACCTTTTTTCACGCAACAAACAGGTGCAACTGTCCGACGACTTTATTAACTACCTAAAAAATAATCCGGGCTTTGAATTCCGTCTTGCGTAATAGTTTTTTTTATAATTTTGACGGATCGAATATTACTTATAAATTTTATATCATGGCATTAGAAGCAACAGATAGCAATTTTGAAGAACTGGTACTGAAATCTGATAAACCTGTAATAGTAGATTTCTGGGCTGAATGGTGTGGTCCCTGTCGCATGGTAGGACCCATTGTTGAAGAGGTGGGTGTTGATTATGAAGGCAAGGCTGTAGTGGCCAAGGTTGATGTGGACAGCAATCCAGGCATCACTGCAAAATATGGTATCAGGAATATCCCAACAATTCTCTTCTTTAAAAACGGAGAAGTTGCTGATAAGCAGGTGGGCGCTGTACCCAAAAGTACCATCGTTGGCAAACTGGATTCACTGCTTTAGAACCGTCTTCCAATCATCAGGATATCATCCAGCTGATCCAAATCGCCGCGCCACTTTTCAATAGTATCATCCAAGATGGCACGTTGTTGTGACATGCTTTCCTTCTGAATTTTCAGAATAGTCTCCTTCAGGTTCTTATACTTGAACTTTTTCCTGTGCTCACCCCCAAACTGATCTGCATATCCATCCGAAAAAAGGTAAACGGTATCGCCTTCTTTAATATCGATCCTGTGGTTTGTAAATTCAGCATCCGTTTTAAATGCTGAGCGTCCAATGGATTGCTTGTCAGCTTTGGTCTCAAGAAGCTCACCATCCCGAACCAGATAGAGGGGGTTAAAAGCCCCTGAAAACTCCAGGTATTTACCCTTGCGGTCGTAGCAGGCCAGTGCCAGGTCCATCCCATCGTATACATCCCCTGTATCGCTTCTCTGATGAAGGGTCTCAAGCACTTCTTTGTTGAGCTCATTAAGAATTTTGCCGGGTTCCAGAATCCCGTATTCCCTCACAATCTTAGTGAGCGAGTTATGGCCTATAATAGACATAAATGCTCCAGGCACCCCGTGTCCGGTACAATCCACGGCAGAGAAAAACTCCTTATCTCCCATCTCTGTAAACCAGTAGAAATCGCCGCTAACAATATCCTTGGGTTTAAATAAAATAAAGGTGTCCGGGTAGGGTGATTTTTCCGGAAGTATAGCAATCTGAATCCGCTTGGCATACCTGATACTATCGGTTATATTCTCATTCTTCCTGGTCAGTTCCTCTTTCTGAGCTTCCACGGTTGCTGTACGCTCTTTTACCTTGCCCTCCAGAATCAGGTTTTCTCTTTTTAGTGCCCGCTCCCTGATCTTGACATAAGATATCACGATGATGAAAAGAATCCCTGCAACAAACAGAATGAAGTACCAGGTTAGGTAAAAAGGCGGTCTGATAACAAAAGAGAAGGATGCTGGCTCCCTGTTCCATACCCCAGCACTGTTTTTAGCCTTTACCCGGAAGGTATACCTGCCATATGGCAAAGCAGGGTAGATGGCACTGGTCAGCCTGTCAGGAGGGCCCCAATCCTGACCGGTCCCATCAAGCATAATTTGATACTGAACATCATCCGGGTTCAGTGTTATACAGCCATATTCAAAAATAATTCTGTTCTGCCTGTACGAGAGGCTTAATCCAGCATCCATGGAGACAAGCTCATTATTGACCTGCATTCCTGTGATATGAACGGCAGGTTCCCCTGCTAGCCTTACTTCCCTTGAGGGATGGTATTTGGTAACCCCCTCTATTGTTCCAAACCAAAGATATCCGGCCTGGTCTACTAAAGATGCATTGTGCTTAGTCTCTATCCCTACAAAACCACTCCTGTAGGTAAACGAATAAAAGCGTTCTTCCTCCCTGAAAAAGATATTCAAGCCCTTGTTTGTACCCACATAGATATTGTTGAAGTGGTCCACATTCAACTGGTTTATAAGGTTTGCCAGGAGCTCACCCCCATCAGCTGTGTATATATGAATCACCTGCCGACGATCGGTATCATAATGGATCACTCCTCTTCCCTCGGTTCCGATCCAGAAAGTCCCATCCAGGTCCTCTGTCATACAGAGAGGTGTAAAATCAAATCCCAGCTTCAGGTCTACAAATTCACCCTCTTCAACCATGGTAATTCCCTTCTCGTCATGTCCGATCCAAACCCTGTTTTTTGAATCAATGAAGAGCATCCTGATGTAACTGCTTTTCAGTCCGTCATCAAACTGGGAAAACTTCTTTACCACGCTCTGTTTATCGATATCGTAATAGATTAAGCCATCCAGTGCTCCCACCCATAAAAAATTGTCCTGGTCTATCTCCATGGCCATGACCGGCTTGTACTGACCAACGTGTCCGCTTAGTCTGTTCTCCTTTCTAAATCCACTGGTTCTGTGATATTTATAAACACCTGAATTATCGGTTCCTATCCAGATAGTTCCATCCCTATCCTCCCTCAGAAATTCAATTCCATCAGCTTTAAGCTGATCAAAATCGTGTATGGACCCTCCGTCAGCTTCCCCATCCAGAATGGATATTCCCTTGTTGGTTCCGAACCAGTAGGAGCCATCACTTCTCTGAAGAATGGCCTGAACCTGTGAACCGATGAGGCCGTCATCTTTATAGTAGGAAATAAAATCATCCCCTTTATAGACACAAACACCATTCTCATTGGTCCCGAATAAGATATTTCCCTCTCGGTCCTGCATCATCGACCATATCTGTAATCCCGGAAATCCATTTGCGCTGGTATAGAGTTCAAGGCTGTTGTCCGGGGTAATTCTAACCACCCCTCCCTCAAAAGTCCCAGCCCAGATGTTGCCCTCCCTGTCCTCAAAGATTGTACTGACCCAATTCGATTTCAGTCCGGCCTTTACCAGGTCGTACATCACCGTACTGTCTGTATTTGGATTGTAACGGTAGAGGCCGCCATGGTATTTACCTATCCATGTTCTTCCCCAGCTATCGATCAGGATACTTGTGGTTTGATAAAACTTTGGAACACCATTCAATAACAGGTTTTCGAAACGACTGCTGTCCGGATTAAAATATTTTACACCCAGATCGCTTACAAAATAGATTCTACCATCCCGGTCCATGTGATGCCCATAAACCTGGTCCGAAAGTTCACTACCCGAATACTGTGTAAATTGCAGTTTATCAGTAGGAGCCTCCGGATTCGATAGCATAACGACTCCTGCTCCTTCTGTGGTAAACCAGAGCTTGGACTCGGCATCCAACAGGATAGATGTAATGGTTGAATGCTTAAGTGCAGCCGGCGAAGGAACAAGCTTAAAAGTGCCTCCATCAAAGAGGGATAGTCCTCCCCCGGTATGACCAAACCAGATTTTTCCGTCATTATCTTCACAGATGGCTCTTACCCCATTCTCTGCCAGACCATCTTTAGCTGTAAAATTGACAAAGTTAGCTCCATCGAACCTCGCCACACCGGCACGGGTACCCAGCCAGAAAACATCATTCCTGTCCTGGATCATGTCAAATACAGTGGACTGGGCCAGTCCGTCCGAAACAGAGAACTGGTCAAAATAGAACTGCTGCCCGTAAACAGTGAAAGATCCTAAAAAGATCCAAAGAAAAAGAACCTGCCGGAACATGATGTTATTAATAGTCCTTCGGTATAAAGAAGAAGGTGCCATCCTCATCTTCGAGTCCGGAAATTTTCCCAAACTGTGGTGCCTGTTTGGTTGTGTTCTCAACTGCTGAAGTTACCTTCATCACGATATTCTCGATGGGAATGCAAGAGCCCGGATTGTTGATCAGCACATTGGCAAAGGTCCTGGTAAACTGGCTGTCGTCCACTGCCAGTTCATATCCAGCTGAAGAGAATACCTGCGACGATTTAAACCTGGTGGAGGTCCAGTCGTCACAACTATGTTCCTGAATCCCGGAACGCATGGCCTGGTAAAAACTTGGACCGGACTCACAGGCATCCGTTATTACCAGTGTATGCGTCAGGACATCAGGATATACCTGCATAGCAGCTTTTAATGCATTTATATTATAGTAGGTAAATTCATCATCCCTGGAAGCATCCACAGGAATCCAATAACCACTTTCGTTGACATACTTTCCATGACCGGCATACCAGACCAATAGGGAATTCACACGATTACTTCTGATCATATCCCGCAACTCAATGGAAAAGAACTTTGAAAGCTCGGCTTTGCTCATATTCTTCTTATGAATCACTTCGTGAATCTGGTAGTTAGCCAGAGCTGAACGCATCATGCTAACATCCTTGCTTGGTCCGTCCAGGCTGGCAAATGAATTATAGTCAGAGTTTTCAATGAAAATCGCCCATGTTTTTCCCATGGGATTGTCATCAAAGGATTGTGCATCACGGTTTAGCTTGTATTCTATCTCGGATCTGTTGCCAAATTCATCCTCAACAAACACGGTGATCCTGCTCTTATTGGTCACATTCAAAGTGGCCGTAAAATTGGGATTCAGATCGCTGGGGATATAACTAGCCATAACGCTATCGATGTAGATGGAGATAATCCTGCTCTCATCCTCAATTTTGCCCTCCACGTATATCAGCGGGTCGTTGTTGTCCAGATAGAGAATGTTGTTTTCAGAACCGTAAGGCGCAATCATTCTTACAAGCGGGGGATCAATTTCCGTACGCCTGATGGGGAAAATTGCAGTTTCTGTATTATCATATACATCTGAAACCTGAACTGTTACCTGGTTGGAGTTAGAAAGATTCACACTGGCAAGAAACCTGAATCCCTCCTCTGTTTTTTCCACCGGCACGGTAAATCCATTTACCTGAAGTGACTTAATTTCACTTGCATCAGTAATCGCTCCGGTAACATTCAACAAGACAATCTCCTTAGAAACATCAATGGTATTGGCATCATTGGACACAGGATCAACAAGTACTACAATGGGTTTATTCTCTTCGCGGTTCAATTCGAACATGCGCTGGCTGGCCTCCTCGTGCAAACGCTGGGCATTACCATCATATTTGGACATAAGCAGCAGCTTTGCATAGTCTTCCATGGCCTTTTTATAATCCCTGATGGCTTCATTGGCCTCACCCCGTTTGTAATAAATCTCTGCATTTTCCGGATCCAGTTCAATGGCTTTGGAAAAATCGATAATAGCATATGCAGGCTGATTCATTTTGCTGTTTATCTCTCCCCGGTAGATATAGATTAAAGGTTCGTCGGAGTATCGTACCGATGCCATGGAAAGGGTCTCACTTGCCCTTAGATATTCGCCCTGGGCTGATAAGACCTGGCTATGCAGGAGGATTGCCTCCAGATTCTGTGGATCAAGCTGCAGTACTTCAATCAATTCAAACCCGGCGGCTTCATAATTCTCCTGTAGATACAACAACTGTGCATATGAGAAGTGGGTGGCCACTACCCTATTGTTCTCCCGCAAAGATTGTCGATAGGCATCACCAGCTTCATTATACATTTCCAGTTTCTCATATACCTGGGCCAGGTCATAATAGGACTTTTCATCCTCTTTTAGTTTCAGGCACCTCTTCGCGTCCTCCAGGGCCTCCTCATAACGAAGAAGAGTCATATTTACAGCCCATCTGACCCTGTAAGCTTCCAAAAAATTACTTTTTAACAGGATGGCCATGGAGAGCCTGTCCAGTGCAATCGGGTTGTCTCCAAAGAGATGCCACTCCTTTCCGGCAAAATAGTAGAGTTCCTCATCTTTTGTTTCGAACGCCAGTGCGCGATCATAATCCTCCGCTGCATTTTTATGCTCTCCGCTCCTCGAAAAAGCTACGGCCCGCTGTACATAAGCCTTATCATAGTCAGACTCCAGCTCCAGAGCTTTGGTATACTGGATAATGGCATCTACATAATTATTTGCCTTTGCAAAATCCTCTCCGGTTTTGAGATATTGTTTGGCCGATTGCGCCTGGACTGATGCTGTAATAAGAAGCGGCAGCAGGAATGTTATATATACAAATTTCTTCATCTAAAATATAATACGCAACTTACTGAATAATTGTTTCTTAATCCAAACTATTTTAGATAAACATAAGCTTTTATTGTGCAAAAACACTTTTATGACCCATGAAGATCATTCAGTTTATTCCTGTACACTTCCAACTTTGTTTCTCCAATCTTCATTGTTTCATCAACTTTCTCGTTTATCTCAGGAGCCTTAACCCCCTGAGTAAATAACATTTTTCCGGTAAAAACCCTGGCTTCATCCCACAATCCGGATTCAAGGAAACTCTTATGTAACTTCGCTCCTCCTTCCACAAATACGGAGACTATCTGCCGATCAAAAAGCTCTTCCAGAACGTCAACCATCTCATACGACGGATCGGCATGAACCAACTGAATTCTACCTGCATAGTTACGCTGAACCCCTGTAAATAGGATGGTCTCAGTTTTACCGTCAAAAATCTGTGCGCTATCTGATAGACGTCCATTCCTATCGAATGTTATACGTACCGGGTTCTCGCCCGACCACCTGCGTACAGTCAGGCTGGGATTATCGCTTAAGATAGTGGAGGTTCCAACCATGATGGCCGACTCTTCACTTCTCCATTTATGTACCAGGGTACGGCTCACTTCATCGCTGATCCACCTGGGTCCTTCCTGATCGCCCGGTTCTCGTTCAAGATCAATAAATCCATCTGCAGTCTGCGCCCATTTCAGAATCACATAGGGCCTCCGGTAGTTTATATAATGTAAGAACCTGCGGTTTAAGTGCTTTCCTTCTTCCTCCAGGCAACCCACCTCCACTTCAATCCCTGTATCTTCTAAATACTTGATTCCTTTGCCATTAACGCTTGGAAATGGGTCCGAGTTGGAGATCACAACCCGCTTAAATCCTTTTTGCTGAATAAGCATGGAACAGGGGGGAGTCTTCCCATGATGTGAGCATGGCTCCAGACTGCAGTAGAGTGTCGATTCGGGAAGCAGGGAAGGGTCCTTCACGGAGCGAATGGCATTTACCTCAGCATGCGGCCCTCCGAATTCATGGTGATATCCTTCCCCAATAATGTGATCATCGTGAACAATGATTGCCCCCACAAGAGGATTTGCCTTGGTCATTCCCAAACCCTTCCGCGCCAGTTCAAAGCAGCGGCGCATGTATATTTTATCTTTCTCGCTAATCAAGGCTGTTGCATTATTACTATTTTTGATAGATGCTCCAAAACCGTGCCACACTGAAACAAATCAGGTTCCACCTGCTGTCGGAACTACGGCAAATATACATGGAAAATGAATCAGATTCCATTGTCCGGCTTGTTATGGAGCATCTGGGTTACCCTTTGTCTGTTTCACTTCGCGAACCCGACCTGGTGCCCGATCCTCCACTTACGGCACAAATTAATGCCTTTGTCGCTGATATTCGCAGTGGCTTACCCATTCAGTATATCCTGGGACAGACCAATTTTTGCGGTCTGAACATAAAGGTGGACAAACGTGTACTGATTCCAAGGCCAGAAACCGAAGAGATGGTGGAGCATATTAAAGCAAGGAGCAAAGACTCCATCCACAGGATCATTGATTTGGGGACCGGTTCGGGTTGTATCGCACTGGCACTGAAGAAGTACTTTCCGGATGCAGTGGTATGGGGAGTTGACAAAAGTCAGGAGGCCCTAAGGGTGGCAGGGGAGAATGGTAGAAAGAATAACCTTCAGGTCAGCTGGATCAAATTAGATCTTCTGAATCCGCATACCCTGGAGGAGTCACTTCGCTTCGACCTGGTGGTCAGTAATCCGCCTTATGTGATGAATAGCGAACGCGAGATGATGCCAAGAAATGTTATTGAATTCGAACCCGAATCTGCCCTGTTTGTTGCGGATGAGGATCCACTTATTTTTTACCGTGCCATTGCTTCTTTTTGCAAGAGCTACCTGGCAGACAGGGGCGAAATATGGGTAGAGATCAATGAGCAGTTTGGGAAGGAGTGTGCGAGACTCTTCGAGAAAGAAGGATTCAGCAAGGTCCGGGTACTCAAAGATATTCACGAAAAAGACCGATATATCAATGCAGTCAGATAAACATATGAGCTATGAGGCAGCACTTAAACGTGCGGCTGCTCTCTGCAGCAATCAGGAACAATGCAGCAGTCATATCAGGGAGAAGCTGAACAACTGGAAGCTTACTAGCTATGATGCTGATAAGATTATTGACTTACTGATCAAGGAAAAATTTCTGGATGATGCGAGATATGCCACCTTTTATGTACATGACAAATTTCGATTCAACGGCTGGGGTAAGATCAAGCTGAGGATGATGTTAAGTCAAAAAGAGATTCCCATAGCTATCATTGAAGAAGCCCTGAACCAGATAGATCCAGACCTCTATAAGCAAACATGTACACGTCTGATATCAGAAAAGTCAGCCTCCCTCAAAGAGAGCAATCAATTCAAGCGTAAGGGAAAATTATACAGATTTGCTGCACAACGGGGATTTGAATCGGATCTGATTCACCAGATTCTTTCCTATCTTTAACGAAATTTTTTATTGATGATTACAAGCGAACAGATCAAAGATCTCAGCAGGCGCCTGGATGCGTTAAGGAGGCATCTTTGACGTGGATGGCAAAAGCATCCAAATAGAGGAAGAGGAACAAAGAACACATGATCCGGAATTCTGGAACAATCCTAAATCTGCAGAGGAACAACTGAGGAAAATTGCCCGGCTTAAAAGCTGGGTGCAGGGCTTCACTGGCGTTAAAACAGCTATTGATGACCTGAATGTACTAGCTGAATTTCTGGAAGCCGGGGAGTCCTCCGAAGAGGAAGTCACCTCCCAGTATAACGAGGCACTCACCCTCACAGAGGCTCTGGAATCGAAAAACATGCTGCGCAATGAGGAGGACAGTCTGGGTGCAATCCTGAAGATCAATTCCGGGGCAGGAGGAACCGAAAGCCAGGACTGGGCCGAGATGTTGATGCGCATGTACCTCCGCTACGGAGAGAAGAACAACTATAAAATAAAAGAACTCCATATGGTCCAGGGCGATGAGGCAGGGATCAAATCTGTGACCCTGGAATTCACGGGCGATTACGCATACGGTTTCCTGAAGAGCGAGAGTGGGGTTCACCGTCTGGTGCGTCTCTCCCCATTTGACTCAGCCAACCGCCGTCACACCTCTTTCGCCTCTATTTTCGTGACTCCAGTGATTGACGAATCCATTGAAATCGTGGTAAATCCTGCCGACATTGAGTGGGACACCTTCCGTTCCGGAGGTGCAGGAGGTCAGAATGTAAATAAGGTGGAAACAGGTGTGAGGGTCCGCCACCTACCCACCGGGATCACAGTGGATAATACCGAAACTCGTTCCCAACATAAGAACCGCGAAAATGCCATGCGCATCCTGAAGTCACATCTCTACGAAATGGAGCTGCAGAAAAAGAGGGAAAAGCAGGCTGAGGTCGAAGGAAACAAGATGAAAATCGAATGGGGTTCACAAATCCGCAACTACGTCCTGCACCCTTATAAATTGGTGAAGGATCTGCGTACCAGCCATGAAACCGGCAATGTCCAGTCAGTTCTGGACGGGAATCTTGATGACTTTATCAAGGCCTTCCTGATGGAGTTTGGGGGGGAATAAAGTCCTGCGGAATATCAAAAAAAAAGAGGGCCAATGGCCCCCTTTCCTTAATCAGGTTCGATTCTACAATATAGCACGTTGCGATTCGGCAAATACGAGCTTAGGTGAAGATGATCTGTGTATTATCTCCTCCGCACTTCCCATAAAAATCGCCAATAGTAAGTACATCCTTCACTTCTTCATGGAGATCTTCTTTTTCAAGCTTGAACATATCCATGGCGAGTTTACAGGCATATATTTCTCCGCCTCCGGCAGTGATCATCTCCAGGAACTCATCCACAGGAGGAATATCGAGCTTGTACATCGAGCTCTTCATCATGGCCGATACACCAGCCTCAACTCCGGGAATCATCCCCAATATTGTTGGGAAGGGTAATCCACCCGGTGCCCTCATGGCAGGATTACCAACAGTTGCTGTTTTGATTTTACCCATTTGCTTCTTGGTAATTGCATCCAGGCCAAAGAAGGTAAAGAATACTTTGGTCTCAATTCCTTCCATCACGGCTCCATTGGCCATGACCAGGGTGGCATATACATCCTCAATGGTGCCCTTGGCACATATCATGCATACTTTTTTTAACGGACTTTCTTTTGTTTCAGACATTATCGTAAATTTTTTAGATTAAACACAGCTTGCTGGCTTGGGTATGCCTGCAAATTTGGAAGAAAACTTCAATGGACCACCTGGGAATAACTGATACAGACCTTTGATATCAGTAATCCCTGATTTCCCAACTCTTCTGATAGTAAGCGTCTCACCTTTTTCATTGGCTGCGCGGAGGAATTCCAGCACTTCGACATGCTTATCAGTTAATTCAATTCCTTCTTCCTTCGCCATTTCAGCTGCAATCTCTTTGTTCCATTGGCTGGGATCTACCATGTAGCCTTCATCATTAACTTCTACAGTTTGTCCAGCATAGGTTTTTGTTGCCATAATTATAAGTTATTAGTTAATGCATATTAATTGTTGTTCTCATTTATCTTACTCATGTTCTTTAAGAAGGTGAACAGGAAGCCCCAGGCCTTTTTCATCTCTGGTTGGTTAATCTCCCTAATCACTTTAAAAATGGAGTATTCGGGAACATTCTCCGTCTCCATATTAGAAAATACCTTCACCGCGGTATCAATGGACTTGAGCATTTCCGGCTGCGTCAGATTCTTGACTGAATCCAAAATTGTTACCACGTTATCGGCCAGCATCCGAACATCATTGACACCATAATAGCTTACGACATTGTCTATTACAGCTCCAAACTCTTTCATAAATTCGAAGTAGCCCTTCTGCTCAAATTCGTGCAGTTTCTTTGTGGCATCTATGATCACTTCATTGGCAATGGGTCCCACATCCTTCATCAGATCCATAGCACTACCCAAGGTATCAAGCATGCTATTAAAATTGCCAATGTTCTGTGCAAGCCTGATCCCTAATTCAGTAAGTTGATCAGGATCAAGAACCACTTCGTGTTCATCCAGAGCTTTCACAGTGGAATCATAAGCATCCTTGCCTATGATCGAGACATCTGATACAAGATCATCAAGGGCCTGGGACTTTAATCTTTGCTGATTGACATATTCCAGGATCGTATCGACCTTCTGGTTCAATTCAGCAATTTGTTGTGTTGTGTTGTCTGCCATTTTGTTCCGTTTAGTCAATGCTATTCTTTTTACCCGCCATGGTCATATGGGCCTCAATGGGCATCTCTTTTCCCCTCAGAAGGATGTGCCAGTAGATCCAGCGGAAGATCATCTTCCCATAATGGTTGATCTTGGTATTCTTCAGAAGTCCGAAGGGCCCTATTCCCGGAAGAGGATAGGTTCCTGGCAGCGGCTCGGTATCGTAATTGAAATCGATCAATGCACCTTTACCATAACCGGTCTCTATGTAACAGTTGGCATGTCCATCAAACTTGGCGGTAAGAGGCCTGTTTTCCATAGCACTCATTATGTTCTCAAAAAGAATTTCAGCAGCAAAGTGTGCCACTGAACCTGCTTTGGATGTTGGAAGATTGGCTGCATCGCCCAGGACAAAAATGTTTTCAAACTTTTTTGACTGAAGTGTCTCCTTATCAGTCTCCACATAATTCATATCGTCTCCCAGTCCACTTCTCTCAACCATCTCCGAGCCCATATTCACGGGAACAATGGTCAACACATCATAGGGAATCTCCACCTCATCGTAAGACTTGATCACTTTCTTCTCACTATCCACACTCTCCAGGTAAAAATCTGGCACCACCTTGATGTTCTTATCGTCCATAAGCTGGCTCAGCATCTTTGTGGCAATGGGTTTGGTAAAGGCTCCGGGGAGTGGAGTCACATAGGTGATATCTACCTTATCCCTGATCCCTTTTTCGGCAAAGTAAGCTTCTGCCAGGCAAACAAATTCAATGGGAGCAACCGGGCATTTGAATGGCAACTCAGAAATACACAGTACAAGCTTTCCGCCTTCCCATGATTTGAAAAAGCGCTGCAGTGCTACGGCACCTTCCACCGTATAGAAATCGAAGATACTTTTGTACCATTCATTGCCAAGAAGTCCGGGAGTCTCATCCGGACGGGTCTGGGTTCCGGTAGCAATGATCAGAAAATCATACTTTAGAATGGAGCCATCGCCCAGGTGAACCTTGTTTGCTTCACCTTCAACGCGATCAATTTCCTGATAAATAACCTTAACTCCTGAAGGGAAGAAATCTCCCTTGGGTTTTACCACATCACTTTTATTGTAGATTCCGAATGGAATGAACAGAAATCCTGGCTGATAATAGTGGGTTTTGTGTTGATCCACGATGGTAACTTCCCATTCCTGGCGATCCAGGGCCTTAAAAAGCTTATTGGCCATCATGGTACCTGCTGTTCCACCACCAAGTATTAAAATCTTTTTCATATTATTTTTGTTTACTTTTGATATGTTCGGAAGGCAAAAATAGCAGGAGTATTTTTGCGTTATCCGGATAACGATATGATAATTATCATATCATGACAACTATCATATCTGCTTATGCTAAGCAGCACTCAATTAGACTGAATGGATTCAAGCTGTACATGTGAACATTGTGAACTCCGGGAGCTTTTCGTTGTGAATCTGGATGAAAAGAGCATGGATATCATTTGTTCCGGTAAGCTTGAAAAAGATTATCTGGCAGGCGAAACCATCATTAAAGAAGGGACCCGTATACAGGACTTTAGCTATTTAAAAAGTGGCCTGGTAAAACTATTTCGAAGTGATCAAAGTGGTAAAGAGCAGATTATTACCATCGCAAAACCCATGGACTATGTAAGTTTGCTCAGTGTTTTTTCAAATGAACGCTATAATTATTCTGTTACGGCACTTGAAGACTCGGTCACTTGTAACCTGAAAATGGAAGATATCAAATCCCTTATCAATACAAACGGAAAACTCGCCCTGAACCTGCTTGGTAAAATGAGCAAGGTAGCCGATACCCTTATTCTTGAATCACTGGAGATTCGTAAAAAACATTTGAGGGGACGTGTGGCCTACCTCCTGATATATTTCTCCAAGACGGTATTCTATGCGGATGAATTTGAACTCCCACTCACACGAAAAGAGATGGCGGAGTATGTGGGAATGACCACGGAAAATGTGATTCGTACTTTGAGCGAGTTTCGCAGAGATGGCATCCTTAAGATCTATGGAAAAACCATTCATATTGCCAATATGGAGTCGCTCCAGTCCATTTCGGAATTTGGGTAAGTTGTCCATATTTTCCTGCATTTTTTGTAGCTTGATGCACTTAAATCCCACCCTATGAAAAGATCATTTTTTCTCTCGAATCTTTTACTGATTCTGGCCCTTCTGGTTTACCCCGAATTTTCAAAGGCCCAGTCGTCCGATTATCTAACACCGGATCAAGTGCTAAGTTGGATAAAACAAATCGAGGGTACACATCCGGGTGTGGTAAGTTCCACCATCCTGGCAAGTTCTCCAGGCGAAAGGCCTCTTCACCTGATCAGAATTGGAAAAGATCCTGAATCTAAAATGGGGGCAAATCCATCCATTTTTGTTGGAGCAAATTTCGAGGGAAACAGGCCACTGGCAACAGAGGGAGCCATCTTTCTTGCCGAAACCATACTCGCGGATCCGGCAAATTTTGAGTCCCTGAACTGGTATATCGTACCCATGGGAAATCCGGATGCCGCAGCAAAGTTTTTTGACTTACCTCTGTTTGAGGATTCCAGAAACGACCAAAGGACAAATGATGACAAAGATGACCTTACAGATGAGGATGGTGTGAATGATCTTAACGGGGATGGATGGATTACCAGTATGCGTATGGTTCATCCCGACGGTGAGTGGATCACCTCTGAAACTGATCCAAGACTCATGAGAAAAGCTGATCCTAAAAAAGGCGAGCAGGGCGTATATAAAATTTATACAGAAGGACTGGACGATGATGGAGATGGCTTATACAATGAAGACGGGCCCGGAGGCACCAATGTTGGAATAAACTTCCCACAACTGTTCCAGCACTATACAGCGGATGGCGGTAAGTTTCCTGGTTCTACTCCTGAGTCTTATGCCATTATGAAATTTGTCTTTGAGCATCCCGATATAGCCATGATCGTCTCCTTTGGTTCCACGAACTGGTGCTACACTCCCCCAAAAGGAGGCAGGAAGGGCGAAGCGGACCTGAGCAAAATCAGGTTGTCAGAAAGGCAGGCCAGGCGATTTAACCTGGATGCGAGCAGAACCTATACATTAACAGAGTTGGTTGAAATTTTCAAGGCTGAAAATCCACAATCCAATATTGATGAGAGCATGATTGCAGGTATGCTTGGACTGGGCGCTGCATTAAATCCTCAGGAAGGGGATCTTCTTTTTTATGAGAAATATGCCTCGGACTACAAGACCTTTCTGAAAGAGCAAGGAGCCGATGAGGAGCGCATAGAACCTGCACCTGCAAAGGATGGTTCATTTGAACTCTGGGGATACTTCCAGGTAGGTGTTCCTGTATTCAGCATGGATCTATGGGGATTGAGTAAAAAGGATAGCGGAAGTGTTGATGAGGCTATGCTTGACTTTGTGGATAGTCAGCCCGGCAATTCAGGTTTTGCAAAGTGGGAAGCCTATGATCATCCTACACTGGGTGAAGTTGAAATTGGTGGGTTT
>QMPQ01000023.1 GCA_003648635.1 Bacteroidota bacterium | reverse complement strand
TTACCGCTGAAAGAACTGCCACAAACATCAGCAGGATCCCCTTCCAGTCAGCTGCCAGGCCACCGCTCCTGGTAAGTACCACCAGCAGCACTCCCCCAAAGGAGATTACCAGGCCCAGGTAATTCATCGGAGTCAGTTTTTCCCTAAACAGATAGTAAGCTGCAAAAGGAACAATTAGTGGGATAGTGGAGATAATAACAGCCCCAACTGTCGCGGTAACCATGGTGAGTCCGTAAGCCTCGCCCAGGAAGTAAAAGAATGGTTCTACCAGGGCCAGTAAAAGGAACCACTTCTGGTCCTTAAGCTTAATCTTGTTCAGCCTTTTGAAGAAGAATGCAAAACCAAAGAGGAAGAATATGGAGACTGCAAGCCTGAAAAAGACAATGGTGATAGGCCGAAAGGACAGGTTGGCAAATTTGAAAGCAACAAAGGTAAATCCCCAGAAAACCATCGCCAGGATGACCAGAAAATATACCCCCGATTTTGACCTGCTCATCAGGCTGCCTTCAGACGCTTCAGATTGGCTTTTTCCAGTTTCTCCCTGGCGTATTTGATCCCAATATTTATATCCCCGGGGTTCTCCTTGGAGGGCAGCTCGAACATGGCATCCATCATAATGGCCTCACAGATGGAACGCAATCCCCTGGCGCCCAGCTTAAATTCAAGTGCTTTCTGAACGATATAGTCCAGGACCTTCTCGTCCCACGACAATTTGATCCCGTCCATCTCAAACAGTTTTTCATACTGCTTGATAATGGCATTGCGTGGTTCCGTAAGGATACGACGAAGAGCCTTTTCACTCAGGGGATTCAGGTAGGTAAGTACCGGCAGGCGACCAATAATTTCGGGTATCATTCCGAAGGCCTTCAGGTCCTGCGGCGCCACATACTGAAGCAGGTTGTCCTTGTCAACACGGTCTACCTTCTTGGCAGCATTATAGCCCACCACCTGGGTATTCATGCGGTTGGCAATTTTGTTTTCTATACCATCAAATGCCCCACCACAAATAAAGAGGATATTTTTGGTGTTTACCGGTATCATCTTCTGATCGGGATGCTTCCTTCCTCCCTGGGGAGGTACATTGATTATGGAGCCCTCCAGTAATTTCAACAGACCCTGCTGAACACCCTCTCCAGATACATCCCTGGTAATGGAAGGATTATCACTTTTGCGGGCGATCTTATCAATTTCATCTATAAAGACGATTCCCTTCTCAGCGGCTTCCACATTGTAATCGGCTACCTGCAGTAACCTGGTCAGCACACTCTCAATATCCTCACCCACATATCCGGCCTCGGTAAGGACGGTAGCATCCACTATGGTGAAAGGTACATGGAGCATTCTGGCAATAGTTCGTGCCAGCAGGGTTTTACCCGTACCGGTCTCTCCTACCAACACAATGTTGGATTTCTCAATTTCAATCTCATCCTTGCTATCCTGCTGCATCAAGCGCTTGTAGTGGTTATAGACTGCTACAGAAATATACTTTTTGGCCTCGTCCTGTCCAATCACATAGAGGTCCAGGAAGCTCTTTATTTCGATCGGCTTCAGAAGTTTAATCTGCTCCATATCAAACTCACCATGCACACCCAGCTCCTCCTGGACAATGCTGTAAGCCTGTTCGATACAGCGGTCACAGATGTGACCTGAAATACCTGCAATAAGAAGGTTTGTATCCTTCTTCTCCCTTCCGCAAAAAGAGCAACGGTCCATTACTTTTTGTCTTTGGTTCTGGTGAGAACTTCATCAATCATTCCATATTCCTTAGCCTCAGTTGCAGTCATCCAGTAATCGCGATCTCCATCTTTAGCCACCTTCTCAAAGCTTTTTCCTGAATGATCTGCAATGATGGCGTAGAGTTCTTTTTTCATTTTCAGGATCTCACGGGTAGTAATCTCAATATCAGAAGCCTGTCCCTGTGCACCGCCCATGGGTTGATGAATCATCACCCTGCTGTGCCTGAGTGCGGAGCGTTTCCCTTTAGTTCCGGCAGCCAGAAGAACAGCACCCATGGAAGCGGCCATCCCTGTACAGATAGTAGCTATATCGCATGAAGTGTACTGCATGGTATCATAGATCCCGAGTCCGGCATGCACCCCTCCGCCAGGCGTATTGAAATAGATTTGGATATCCTTGTTGGGATCTGCCGAATCAAGATAGAGTAACTGGGCCTGAATGATATTGGCCACGTAGTCGTCAATAGGTGCTCCCAGAAAAATGATGCGATCCATCATCAGCCTGGAAAAAACATCCATGGAAGCAACGTTAAGCTGCCTTTCCTCTATAATGGTTGGTGATATATAAGAGTTGTACTGAGATGAAAACTGATGGAGGGTCATACTTGAGATGCCCAAATGTTTGGTTGCAAACTTCTTAAAATCGTCCTGCTGACTCATAATCTTACTTTTATTTCTCGTACAATTTACGGAACTTCTCTGAACTGACCTCCTTTTCATCCAATTTGACGATGGATTTAATATAGGAAATCAGCTTCTCCTCACCCTTCTGCTCATAGAATTTCCTGGATTCCTCAGGCTTCGCCATCATCTCCCTGGCATAGTTCTCCAGGTATTCTTCCGGCACATTGCTCATGCCATATTGCATATATTGGTTTAAAACCATAGCCTTAGCAGCTTCGAGAGCCTCTTCTTCGCTCACTTTGATATCCTGTTGTTTCAAAAGATGCTCTTTGATCAACTGCCAGCGGAAATCATCCTCATACTTTTCAAAATCCTCTGCTACCTGCTCCTCGGTGATCTGTTCATTGGTCTCTACCATCCAGCGCTTTAAAAACTCCACCGGAAGGTCAATTTTTGCTTTTTTAATCAGCGCTTCACGTGCATCCACCATAAACCTGTACTCACTCTCACGCTCATAGTTCAATGCAATTTCCTCGGTCACACGCTTGGTAAACTCCTCTTCGGTTTTTACCTCACCCTCGCCATAAACCTTGTCATAGAACTCCTGTCCAGGCTCAGCACGTTCAAACTTATTAACCTCGTCGATAAAGCACTTAAAAGTGCCTTCGAGCATGGCCACCTCCGTCTTTTCAATTCTTAGCAGGGAAGCCAATTCTGTATCGTTGGGGAAGGCCTTCTTCACATCAAAAACCACCTGGTCTCCACCAGCTGCTCCACTGAAGAGTACTCTTTGATCATCATCCTTCATCATCTCCAGCGACATGGAGACATTATCCACGCGGATCCCGTTTTCTACCTCTTTGCCCTCTTTATTTACCTTAACCAGGCTTCCTTTGATCAGTTCATCATTTCCAGCCTTATCCACAGCCTTGAACTCACCAAAACGCTGCAGCAAAGATTCCTTGTGCTCACCCTGTTGTTTTTTGTCAACCTTGATCTTATAAAAGGGCACCTTGTCTTTTGCACTTACTTCCATATTTAGCTCAGGAGCCAGCCCCAGGTCGAATTTGAACTCAAATTCTGTATCCTTTTCAAAATCAAACTTTTGCACGTCATCCTTATGTGGAAGAGGTTCTCCAAGGATATTTACTTTGTTTTCTTGCAGGTAGTTAAAGAGAGATTCCGAAACCAGTTTGTTCACTTCATCCACCAGTACCGGGGTATGGTACATTTTCTTGATAATGCCCATGGGCACCATACCTGGCCTGAAACCATCAACCTTGGCCTGCTTGCGGTAATCCTTAAGTACCTTCTCTACACGTTCCGCGTAATCCACCTCTTCAACTTTGACATTGAGGATCGCATTTAACTTACCTGAATTCTCCTGTGAAATATTCATTTTCTAAAAAATATATATATGCAAAATTAGCAAAAACCGCAATACAATCGTTATAACATCCGAAAGCATAGCGGTTTATGCATAAATTTAAGTGCGGATGAAGGGACTCGAACCCCCACTCTCGAAAGAACTAGATCCTAAGTCTAGCGCGTCTACCAATTCCGCCACATCCGCAAAATTTCCGCAAATTTAATCCAAATTTCCGGATTACAAAGGTGCATTTGATTTATCGAAGCTCGAAGTTTTGTCCCAGGTATACTTTTCTCACCTGTTCGTCCTCTGCCAGGTCTTTGGCTGTACCTGCTTTCAGTATGCTTCCCTCGAACATCAGGTAGGAGCGTTCCGTGATGGCCAGTGTCTCATGTACATTGTGATCGGTGATCAGGATTCCGATGTTAAGCTCCTTAAGCTTGGAGACAATTTCCTGAATATCCTCCACCGCAATGGGATCAACTCCGGCAAAAGGCTCATCCAGCAGAATAAAATGGGGACTCAAAGCCAGGGCCCTGGCGATCTCTGTACGCCGGCGCTCTCCACCCGAAAGCTGAATTCCCAGGCTCTTTCTGATTTTTTGCAGGCCAAACTCGGCAAGCAGGGATTCTGTTCTATCGCGCTGTTCCTCACGGGACAGTTTAGACATTTCCAACACTGCCCTGATATTATCTTCCACAGTTAACTTTCGGAACACCGATGCTTCCTGGGCGAGATAACCGATGCCCATCCGGGCACGTTTGTAAACCGGCTCCTTGGTAATATCCTGATCATCGAGCATGATAGTCCCTTCATTGGGGCTAATCAGTCCAACAATCATGTAGAAGGTGGTAGTTTTCCCGGCCCCATTGGGTCCAAGCAGACCCACAATCTCGCCCTGCTCCACACTGACCGATACCTCGTCCACCACCCTTCGGCTCTTATATTTCTTTACCAGATTTTTTGTGTGCAGCTTCATCTTTCCTAAAGTTAATCAGTTTTATCTTCTCCAGGATCAGAATCTTCCTCACCAGTTTCCTCTTCTTCATCAGGATCAGATTTGGAAGCTGGCCTTTTCCAGGGTTTCTTGGAACTCACCTCCTCTTTCGTGGACGACTCATCAGCAGGCTCTTTCTTTTCTGTTTCAGGCTCTTTATCAGGTTCAGCTTTTCCCGCTTCAGGATCTTTTGCAGGACGTTTCTTCTTACTCTTATATGCCTCTTCTCTGGCTACTTCTTCAGCTGCCTGTTGTCTCATAATACGCTTGCTTATAGCAATGCCTATTTCATACAGTACCATCAGCGGCAGGGCTACCAGTACCTGGCTGAATACATCGGGTGGAGTAATAATGGCCGAGAGGGTCACAATAAGTACCAGGGAGTGCCTCCGGTATTTTTTCAGGAAATCAGGTGTTACAAGTCCTACTTTACTCAGGAAATAGACCAGAATCGGCAACTGGAATACCAGTCCGGCCGCCAGCACCACAGAAGTAATGGTCTGCACGTAGGAACGCAGCGTGGGTGCAGAGATAACACTTTCACTCACCTTGTAATTTCCCAGAAAATTGACGGAGAGAGGTGAGATAATATAGTAACCAAACAAAACTCCAAGAATGAAAAGCAGGGATGTAAAAAATACAGCACCCTGGGCAGTGTTTTTTTCCTTATCGTAAAGTGCCGGAATAATAAACCTCCAGAATTCCCAAAATATATAAGGAAAGGCTATAACGATGCCTGCCACCAGTGAAACAATAATATGCATGGAGAACTGCTCAGCCATCTTCACGGTCTGCAGCGTAAAAGGATTCTGGTTGATGCAAATACGTTCCATACCAAGTATTTCCCCGAGCTGACACAACCAGCGGTTGGTAGGGAACGGGGGCTCTTTGGGTGCCAGGATAATCTTGTCAAAGACTATTTCCTTAAATACAAAAGCCACCAGGGCCAGTATGACAATCGCCGCAATGGAACGCAAAAGGTGCCAGCGCATCACCTCAAGGTGCTCAAGGAAAGACATTTCCCCTTCAGTAGTCTTACTCATATTCAGTCTGGATAAAGGATGTGCAAAGTAACAAAAAAAAACTGACCCCCTTGAAACAGAATTCAAATTATACTATCTTTAATATCCTCAGCGGAGTAAAGGGAATATGAAGAATACAGGAGAGATACTTCACAAGAACCTAAAGAAGTATTTTGGTTTTGATAGTTTCAAAGGAAACCAGGAGGAGATTATAAGCAATGTTCTTGCTGGTAACGATAGCTTTGTGCTCATGCCCACCGGGGGTGGAAAATCGCTCTGCTATCAGCTTCCCGCACTTATCAAAGACGGTACTGCCATTGTGATCTCCCCCCTGATTGCCTTAATGAAAAACCAGGTAGATGCAATGCGTAGCTTCAGCCTGGACGATGGTGTGGCACACTTCCTCAACTCATCTCTTACCAAAAATGCCATTGCCAAAGTAAAGAAGGACGTGCTGGACAAACGCACCCGCCTGCTCTATGTGGCCCCTGAAAGCCTGACCAAGGAGGAGAACATTGAATTCCTCAAAAAAGTGAATATCTCATTCTATGCCATCGATGAGGCACATTGCATTTCTGAATGGGGACATGATTTCAGACCAGAATACAGAAGGATCAGGCCCATCATCAATAAAATTGGTACAGCACCGCTTATTGCGCTAACCGCAACTGCCACTCCAAAGGTTCAGAACGACATTCAAAAGAACCTGGATATGCTGGAGGCCAATGTTTTCAAATCATCTTTCCGCCGGCATAACCTCTATTACGAGATCAGACCCAAAGTGCATGCGTCCAAGGAGATCATCAAATTTATCCTGGCCAATCATGGTAAATCCGGGATTATCTACTGCCTCTCCCGCAAAAAGGTAGAGGAGCTGGCAGAGACCCTGAAGGTAAATGGAATCAAGGTATTGCCCTATCACGCGGGGATGGATGCCATGACCCGTTCAAACAATCAGGACCAATTCCTGATGGAGGAGGTGGATGTAATTGTCGCTACTATAGCTTTCGGAATGGGAATTGATAAACCTGATGTGCGCTTCGTAATCCATTACGATATGCCAAAAAGTCTGGAGGGCTACTACCAGGAGACTGGGCGGGCCGGGCGGGATGGTGGTGAAGGCTTATGCATCGCCTTCTACAGGTATAAGGATATTCAGAAGCTGGAGAAATTTATGCAGGGAAAACCGGTGGCGGAGCAGGAAATCGGCAAACAATTGCTACTCGAAACCGTGGCATATGCTGAATCGGCCGTTTGTCGCCCTAAGCTGCTGCTCAACTACTTCGGAGAGTTTATGGAGGAGGGATGCGACAACTGTGACAACTGCCTGCATCCCAAAGAAAGATTTGAAGGCAAGGAGGATGTGCTTTTAGGATTAAAATCTATTTTAGCAGTGCAGGAAAAATTCAAATCCGAGCATATTGCTACTATTCTTTCAGGGATTGCCAACAGCGCAGTGAAGACATACAACCATCACCATTCTGAGTACTTTGGTGCCGGAAAAGATAAAGATGTCAAATACTGGAATGCAGTACTCAGGCAGGCTCTGATTGCCAGATTTATAACAAAAGATATTGAGAATTATGGATTATTAATGCTGACAGAAGCCGGACATGCCTTTATAAAGAAGCCGTATTCGATGATGTTGACACAGGATCATGATTTTGATATTGCCTCGGAGGAGGGTGTAGCTGCAGGTGGAAGTGGAACCGGAGCTGTGGATGAAGAGTTGATGTACATCCTGAAGGATCTCAGGAAAAAGCTGGCCAGAGAATTAAATCTTCCACCATTTGTTATATTCCAGGATCCCTCCTTAGAGGATATGGCGATCCAGTATCCTGTTAAGATTGAGGAACTGCAGAATATTGTTGGTGTTGGTACAGGCAAAGCAAAGAAGTACGGGAAAGGATTTGTGGAAGTAATCCATGAATACGTAGAGGAGAAAGATATTATCCGCCCCCAGGACATGGTGGTCAAATCGGTGGTTAATAAGTCGGGTGTAAAAGTCTATATCATACAGAATATCGACCGCAAATTAAGTCTGGATGATATCGCCAATGCAAAAAGTCTTTCGCTCATGGATCTTATCGAAGAGGTTGAGGCCATTGTCGGTTCTGGCACCAAGCTGAACATTGATTATTACCTGAATGAGATCATGGATGATGAAAAACTTGATGAGATTTTCGAGTATTTCCGGGAGGCCGAGACAGAATCCATCGATGATGCACTGGCTGAATTGGGTGAAGAGTATTTCACAGAAGAGGAGATAAGGCTTGTTCGTATCAAATTCTTTTCCGAGCTTGCCAACTAATATGCAGGAAATCCTTTCCATCCGCGGCTTATCCAAATCCTATAAAAATATTAGAGCCATCCAAAACCTGGATCTTCAGATCTTAGAAGGACAGGCTTATGGAATTCTTGGTCCAAATGGAAGCGGAAAAACCACCACACTCTCCATCGTTATGGGAATCATTCGACAGGAGGGTGGACATTTCTCCTGGTTCGGGGAAAAGCCGGTGGCCGGGCAGCGAAGGAGCATCGGCTCTTTGATTGAAACGCCTCATTTTTATCCCTACCTGAATCTGGAAAGAAACCTGAGGATTATTTGTGACATCAAGGGTATGCCCTATGGGGATATTGGGCGGGTTCTGGAAACAGCGCAACTTACAGAACGTAAAAGATCCAGATTCTCCACCCTATCGCTTGGGATGAAACAGCGACTTGGTATTGCAGCTGCACTTCTTGGCGATCCGAGGGTGCTGGTCCTCGATGAACCCACCAACGGCCTCGATCCGGAAGGCATTGCAGAAGTAAGAGAGATTGTGCTCCAACAGGTGCAACAGGGAAAAACCTTGATCCTGGCCTCCCACATCCTGAGCGAGGTTGAAAAGATTTGTAGCCATGTGGCCATCCTTAAAAAGGGTGAATTGCTGGCCAACGGACCAGTAAAAGAGCTCCTGGCCGAAGATGAGATTATCGAAATCTCCTGTAATAATAACGATCAGCTTAAATCAGCATTGAAAGGATCAAGCCTGGTCAAGGAGATTGAAACAGAAAACGGGGTGCTGATTCTTACCCTGAATGAAAAGGTAGAGCCTGCTGAGATCAACTCCTTTGCATTTGACAAAAAGCTTGTAGTTCATCATATGCTCAGCCGGAAACGAAGTCTTGAATCGCAGTTCCTGGAGCTGGTAAAAGAGGAATCTTAAATGCGGCGTTTACTACATATTGAACAGATTAAACTGCTGAATTATAATCCTTTTCGGATTACCCTGGGGATCTATGTCCTGGCTTTTACCCTGGGATTAATCATCTATCCTGCTATTGATAAGGAGATACCGGTAATCTCACTCAGCGATCTGTTCCGTTTCCCCGATGTATGGTTATTCCTAACCTGGGTTACCGAACCGTACAACATCCTGCTGGCCTTAATTGTCATTATGATCACCACCAAAGAGTTTAACAACCACACTTTTAAAACCCAGTTGATTTTCGGTCTGAGTCGAACGGATCTTCTGTTGCAAAAACTATTGCTGGTGGTGGTGCTCGCTCTCTTTGCCACTCTGCTTCTGGGACTTACCTCACTCACTCTCGGATTAATCTACAGTTATAAGCTGACCTTCAAGATTGCCTTGGAAAACACCTGGATCCTGGGAAGATACCTGGTATCTTCCATTGCCTATATGTCCATGGGATTACTGGTGGCGCTCCTTGTGAAAAATACGGCCCTGTCGCTGCTTACCTTCCTTGCCATGCGGGTGTTTGTTGATCCGGTACTGTTCCTCATCCTGCGCAAACAGGAAATACGGTGGTATCTTCCCATGCGGACCACCACACAACTGACTCCCCTACCCAATCTGATAGAGATTTTTGAAAAGAAAATGAACAGTCCAGATAGTATTGATCAATCGACCCTGGATATCCTGCCAGAGGGATTACCGGCCTGGCTGAATATCCTTATGGTGCTTCTCTATACCTCTTTAGCTATCTTTTTCAGTTACCGGCTCATGCAGCGCCGAAGGTTTACCTAAGCGCCTCTTTCCAAACCGTTCTTCCCCTGAGCGCCCCCAGCACAGTTACCAGAAAGTAGGGGTAGTAAAGCAGGGAGACCGGGAGAAAGCGCTTTAAATCACTTCGTGAGCCAGTAATACCCGTCATTCTGAAAAGGAGCATGAAGTCAGCAAGGGTTTTTAAGATCCATGCAGCAGCCAGCCATGGCCACCACATTGAAAACAGGATAATCCAGAGCGGCATCAGCAGAATGGAAATATTGCACAAGGACACCAGTAGCGCCAGCAGTTGTATATCAAGCATCTTATACCCGGGTGTTTTTGAGCCCCATCGAATTCGCTGTTCAATCAGGCTGCGTAGATCTTTCTGAGGCTTCGTCCTAACGATTGATTTCCTGTCAGTTATGAAAGAGAGGGTCTTGCCCAGCTTTCGTGCCCCGATCATCAAAAACATATCGTCGCCCGAAGCAACAGTGCTTTCAGGATCAAAAGAACGTGTTTCCTCATGGAGTTTTTTAGAATATGCCAGGTTGGCACCACTACACATCATAGGCCTGCCCAGACTGAATGATCCTGCACTACTTCCGGCAAGGGCCAATATATCGAGCCGCCCAAAGCTTTCCAGAAAACTACCATTTCCATTTCCGGTAGTCACTATACCTGCAACCAGGTCAGAGGGATGCTCCTCCAGGAAAGTAATATGTGCAGAGATGAATCCAGGGTCCAGTCTGCAGTCTGCATCCACCTGTATGATCCAGTCATGTTCTGCATGTTGTATGCCATAGGAGAGTGCACTCTTCTTCCCCGATGTTCCAGGGGATAGCCTCAGGTATCGAAAGCGGGGATAAGCGCCTGTCCACTTTGCAAGTATCGATGCAGAAGCGTCCGTTGAATGATCATCCACGAAAATAACTTCATGGAGCTCTTCAGGAAAAGACTGCCTGGCAAAATCATCCAGAAGTCCGGGCAGCTGATCCTCCTCGTTTCTGAGTGGAACCACTACACTAACACCCCGTGTATGCTCTGTGAGATCCCTGCCTGGATCGGAATCCGGTCCTATCTCCAAATAGAACAGGAACATTAGTAAGATATAGCCATAGACAATCAGAAGGAGGATAAGAACAGGAAGTGCCATATGCGCACTATTCTTGTTGGTCAAAAAGAGCCTGCATCAATTCAAACATCTTTCTGAACTGCAAAGGTTTGGTCAGGAAGCCATCACAACCTGCCTCTTTGCACGCACGTGCAGTTTCATCATAGGTATTGGCTGTTGTGGCCACAATGGGGAGCTCGGGCCGAATCTCTTTGATTCGCCGCGTCGCCTCAAGCCCATCTACTTCAGGCATCTGCATATCCATCAGCACCATGTCGAAATGAGCGCCTGATGCGCAGGCTTCGATAGCTTTCTTCCCGTTGGTAGCATGCACTACATTGGTCCTCACCTTTGTGAGGACAGCATGAATCAGTTTAAAGGAAATCTGATTGTCCTCCACCACAAGGACCATTTTATCAGAGAAATCAAAATCGTATTTGCCTTTACCTGCCATTTCTATCCCATTAGAACTCCAATAATGGTGGCCGAGAGAAGTGAAGCCAGGGTCCCGGCCAGCAAGGCACGCATGCCAAACCGGGCAAGTAGGACCCTACGCCCCGGCGCTAGCGCACCAATCCCTCCTATTTGAATTCCAATGGATGCGAAATTGGCAAACCCACAGAGCATATAGACCGACATAATAATCGATTTGGTATCGGTAAAGGAACTAGCGGCTTTCATATCGGCCAGATCAATGTAGGCCACAAATTCTGTAAGTATCAGCTTTTTTCCCAGCAGGGATCCCACAAGAGTAATGTCCTCTTTTGCCACACCGATCAACCACATAAGCGGAGAAAAGGCATAACCCAAAATAAACTCGAGACTCAGTTCATCATATTTCCCGTTGGTGAATGAGAGAATTCTATCATTCAGACTGGTCCAGTCGCCAATTTTAACAAAGATGTAGTTGGCAAATGCGATGAAAGCTATGAATACCAGCAGCATTGCTCCCACATTGACCGCCAGCCTCAAGCCATCACCGGTACCATTGGAAATGGCATCCAGGGCATTTTTTCCCACCTCTTCCTTGCTAACCTCAATGGTTTTATCGATCTGTTCGGTTTGCGGTACAATAATCTTGGAGATCACCACTACCCCGGGAGCAGCCATAATCGAAGCCGTGAGCAGGTGCTTGGCAAAAATCACCTGCTGCACGGGATCTCCCCCGCCCAGGAAACCTATATAGGCTGCCAGCACACCACCGGCCAGTGTTGCCATCCCTCCAGACATGACCAGCAGGATCTCCGACTTGTTCATCTTCTCCAGGTAGGGCTTGATCAAGAGGGGGGATTCGGTCTGACCGAGAAAAATATTCCCTGCCACTGATAGGCTCTCGGGTCCAGACAAGCCCAATGCCCGTGAAAGAACATATCCAAATCCCTTCACAAATATCTGGATCACTCCCAGGTAAAAAAGCAGACTCGAAAAAGCAGCGAAAAAGATAATGGTAGGGAGTATGGAGAAGGCGAAATTTTGTAAGGCGGGATCCGTAGCACCAGTATCGTTTCGTTTCAGGAGATAGTTGACCCCCTCGCCGGTAAAGGCCAGAATCTTCACAAATCCCTTGCCGATAAATTCGAAGAATACCTGGACAAATGGAATATAAAGGATGCCTATCGCCAGAATAAGCTGAAAGAGAAGTCCCGTACCCACCATCTTCCAGTTAACGGCTTTCCTATTGTTACTGAACACATAGGCAATGGCAATCAAAACAGCCATGCCCATCATTCCCCTGAGCAAACGCACAAGGTCAAAAGTGAAACCGGCTTTTTCCGGAATAATATTGGATAATGGTACTGATTCAATCGGTGCTTGCTGAATAACGGCAAGCACGGTATCAACCATCAAAGTATCTGTAATCATCTGGACCTTCGGTTTATCTCATCCCTTATTTCAGAGGCCTTTTCATAATCCTCCTTTGAAACTGCTTCGGCTAGCATTGATCTTAGTTCGTCCATGCTGGTTTTGGAGAGGTCCATCTGTGAAGCACCTTTTTTGCTTTTCTCAATTTTGACTTCACCCTCTTCATCCTGTGAAGCACCAGGATGTTCAAACTCGGTTCCCTTCTCGAAATCAAGCACAATGCCGGCTTTCTCCACAATTTCGTCTGTGGTGTAGATAGGGCAACTGAACCTGAGTGCAAGGGCTATGGCATCTGAGGTCCTGGCATCCAGAGTCATCCGCTGCCCCCCATTATCGCAAAGAATATTGGCAAAGAAAACACCATCTTCCAGCTTGTGGATATTAACTTCGATAATGGTAATTCCGTAAGACTCCGCGAAATTCTTAAACAGGTCATGTGTGAGTGGACGTGGTGGTGCCAGGCCTTCAAGCTCAATGGCAATGGCCTGCGCCTCAAATCCACCAACTATGATGGGTATTCTCCTGTTACCTTCTTCCTCTGACAGGACCAGGGCATAGGCACCCGATTGAGTCTGGCTGTAAGAAATGCCCAGGACGTTTAACTTGATTTTCCCCATACCTCGTTTTGCGCTCTTTCAACACAAATATAGAAATAACTAGGACATATTTATCCAAAAAATAATTCACCTAAAACCTTTGTCGATCACACAATCTTTTCTATCTTTGCAGACCCAAAATTCTGATATAAAGTAAAAAGCATTGTTAAATGTACGCAATTGTTGATATAGCAGGACAGCAGTTTAAGGTTGAAAAAGACCAGAAATTATATGTTCACAGGCTGGAAGTAGAAGAAGGAAAAAAAGTAAGTTTCCAAAAGGTTTTATTAATTGATACTGGGAATAAAGTGTCGGTTGGCAACCCCGTTGTTAAGGGCGCTTCTGTTGATGCCAAAGTTATCTCTCATATGAAAGGAGATAAAGTTCTTGTCTTTAAGAAGAAGAGAAGAAAAGGTTATCAAAAGCTGAATGGTCATCGTCAGTATATGACTCAGATCCAGATTGAGGCCATTTCGGAGACAGGTGGTGCAACCAAGAAGGAAGCTCCTGCAGCCAAAAAGGAGGAGGCTCCTGCAGCCAAGACCACTGCTAAGAAGCCAGCTGCATCCAAAGCTGCATCCAAAGCTGCTCCGAAAGCAACAGCCGAAAAGCCAGCTGCAGCCAAGAAGCCCGCCGCTAAGAAACCTGCAGCAAAAACCACTGCAGCTAAGACCACCGCAGCCAAAAAGCCTGCTGCCAAAAAGCCTGCTGCCAAAAAACCAGCTGCCAAAGCTGCTCCGAAAAAGGAGTCAGGAGACAAGGCAGAGTAGTTAAGAACTTGAAAGTAAAAAAGTAAAAGTCAATAGATATGGCACACAAAAAAGGAGCCGGTAGCTCAAGAAACGGTCGCGAATCAGAAAGCAAAAGACTGGGTGTGAAGCTTTACGGCGGACAGGTTGTAAGGGCTGGTAATATCCTCGTCAGACAGAGGGGTACTGTACATCATCCAGGCAGCAACGTGGGTATAGGAAAAGATCATACACTGTTTGCAATGACCGATGGTATGGTGAAATTCACCAAGAAAAGAGACAACAAATCTTACGTCTCTATTGAGCCGGTTGAAAACCAGTAGAATTATTTAAATAATATATATCTTCACCTGTAATGCACTACCTTTAAAGTGTATTACAGGTTTTTTTATGCTCTCATCATGCTTACCATTCCCTATATCCGCGACAACAGAGAGACCATCCTCAAAAGGCTTGAGATTAAAAATTTCAGAAACCCAGAGCTGATCGACCAGATCATTGCTTTGGACAACGAGCGGCGCTCCCTGCAGGTAAAGACCAACGAACAACAGGCTGAGATGAACAGGCTTAGTAAAGAGATCGGTATGCTGTTCAAATCGGGCGAACAGGAGAAGGCCAATCAGGTAAAGAAGCAAACCACAAGCATTAAACAAGAGCTGGAAACCCTGGAGCAGAATCTTCAGATTAGCAACTCAAAGGTAAATGAACTTTTAGTACAGGTACCTAATGTTCCTCACCCATCTGTACCCGCAGGAAAGAGTGAAGCCGATAACAAAGAGATTCGTCTTGGTGGAGATATTCCCCAACTTGCCGCAGGCTCTTTGCCTCACTGGGAGCTGGCTAAAAAATACAACTTGATCGATTTTGAGCTGGGAGTGAAGATCACCGGAGCCGGATTCCCTGTATACCGGGGCCAGGGTGCCAGATTGCAGCGGGCACTGATTGCCTGGTTCCTCGATGAAAACACTAGGGCAGGTTATGAAGAAATTCTTCCACCGCTCATGGTAAACGAGGCATCCGCATTTGGTACCGGAAATCTTCCCGATAAAGAGGGGCAGATGTACCATGTAACTGGCGATAACCTATACATGATTCCCACGGCCGAAATACCAGTCACCAACATATACAGGGATGTAATCCTGAATGCAGAGGATCTCCCTGTAAAAAATACAGCTTATACACCCTGCTTCAGAAGAGAGGCGGGTTCCTATGGAAAGGATGTCAGGGGGCTAAACAGGGTTCACCAGTTTGATAAGGTGGAGATTGTACAAATAGAACACCCTACACGGTCCTATCAGGCCCTGGAGGAGATGGTATCCCATGTGGAGCAACTGATCGTCAAACTGGGTCTTCCCTACCGGATTGTGGAGCTCTGTGGGGGTGATCTCAGTTTTACCTCAGCACTTACCTACGATTTTGAGGTTTATTCGGCGGCTCAGGAAAAATGGTTGGAGGTAAGCTCGGTTTCTAATTTTGAGTCCTTTCAGACCAACCGCTTGAAACTCCGTTTCAGGGAGCCTGGCGAAAAACGCCCCTTGCTGGCCCATACACTCAATGGAAGTTCCCTGGCCTTGCCCAGGATCATGGCAGCACTTTTGGAAAATTTCCAGACCCCCGAGGGTATAATAATCCCTGAAGTATTGCATCCCTATATGGGTCCCGGAAACACTATGATCTCCTGATATCCCGGATAGATGAACGCTCAATCAACCAGGAAAGCCTATCTTTTTGCCCTTCTGGCTGTGCTGTTCTGGTCCACAATTCCCACTGCCTTTAAGCTTGGCCTGGCGCACACTTCTTCCTGGCAATTGCTTACAGGAGCCACCCTTGTTTCGACCCTTGTTCTTGGCATACTGACTGCAGCAAGGGGGAAATTTCAGTCTCTTCTTACATTTTCCAAAAAGGATCTTGCGTTTTCAGCACTTATGGGGCTTTTGAATCCGGTGGCCTATTACCTGATCCTGTTTAAAGCCTATACAATTCTTCCGGCTTCGGTGGCTCAACCCCTCAATATGGTCTGGCCCATTGTGCTGGTCCTGCTTGCCGTACCCATTTTAAGACAAAAAATAAGCTGGCTTAGCCTGGGTGCCATGTTGCTTAGTTTTTCCGGCGTGGTGCTAATTTCATTGATGGGAGGTACCGGGTCTGAGAACCCGCAAAACCGGTTGGGTATTTTTCTGGCTCTTTCCACTTCGGTGGTTTGGGCACTCTATTTTCTGTACAACACCCGTGATAAGCAGGACCCGGTAAGCCGTCTCTTCCTTAATTTCGCCTTTGCATCACTGTTCCTTCTGCTGGCTGGATTATTCAGGGACCAAAGCTTTCCCAACTCAGTCGAAGGATGGTATGCGGCTCTCTATGTGGGAGTTTTCGAAATGGGTATTACCTTTGTGCTATGGTTGATGGCCATCAGGCTTGCTCCTAAGAGCGACCGGATCAGCAACCTGGTTTATATGGCGCCTTTTCTAAACCTCTTGTTCGCCAGTCAGGTGCTGGGCGAAAAAATTTACATGACCACCGTCGGTGGTATTATCTTGCTGGTGGCCGGCATTGTGGTCCAGAACATAACAGGAAAAAATGCGAAGCAGCTCTGAAAAAATCATCCTTGGAATTGACCCCGGAACCACTATGATGGGCTATGGTGTTATAAAGGGAACCGGAAAAACCCCGTCGTATATGGATATGGGAGCAGTGGATTTGAAACGGGTAGGCGATCACTATATGAAATTGAGGCTTATCTATGAGCGCACTATTGAACTGATGGAAAAGTACCTTCCCGATGAAGTAGCCATTGAGGCCCCCTTCTACGGCAAGAATGTGCAATCCATGCTCAAGCTGGGCAGAGCCCAGGGCGTGGCCATGGCTGCAGTGCTCTCCAGGGATGTTCCTGTGTTTGAGTATGCTCCCCGCAAAATCAAACTCTCAATTACCAGTGCTGGAGATGCCTCTAAGGAGCAGGTGGCCCGCATGCTAATGAGAATGTTTGACCTGAAGGAGATGCCAAAAAATCTTGATGCCACAGACGGACTTGCTGCGGCGGTATGCCACTTTTATCAGGATGGAATCAAGATGCCAAAATCCGGCTCGTCTAATTGGGAAGAGTTTATCCGGAAAAACCCGGACCGCATAAAATAGCCTTATTGAATGGCGGCAGAGATCTTTGCTGCCGTGGCTCTGAACTCTTCTTCCGAAAATTTCAGTTTCGGTCTGCTGAACTCGATATCATGCAGGTTATTAATGGGAATCAGGTGAATATGGGCATGGGGGACCTCCAGACCAAGAACAGCCACTCCTACCCGCTTACATACCATGACCTGATCGATTGCCAGAGCCACCTTTTTTGCAAATACCGTCATTCCGGCAAGCAGGTCATCCTCCAGGTCGAATAGGTAATCGGTTTCCACTTTTGGGATCACCAGTGTATGGCCCTCTGCAAGTGGATTAATATCCAGGAAAGCAAAGTAGCGTTCATCCTCATGAATCCGGTATGAGGGGATCTCTCCCGCAATAATCTTTGAAAAAATAGTAGCCATAAGCGGAGAATTAGAGGGAGATCTCTATGATCTCGAATGACATCACACCAGATGGAACCTTGATCTCTACCACATCGCCTACCTCTTTGCCCAAGAGTCCCTTGGCAATAGGGGTGGCCACGGAGATCTTTCCATTTTTAATATCAGCTTCACTCTCTGATACCAGCATATACTCAACTTGCTGGCTATTCTTAATGTTTTTTATCTTGACCTTATTCAAAATCTGAACATGGGAAGTATCAATTTTGGATTCATCAATGATTCTTGCTTTTGCAAGCATATCCTCCATTCTTGAGATTCTCATCTCCAGTAAACCCTGGGCTTCCTTGGCTGCATCGTACTCAGCATTTTCAGACAGGTCTCCTTTATCCCTGGCTTCTGCTATCTGTTGAGAAATGGCTGGCCTTTCCACAGTAGTCAACTGTTCCAATTCCTTCTTCAGGTTGGCCAGTCCCTCCTCTGTCATATATGAAGCTTGTGCCATAACAATTTCCTTCTGTAAATATTAAAAAGAAAAAGAATTCCGCGTACCCCGGAACTCTTCTGAAGCAAAATTACAAAAAAATCCTAATAATCAAGACGATTGATGATGGTGGAGTAAACAACGGCCGTCCCAGCATCAAAATCTTTGACAATCTCAAAATAGTTGGTGCCCGGTATTTCATCAAGTTCAAGCAGCTCCATGTCTTCATTGATTTGTTCTCCCTCTTCGGTCATGAAATCCAACTCTCCATCCTTCCCTCGATTCATGATCCGGTCATACTCATCCATGATGCTTGGCCTGTTCCTTACATCAAGAAAGGGACCATCTACTGCCTCCGCCGCAACAGTCTCTTCTACAGGCAAATCTGCCTCAAACTCCTGCAGCTCCGTGATCTCAGCTGGCTCCTGCCCCATCTGTAATACACGCTCAAGGTTCTCCAAAAAACCAGGTCGGGCACTGCCCTCTGGTGCACCAGAACCCCCTTTTGCAGGTTTCTTTTTCTTCCCCAGCACACCTATAATCACTGCAACAAGTGTAATGACTATATAGAATATGTTGCCAATGTCAAAATCCATCTTTCACTCGTATCGTGCAATAATAGTTATGATTATCAGTTAAAAATACAAAAAATAGTCAATTTTCGTACTTTTGCAGCTAAATGTCCTTACGCCGTCACATACAATCATTGTTTTTGGTTCTGTTCCTCTCCGCAGTGATCTCTACCTCCTGCGAATCAAACCGGAGACAAATCATTCCCTATGTCCAGGTATTTGTTGACCTGGATCTTTACGCTGAGTTGGGAAACATGGGAATTGGCACCACAAGAATCATCCCCAATGAAGGATACAGGGGTATCGTGTTGTACAGGGAAACAGATCTGGGCTTCTATGCCTATGATATGACCTGCACTGAATATCCTGAACATGATAGAGCAGTCGTAAGAGACACTATCTTCGATGGTGTTTTTAAATGTCCCAAATGTGATTCAAGGTATGTGATAATTAATGGTGCTTATCCGGATTCAGGTCCTGCCGAATTTCCCCTTGTGGAGTATCGTACAAACATTCAGGGGAATCTTCTTCTCATATCCAACTAGCCTCGATGTTATGTGTTACTCGCTGAAATTCGTTGCAAGCAACGAATTATAGGCTTCGTACACACACAACATCTCGCAGGGGGAAGGCGAAGAAATTCAGCGAGGGGGACAAGCCTTGTGTAATCAACAGGCGTTCTCTCTTCCCAGAAAAGGCAGGGGCTTGAGGCCCCGATGCCTATATTTATTTACGAAGAAAAGAAATTCAGCGAGGGGGACAAGCCCCTGCCTTTTCCCTAATACCTGTAATGCTCGGCTTTGTATGGTCCTCCAACGTTTACTCCCAGATACTCGGCTTGATCCGGAGTAAGGGTGGTCAATTTAACTCCCAATTGTTCCAGGTGCAATCTGGCTACCTCCTCATCAAGGTGCTTGGGTAGCATGAAAACACCAATCTCATAATCGTTCTTCCATAGCTCAAGCTGGGCAAGAGTCTGGTTTGAGAATGAGTTACTCATCACAAATGATGGGTGACCGGTGGCACAACCCAGGTTTACGAGTCTACCCTCGGCCAGCAGGAATATAGCATGCCCGTCTTCGTAAAGGTACTTGTCCACCTGGGGTTTGATATTCATTTTTCGGACCCCTTTCCAGGCCTCCAGCTGGGCTACCTGAATCTCATTATCGAAATGACCGATATTACATACAATGGCCTGGTCCTTCATTGCAGCCATATGCCCGGCTGTGATCACGTCTTTGTTCCCGGTGGTAGTGACGAAAATATTTCCCTGCTTAACAGCCTCCTCCATGGTATCTACTTCAAAACCTTCCATGGAGGCCTGAAGTGCACAAATGGGATCGATCTCTGTGACGATCACCCTGGCGCCATAGGATTTCATAGAGTGCGCACATCCTTTACCCACATCCCCATAACCGGCAATCACAACTACCTTCCCGGCAATCATCACATCGGTAGCGCGCTTGATGCCATCGGCCAGTGATTCGCGGCATCCGTAGAGGTTATCAAATTTCGACTTGGTAACAGAATCATTGACATTTATCGCTGGGAACAATAATTTTCCCTGCTCCATCATCTGGTATAGTCGATGCACACCAGTAGTGGTCTCTTCAGACACCCCTTTGATACCAGGAGCAATCCTGTGCCATCTCCCACGATCCTCAGCCGAAATCCCCTTCAGGGTGTCATATACGACCGCCTCTTCATGGCTTGAAGCCTTCACATCCAGTACTGTGGCATCATCCTCTGCTTCGTAGCCTTTATGGATCAACATGGTTGCATCACCTCCGTCGTCTACTATAATGTTAGGTCCTTTTCCTTCTGGAAAACCCAAAGCCTGAGCGGTGCACCACCAGTACTCTTCAAGGGTCTCTCCCTTCCAGGCGAATACCGGAACTCCGGCTGCAGCAATGACAGCAGCAGCATGATCCTGGGTACTGAAAATATTACAGCTGGCCCAGCGGACATCGGCTCCCAGTTCAACCAGGGTCTCTATCAGTACGGCCGTTTGGATAGTCATATGTAGTGAACCCATGATCCTTGAACCCTTCAGCGGTTTAGCATCTGCATGCTTCCGGCGAATGGACATCAGTCCGGGCATCTCTTTCTCGGCAATCTCAATCTCTTTTCTTCCAAACTCGGCCAGGCTGATATCAGCCACCTTATAGGGAAGTGTCTCCTTATATGTCATTGTTTCCATCGTTTTCAATTTGGAGTGCAAAAGTACACTTTTCAAAGGAAAAATACGAATCCCAATCGTTAAATCCGCAGGAAAAATTAACGATTTGCTCCCGTACTACAGTAAGAGCTGAACAGTGATTTTGTCTTTTTGAAGCTGCTGCTTCAGTGCCTCCAGGCCACTGAATCTCATCTCATCCCTTACTCTTTTTACAAAATGGATCACGACCTCCTCATCGTAAAAGTCGCCACTCGCATCGAACAGATGGGCCTCTACGGTCTTCACAGCCATAGCACTGTCGATGGTAGGCCGGAATCCAATGTTAAGCATCCCCTTATATGTCTCTCCTTTTAGCTCGACACGGATGGCGTATACACCATTCATGGGGATCAGCTTGTTGGGATCAAGTGGATGAATATTAGCCGTTGGGAATCCCATCTTCCTGCCAATGTGATTTCCTTCCACGATTGTTCCGGAAACATAATAGTGATATCCAAGCATATTGGCAGCACTCTCCAGGTCTCCTTTCAGAATGGAATCCCTAATGTTGGATGAGCTAACAGTACCATATGAACTTTGGTATTCAGGAAGCTTTTCAATCCTGAATTTATTCTTCTCGGCACACATTCTCAATCCATCAGGATCTCCTTTGCGATCCATACCAAAGCGGTTGTCATAGCCCAGCAGCAATACCTCAACCCCCAGCCTTTCAACCAGGTATTTTTGAACAAAATCACATGCAGTCAGCGAAGCAATCTCTTTGTCGAATGGGACCACAACCAGATGGTCGATGCCATTGCCTTCCATCTCACGTATCTTCTCCTGCCGGGTGTGCAGCAGTTTAAACTCGTGTAGCTCCTTATGCAGGACAATCCGGGGATGCGGCCAGAGGGTTACCACCACCGTCTCACCACCGTGAGCCTCAGCCTGGGCTTTCAAATGATCCAGGATGAAGCGGTGGCCCATATGAACTCCATCAAATATTCCAATAGTGGCTACTGGTCGTTTCAGAGAAAAAGAATCATCTATTAACCATACTTTCATATTACCCGGCTCGAATTCGTCCCTAAATTAATCCTATGCAGGACATACTCCAATACTATTAACAATTATTCTCCCCAAATAAATAGTAACTTTAATGTGCATATGGATGAACCCCCTCTTCTCATAAAGAATGATCCCTGGCTGGAACCCTATGGAGAAGCCATAGTCAGGCGCATGCAAAAAACTCTAGACAGGGAGAAAGCTCTGGCAGGTGAAAGCTCACTACAATCCTTTGCCAGCGGGCACCTCTGGTTTGGTCTTCACAGGCTGGAACATGGCTGGGTGATGCGCGAATGGGCACCCCATGCCACAGAGATATTCCTGATTGGTTCCTTTAACAACTGGCAGCTTGAAGAGAAGTTCCGTTTTAAGCGGCTCGAGCACGGCAACTGGGAAATAAAACTTGATAAGCAATCCATCGCTCATGGGGATCGTTACAAATTACTGGTCCGCTGGGAGGGTGGAGAAGGAAATAGAATTCCGGCCTGGTGCAACCGCGTGGTGCAGGATCCCGAGACTAAAGTGTTTGATGCCCAGGTATGGAATCCGGATCAGGCCTATCAATGGAAGAATCCTTTGCCGGATCTGCCAGAGCTCCAACCGATCATCTACGAGGCCCATATAGGTATGGCCACTGAATCTTACAAGGTGGGAAGCTATTCTGAATTCCGCGAAAAAGTATTGCCCCATGTAGTCCATGGAGGCTATAACACATTGCAGCTAATGGCTGTCCAGGAACACCCCTATTATGGTTCCTTTGGCTACCATGTCTCCAACTTCTTTGCATCCAGCTCACGCTTCGGTACACCGGAAGAATTGAAGGAGCTTATTGACGAAGCTCACAGCCACAATATTGCGGTGATTATGGATATCGTCCACTCTCATGCTGTAAAAAATGAGAACGAGGGACTGGGATTGCTTGATGGTGATCCGGCACAATACTTCCATGGCGATCACCGGAGGGAACATGTGGCATGGGATTCTCTCTGCTTTGATTATGGTAAAAATGAGGTAAGCCACTTTCTGCTCTCCAATGTGAATTACTGGCTCACTGAGTTTCGCTTTGATGGCTTCAGATTCGACGGGGTCACCAGCATGCTTTTTTATGATCATGGCCTGGAACGGGATTTTACTTCCTATGATTTCTATTTTGACGGTGGACAGGATGAAGATGCCATCACCTACCTCTCCCTGGCCAATAAGATGATCCAGGAGATCAGGCCGGGAGCCCTTTCTATTGCAGAGGATATGAGCGGTTATCCCGGACTTGCTGTTCCCGTTGAACACGGGGGTGTTGGTTTTAACTACCGGCTGGCCATGGGAACTCCCGATTACTGGATTAAGACTATCAAAGAGAAAGCCGATGAGGCATGGAACGTTTCTGAAATTTTCCATGAACTTACTTCCAAGCGGGCCGACGAAAAGACAGTGGGTTATGCCGAGTCGCACGACCAGGCCCTGGTGGGCGATAAGACCCTTATCTTCCGGCTGATCGATAAGGACATGTACTGGCACATGATCAGGGACGCTCAAAACCTGGTGGTGGATCGCGGGATTGCTCTCCATAAAATGATCCGGCTGATCACAGCTGCTACCGCGGGCAACGGCTATCTCAACTTCATGGGAAATGAATTTGGTCACCCCGAATGGATCGATTTCCCCAGGGAAGGGAACGACTGGTCCTACCAGTATGCCAGGCGCCAGTGGAGCCTGGTGGAGAACCGGGACCTGCGATACCATCAGCTGGGGGACTTTGACAGGGAGATGATCCAGGTTTTAAGAAAATTCAAAATCTATTCCTCCCCCTGCAGCCATGTAAAGACGGATCAGGCCGACCTGGTCATTGCTTTTGAACGGGCAGGACTCTTATTTGTATTCAATTTTCATCCCAATAATTCCTATACCGATTACGGTCTGGCCGTAGACGCTGGAAAATACCGGACCCTCCTCTGCAGCGATCAGCACGAATTCGGTGGGTTCTCTCGCTACGATTCTTCCGTAATACACCGGAGCATGGTGGAGCGTTCCTTTGGACTGAAGCACAAAGTGCAGCTCTATCTCCCCTCTCGCACCGGAATCATCCTGCAACGACAGGAAATTCCAAGGATCAGGTAGGTATTTCCATTCTATTGCACTATTTTTCTGCTCAAATGTTACATGACCCTAGCCATCAAGCTGTCCCGGAAATAGCCCGGGAGATCGAACTGAAACAGGAAGAGGTGGATATCCTCCGATCCTTAGCTGAAGAGTGGGCAGAGATTGCTTCCCTTCCCGTTCACCAAGAAAAAGCACAGCTGTGGCAAAAACTCAACGATCTGGATTCGGAAAGACCCATGGTCTGGATCAATGAGATTCCCTGGCACGAAATGAACCATAAGGAAGAATTGTGTCTTCGCTGTGAAAATGAGTGGGCACGGTCCCAGGAAGAGCTCATGCGCAGGACCCTTTACCAGTGGAGACACATGCCCGGAGACATGATCATGAATCCCTGGCTGGATTGTCCCCTGGCCATACACAGCACCGACTTCGGCATCATTGAAGATGTGGACCTGGCCATTACTGACACAAAGAGTGACATTGTTTCGCGCCATTATAATATCCAGATTCGCAATATGGGGGACCTGGAGAAAATACAGTTTCCGCAGGTCAGCCATATGCAAAAGGCTACGGAGATCCGCTTCAGCCTCATGCAGGACCTGTTCGGGGACATCCTTCCGGTTAAAAAGCAGGGACAGACCCATATCTGGTTCACCCCCTGGGACTATCTGATTCGCTGGTGGGGCATACAGGAAGCCATGATGGACTTGATCCTGCGTCCTGATATGGTTCATGCTTTCTATGAAAAGATGGTGCAGGCCTGGATGGTGGAATTGGATCAGTTTGAGAAGCAGAATCTCCTGTCTCTGGACTGCAACAATACACGGATCGGATCAGGGGGCTATGGCCATACCGAAGCTTTGCCGGGGAAACCTTTCGAACCGGACTGGGTAAAACCTTACAATATGTGGGGCTGTTCCAATGCTCAGATTTTCTCAGAGGTTTCGCCTGAAATGCACTGGGAATTTGCCATTGAACACGATCTGAAATGGCTGGAGCGCTGGAACCTGAACTATTACGGTTGCTGCGAACCCATTGCCGGGAAGGGACATCTGCTGAAGAAAATTCCAAATCTCAGGAAAGTATCTTTCAGTCCATGGAATAATACCCGCTTAGGCATAGAAGAGCTGGGAGATGACTATGTGATCAGCCGGAAGCCAAGTCCGGCCATCTTTGCATCCCGGACCTTTGACCCGGATCAGGCCCGCCGGGAGATCAGGGAGTTTCTGGACCAAACAGGAGGGAACTGTCACATAGAACTAATTATGAAAGATATTTCCACTGTCATGTATGAACCCCAGCGTCTCTGGGAATGGGAAAAAATCTGCATGAAAGAAGTAAATGCATAAACCCCTGATCTGATGAATATTCCCACCCTGGACCTGATCATTATCCTGGCCTATCTCGTCCTTATCATTCTCATTGGTATTCTTTCTTCCCGCAGGAAGAAAGTGAGTAGCGAGGGTTTCTTCCTGGCGGGGCGCTCTCTGAATTGGGCAATGATCGGGGCAGCGCTATTTGCTGCCAATATTTCCACTATCCATATGGTGGGACTGGCAGCCAACGGCTTTAAGGATGGCATTGTATGGGGGAACTTTGAATGGATGGCCACCTTTCTGCTGATCATCCTGGCCCTGTTTTTTGCCCCCTTTTATTTCAGGAACAAGATCTCCACTCTGCCCGAATTCCTGGAAAAACGCTACGGACCCAGATCCCGCTCATTCTTCGCCTTCATTGTCATTATCACCGCTCTCTTCTCGCACATCGGGATCAGCCTCTATGCCGGAGCAATGGTACTCAAGACATTTTTCGGAATCGATATTATGGTATCCATTCTGGTGATATCATTTATTACCACCCTATACAGCATCCTGGGCGGACTTCGTGCCATCGTGATCATTGAGACCTTCCAGTCGGTGATCCTGATTGGCGGGGCCGCCCTATTAACCATTCTCTCCATCTCCATGCTAGGCGACCAGGGTATCCACTCTATGGAAGAGCTCAGGGCCGTCCTGAAACCCGGACAGCTCGATCTTCTTCAATCGGGCAAGGATAAACTCCTTCCCTGGTATGCCATCTTCCTGGGCTACCCTGTGCTGGGGATCTATTACTGGTGCGCCGATCAGACTATCGTACAGAAGGTACTCGGGGCCAAAACAATGAGCGATGCTCAGAACGGGCCCCTCTTTGCCGGTTTCCTAAAGATACTACCTGTATTTATCATGGTCTTCCCCGGGATCCTGGCCTATGCCCTGTTCTCTGATGTTATTACAGATCCAAACGATACCCTGATGGTGCTGATCTCCCATGTACTACCCAGCGGCCTGATCGGGTTGATGACCGCGGCTCTGCTTGCAGCGCTGATGAGTACTATATCGGCCGCCCTTAACAGTGTGGGAACCCTGGTTTCCCTGGACATCCTGAAAAGGGTGCGTCCTTCCACTCCGGATAAGATCCTCTTAAGGACCGGTCGTATCGCCAGCGTGGTGGTGATCCTCCTGGCCATCTCCTGGTCTCCCTGGATCGGCCGTTTTGAAAGCATCTTCGATGCCATTTCCATTATTCTGTCCATGCTTTCACCTCCGGTAGCCAGTGTATTTATCTTGGGAATTCTCACTGCCAGGGGGAACGACCGTGTGGCCCTCTCGACTATGATCTTCGGTTTGCTGGCAGGAAGCATTGTATTTTGCCTGGACTTTGAACCCATATCGGGGTCCCAACTGATTACAGACGGACTGGGCATCCCCTTCCTGATGCAGGCGTGGTGGCTATTTGTATTGTGCACGGTATTCTACCTGACGATGAGTTTCTTCTCTGAACCAAAACCCCTGGAGGAGATCCGGGAGCTCATATTCAGGAAAGATACTATACGTGGACTGGGGTCCAGGATCAGCGGATCTAAGGATCCCAGACTCTGGGCAGGCCTCCTGCTCCTTATCATGATCTTCTTATATATTTATTTTGCTTAAGCAAAGCCAAACAGTACTCGCTTTGCGAGCGAGCTAAATCCATCGAACCAGTGGAAAGTCCATCCGGTGCGGAATGTGTTCGTGCTTTGGATATATCCGGAAACCAATGTCAAAAACTCCGGTTTCAGGCACTGTCTGAACAAAAGTAAACTCCGCCACAGAGCCATCCACACGTGTACACTCAAACTCCTGTATGCCCCTGAACACCTGGGGTTCATGGCCACTACCACTGCGGGTATGTACCATTTCCACTCCTATCTCATCGGCAGAAAGGCCATCCAGATCCAACACCACTTTCCCGGTATAGGTATTGCCCACAACAAACTCCTCTCGGGTCACGTCGGGAAAATCATATTCTATCACTTTGATATTCTTCCAGTGCTCAAGAATCTTATGCTTCCAGAGGGCAAGCTCCTTGGGAACCAGGTTCTCCTTCTCCTTTAATAATTTAGAGCGCTCAAAGAGCTTCATGTAGAACCTGTCGAGATAATCCCGGACCATCCTGTTCATGGTGAACTCGGGTGCCACACGGGCGATGGTATTCCGGATCATTCCTACCCAATCGGTCGGAACATCCTCCTTATCCCTGGTGTAGAACTTTTCGACAATATTGTTCTCCATCAGGGTGTAGATACGCTCTGCATCCAGTTCATCCTGTAGCTCCTGATTATCAAAGGAACGTTCGATGGGCAGCATCCACCCGGAATCTTCACGGTAGCCTTCGGCCCACCAGCCATCGAGTACGCTGAAATGCATGGTGCCATTCATCACTGCCTTCTCACCACTGGT
>QMPQ01000022.1 GCA_003648635.1 Bacteroidota bacterium | reverse complement strand
CGCTGGGTATTACACATGCTAGCCTGGAAATTGAAGATACAGGAGCCCTGCCCTTTGTGATAGGTGCCCGGATCGAAGCAGCGGTAAAGCAGCTCCAATCAATCAATAAAGGCTGGATTCCCCCGGTGATTGATCAGAATCGCTATGAAACCGGAAGGGAACGTTTCAGATTTTCAAGGCTCTACCTTCCGGGAAATTCCCCCAGCATGATGCTTAATGCAGGGATCCATCAACCAGATGGGATCATTCTGGATCTGGAAGATTCGGTGGCTCCCGAAAAGAAGGCAGAAGCACGCATTCTGGTCCGCAATGCCCTTTGCCAGGTTGATTTTTATGGGGCGGAACGCATGGTGCGGATTAACCAGCTGCCAGCTGGATTGGAGGATCTGGATGAGGTGGTTCCCTCTTACCCTCACCTGGTATTGCTGCCCAAATGCGAACAGGGATCCCAGGTAATAGAGGTAGTTGAACGCATTCAATCCATCCTGAAAGCGCATAAGCAGGGCCGGGAAATTTTCCTGATGCCCATTATAGAGAGCGCCCTTGGAGTGGAGAATGCATTTGAAATTGCCACTGCTTCCATGAGTGTTGTGGCTATGGCTATCGGTCTGGAGGATTATACAGCAGACCTGGGAGTAAAGCGCACACAAAGGGGTAAGGAATCACTCTATGCGCGAACCAGGCTGGTCAATGCTTGCAAGGCAGCAGGAATACAGCCCATTGATTCGGTTTATTCGGATGTAGCTAATATGGATGGACTACGAAAGAATGTGGAAACTTCCAGGTCCCTGGGTTTTGAAGGGATGGGCTGCATTCATCCCAGGCAGGTTCCCGTGATCAAGAAAGCTTTTATTCCAACACAGGAGGAGATTGAAAAAGCCTTACTCATTGTGACGGCTTTCGAGGAAGCCGAAGCACGTGGCTCAGGGGTAGTGGCCCTGGGAAGCAAGATGATTGATCCACCCGTAGTAAAAAGGGCACAGAAGACCCTTGAGCTTGCAAGTAAACTAAAATCGTAAATCCAGTTCTATGAAAACCATTAGCAATGCTGCAGGGCGCCAGGTGCTTGATGAAATTAACGGGGAAATTGCCATCCCTTTCCAGGGGGTAGGGAAATATAAGCCTGACGGAAAAAAACATGCTCCATCCATAGCCAGCTGCAGCGACTTTCCTGCCGATGGAAATAAGGTAGTTAAGAATCTGAGGACAGCCCTGGAGAAGGCTGGGCTGCGTGACGGTATGACCATCTCTACCCACCATCATTTCCGGAACGGTGATATGCTGGCCAATCAGGTCTTTGATATTGCCAAAGAGATGGGAGTAAAGGGCTTATGCTGGTTGCCCTCGGCATCCTTTCCCTGTCATGAGCATCTGATTCAATATCTGCAGGACGGAACCATCCAGCGTATTGAAGGGAGCATGAATGGTCCCCTGGGCCACTTTGTCTCCGAGGGAGGCATGGAGGGAACCGGGGTACTTCGTTCCCATGGCGGGAGGTATCAGGCCATTCAGGATGGTGAGGTCCTTATTGATATTGCTGTGATCGGGGCACCCACTGCTGATCAGTTTGGGAACGCCAATGGCCTGGCGGGCGATTCTGCCTGTGGCTTGCTGGGTTTCGCCCTGGCCGATTCGGAATATGCCGAAAAGGTGATCGTAGCCACCGATAACCCGGTGAAGTTCCCCTGTATTCCATGGCAGATCCAGGGCAATCATGTGGATTACGTGGTCCATCTGGAGAAACTGGGCGATCCCTCCAAGATTATATCCGGAACCACCCAGATTACAAAATCGCCCGACCGCCTGCTCCTGGCCGAACTAACAGCAAAGTTTTGCCAGGCTGCCGGGATCATCCGCGAAGGCTTTAGCTTTCAGTCAGGCGCAGGCGGAACCTCCCTTGCCGTAGGTGAGTATTTCCGCAAGATTATGAAGGAGGAGGGAATCCGGGCCCGCTTCGCCCGGGGGGGAAGTAACAAGTACCTGGTATCTATGCTGGAGGAAGGCCTGGTGGACTATATTCTCGACGGACAGACCTTCGATCTGGAGGGGGTGCGCTCCATGGCCGAAAATCCGGGTCATGTGTGGAGCAGTCCATTTACCAGCTACAACTACCACGGCAAGGGCAATTTTGCCGGCCTGGTGGATGTGGTGATCCTGGGTGCCACTGAGGTGGATCTTGAATTCAATGCCAACGTGGTGACTCACTCCGATGGCTATTTGCTGCACGGGATCGGGGGTTGGCAGAACTGCCTCTTCTCAAAAACTGTAATTCTTCCCATCCCACTCTTCAGGGACCGGGTACCGGTAGTTCGGGAGCAGGTAACCACGCTCTGCGGACCCGGAGAGCTGATTGATGTGGTGGTAACCGAACGGGGAATTGCCATCAATCCCCTGCGAACCGATCTGATAGCGGCCACCAAAAACAGCGGACTGCCCATAAAAACCATAGGAGAACTTAAGGCCGAGGCTGACAGGATCTGTGGTATTCCTGCATCCCCTGAACTGGACGAAAAGGTAGTGGCAGCCATTAAATGGGTGGATGGGACCGTGATCGATGTGGTCCGCCAGGTTAGTATATAAATGGCTTTTTTTTATCTTACGTGCAACATTTCAATTAATCCATCGTCATTGTGGCAGAAAATGGGAAATCTGTAACTTTTATACCCAGGCATCTCGATCTTGTAGAGGCTTGTAAAAGAGGGGATCAGAAAGCTCAGTTCGAACTGTACCGGCTCTACAATGCAGCCATGTACAATACAACCCTGCGAATTGTAGGGGATTCCGATGACGCCGAAGATGTCATGCAGGAAGCGTTCTTAAAGGCATTTACAAAACTGGACAGCTACAGAGGAGAGGTTAGTATCGGGGCATGGTTAAAGCGGATCGTGATTAACAAGGCCCTCGATTTTCTGAGGTTAAAGAAAGAAAAGCTCTCGCTGGAAGAAGCCGGTGAAATTGGGGAGATAGTAGATGAGCCTGGCGACACAGGGGATGTGGAGTACAAGGCCGAAGAGATCAAAAAAGCGATCTACAAGCTTCCGGAAGGTTACAGGATCGTGCTTTCGCTCATCCTGCTGGAAGGATACGACCACGATGAGGTCTCCACCATACTGAATATATCAAATGCCACATCGAGGACACAGTACCACAGGGCGAAAAAGAAATTGATCGAACTGTTAAAGAGAAATTAAGATGACCATGAGTAATATAGAAAAACAGATCAAAGAGCAAAGGCTGCTGCTCGATTCCGACCGGCCCCGCGAGGGACACGAAGATCGGTTTCTGCAGAAGTTGGAGAGGCAGCCTGGACGGGGTCCGGTTCGCAGGATCCGTTTCAGGCATGCCATCCAGGTGGCCGCTTCTGTGGCCATTATTCTCACCTCTGCCGTTCTGCTGGTCCGACAGGATAGAAGTGGCAGTAAGGTGGCTCAGCAGGAAATCCCTGCAGCTGTGATGGAAGCCGATTTCTATTATGCTTCCCAGGTAGATGCCCGGTATAATGAGATCCAGGATTTTGAATTTAGTGATGCAGAGGAGAAGGCAGTTCTTCTGGATGAACTAAAGGGCCTGGAAAGCTATCATAAACAACTGATGAAAGACCTTGAAGCCAACCCGGACGACGATCGGGTGGTAAGTGCCCTGATCCGTCACTACCAGCTCAAGCTGGAAGTAATGGACCAGATAATTACACAATTGAATCAAGTTAAATCAGAAATTTCTGAAAATTATGAAAAAGAGAGTATTTAAATCGAAAAGTTTGCTCCTGTCACTGCTCCTGATTGTTACAGTAAGCTTTTCTCTTTTTGCCCAGGATGCGAGAAAGGAATACGCCGAAAACTATGACGTAGATAAGGGGGTGACCCTGGATACAGACACCAAGTATTCGGATGTGGAGTTGATCACCTGGGATAAGAGTGTGGTGGATATTCTGGCAGTGGTGGAGGTAAATGCCTCATCCAAGAGCAGGGCTGAGGATGCCTTAAAAAAGGTGGATATAAAAATCAGTAAATCAGGTAATACGATTTACGTGGAAACTGAGATGCAGAACAATTGGTCGAGAAATGTCAGAACCAATATTAAAATTACCATTAAGGCGCCGGCATGGGTGAATCTTGATATGGAGAACTCCTATGGAGATCTGTTTATTCAGGAAGCTTCCGAGAAAGTGCAGATCGACCTGAAATATGGAAACCTAAAGGCCGGTACCATCTCACGTGGAAATGTAAAGCCCTATAATTTCATCGATCTGGCCTATTCAGACGGGGTCATAGATGAAGCCGGATGGTTGAACCTGGAGCTCTCCTACAGCGATATGGAGATCAATGTTTCAAAAATGCTTTTTGTGGAGAACAAATACTCCAAACTACAGGGTGATAAGGCCGGAGGGATTGTTACCGAAGGGGCCTATGATAGGTATTATTTTGATGAGGTGGACAGCTTTGTGGCAGAACTAAAATACTCAGGGCTGAAATTTGGAAGGCTGAATAAGGTCCTGGATCTGCATTCCGCTTATACCGGGGCAAAGATAGGTACCCTGAGCAATGGTTTTGATGAGGTAAATGCGCAGCTTTCATATGGTAATCTTACCGTGGGACTGGAGCAGGGTGCCTCCTTTAAGTTCGAAGGTGAGTCCAAATATGGAAATGTCAATATCTCCACTGGCGATCGCCTGAGCAAATCAAAAGAAAACAACTATGTAAGAGTATGGGGCAATGTGGGCTCCAACCCCAAATCAAGCATACATGTAATCACTAAATACGGGAACTCCACTTTCGAATAGAATCAAGATTCCTATATAAGCTTTTAGACACTCCCGGATTTTTTATAAGTCCGGGAGTGTTATTTTAAATAGCTTTCATGTGAACTTCATGAGTTCAGAAATGTTGTATATTTGAAAATATCCTAAAAAAAAAGAAAGCAATGAAAAAAAACGTATTAGTAATCCTTATGGCAGCATTTGTTTTAAGTGGCTGCAGTAGTATAAAAGTAGTCTCTGACTTCGACCCTACAGTTGACTTCACTCAATACAAGACCTTTGAATATTATGGTTGGCTTGAGGACAGTGATAAGCTAATAAATGATTTAGACAAGAGAAGAATTGAAAGTGCATTCGGCGCTGAATTTAAAGCGCGCGGAATGGAATTTGTAGAAGATGGAGGTGATTTGGTAGTTGCCCTTTTTATCGTAGCACAACAGAAGACCCAGACCACAGCTCATACATCCTCGATGGGAGGAGGCTATGGAGGAGGCTACGGGGGATATTATGGCTACGGACCCGGCTGGGGCTGGGGTGGAGGTCACTCCACAACCACTTATTCTGAATATGACTATGTGGAAGGAACTTTAGTGTGCGATATTTACGATAAAACCACAGAAAAATTGATCTGGGAAGGGATTGGCACCAAAACGATAGATAAAGATCCCAAAAACCGGGATGAATCAATCCCGGTTTCTGTGAAGAAGATTATGGCCGTATACCCGGTACAGCCAATCGCCGAGTAATCTGACAGATAACAGTTATATTCTCTCCCGGATTTTTCATAAATTCGGGAGAGTTTTTTTATACCCCAAAAACTAAAACTATGAACTACCGTAAGCTGTTTCCCATCCTTGGCTTTGTGGCCATTTTCTTCACAGCATGCAAGGCCCCTGCGGACCAGACTGCAGGAATCACTGCCGATCCGGAACCTTATGAATATGCCCTGGTGCTGCACGGTGGTGCCGGCAATATGAATTTCCAGAGTGTGCCGGAGCCCTACCAGGATATGTTTAAGCACGCCCTGGATAGTGCCCTGCAACTGGGACTGGATGTGTTGAAAGAGGGAGGTATGAGCATCGACGCGGTGGAGGTAGTGATTCGTTGTATGGAGGACAATCCCCTTTTCAATGCAGGGAAAGGGGCTGTTTTTACCAGCGAGGGGAAAAATGAACTTGATGCGTCCATTATGACCGGTCAGGATCTCAATGCGGGTGCCGTGGCAGGTGTAACTGATATCAGACACCCCATTTCGGCTGCCAGGGCAGTGATGGAGCAGTCGGAACATGTGATGATGGCCGGCCCCGGTGCATCGGTTTTTGCTGAGCAGGTGGGACTGGAGATTGTAGATCCTTCCTACTTCTATACCAAGAAGCGTTTTGAATCTTTCCAGAAAGCGGTTGTCAGGGAGAAGCATGGAACTGTGGGTTGTGTGGCACTTGATAAGGCAGGTAACCTCTGCGCTGGAACATCCACAGGAGGGATGACCAATAAAAAGTACGGGCGCATTGGGGATTCACCTATTATTGGTGCTGGCACTTATGCCAACAATGCCACCTGTGGCGTTTCTGCCACTGGTCATGGAGAGTATTTTATCCGCTGGACAGTGGCCCACCAGATTTCCGTATTAATGCAATATAAAGGCTATGATGTGGAGCGTGCTGCCAGTGAGGTAGTGGAACTTACCCTGGTAGAAGAGGGTGGAGACGGGGGCGTCATTTGTCTTGATAAATTTGGCCGTCCTGCCATGGTGACCAATACAAGTGGGATGTTCAGGGCATACGGAAATTCGGAAGGAGAGCGGTTCGTAGCTATTTTTAAGTAGAGAATACTCCATGATTCAAAGAATATCATTAATAGCTATCCTTCTATTACTCTTAAATCAGGCTGGGCAGGCACAGGATACTGATAGCGTCTATTTCACCACAGGCTTTAAGATAGGTGAGCTTAGCGATCATTCTGTAGTTATCTGGACCCGCTTATGCGCATGGGATAGTACAGTGCCGGTACATCATGAGCGCAAAGGGGCTCCCATGAGAAGTCCGCTGGAATTTAATGATAACATTCCGGTGGGGGAGATGGATGGAGCTGTGAAAGGAACTATGGGTCAGGTACGAATTCAACTTTCAGCCGGATCAGATATCATAGCAAGCGACTGGGAATATGTCTCTGCCTACAAGGACTTTACCTATAAGTTAAAACTGGATGGATTGCAGCCGCATACCTTATACAAGGTAACTATATTGGGCAGGAAAGACGAGGAATCGCCCGTGTCGGAGATTTCAGGTCGTTTCCTGACCGCACCTCCCGAAACAGAGGCTTTTCCAGTAAGCTTTACCTCCAGTTCCTGTCAGTATTTCTGGGATTATGACGACGCTCAAAGGGGATTTAAGATCTATGATGCCATGTTAAAGCTTCAGCCTGACTTTCATTGTCATACAGGTGATTTTGTCTATTACGATAAGCCCGGGCCCATGGCCCGCAGTGTTGCCCTGGCCAGACATAAATGGCATGCCATAAATTCCTGGTCTTCTGTAAGGGAGTTCTATGCCCGCACTCCCATATACCAGCAAAAAGATGATCATGACACCATGAGTGATGATGCATCACCAGGCATAGGGCCATTTGGAGAGCTAAGCTTTACCGATGGAGTGGCGATCTGGTATGAGCAGGTTCCTCTGGAGGGACAACCTTACCGGACCTTTCGCTGGGGAAAGGACCTCCAGATCTGGATGGTGGAAGGAAGGGAGTTCAGAAGTGATAACTGGGTTCCGGACGGACCGGAAAAAACCATTTGGGGAAAGGAGCAGAAAGAGTGGTTTATGGAGACTATTCGCCAATCCGATGCTTCATTCAAGATACTGTTATCACCTACCCCTGTTATAGGCCCCGACAGGAGCATGGGCAAGAATGATAATCATTCAAACAAAGCCTTTGAGACAGAGGGAGAATGGCTTAGGGATTTTCTTGGGGAACACAGTGTATTTGTGGTGAACGGAGACAGGCACTGGCAGTATGTTTCAAAAGATACCCTAAGCGGCGTACTGGAGTTTTCACAAGGCCCCTCCAGTGATTCACATGCCCAGGGGTGGAATCAGGATGACTGGCGTCCTGAACACCAGTTTCTGAGGGTGAATGGGGGTTTCCTGGCAGTGGAGGTATACAGGAAGGAGGATCTGCCCCATATTAGTTTTACTCATTACGATGTGAATGGGCTTATTGTAAATGAAAGAACCTTAACGGCAGAAAATAAATAACTTAATAAGCAAATAAGCTCCATCTGCGTGGATTTACCTCTACTATAATGAGGACGGAACCATCCGGGAGGTGGCTTAAATATCACAAGCCTCTAAATGAGCTAAAAGAGGGTGAAATCAGAGCGGTCTTGTTCCGCTTTACGTTCTTTAATTCTCTGTTCGAATTTATATGGGAGATAGTCATTTTGAGATTTCACGATGTAACAAAGCTGTGACTTTTTCGCATTGTTGTTACTTATAAAAACTTACACCCCTTTTACTATGAGGCTTCTATATTATTGATAATAATGACGTTATACTGCACCGGTGAAAAAATTGAAATGTGTAGTAAAGTAACAAAAACGTGATAAGTAACAAAGTTGTTACATCCTGTTTTCGTGAAATCGATACCCTGGTCGATGTATACGAAATGTAACAAATCAACGGCATAGCCAACCGGAGGCAACCGGAGCCATCCGGAGCAAAGCGGAGCTCGACGGAGTCAAATTTACATCACCTCCGTCAGACGGTGGGTTTACACGATAAACTAAACGATACCTAACTATGAAAAATTTCTTTTTGCTTATTGCTGCAGCCTTCCTGCTGGCAGCCTGTCAGAACCGGGATGCTTCTCCTTCGGAAGTATCAGACTCAGATCAAATTGTAATCGGGAAGATGGATAGCCTGCGTTCGGAGATTTTGGATGAGACCCGGAATATCTGGGTGCATGTTCCGGACAATACCACTGGAGCAATCTTTGGCGAAACCAGCTATCCGGTACTTTACCTGCTTGATGGCCCCGGTCATTTTCATGCTGTGACCGGATTGTTGAATAACCTGGGGCAAAATGGCATTGTGCCCAAGATGGTGGTGGTTGCCATTCCAAATACCGACCGGACGCGGGACCTGACTCCCACCCATGTGGATGAGATGTTTGGGGACAGTAGTTTTGTTGTGACATCTGGTGGAGGAGATAAGTTCCTGGAATTCATGGAGAAAGAGCTGATCCCTTACGTGGAGGAGAAGTACCCGGTTACCGGATACCGGACCTTTGTGGGGCACTCTTTTGGCGGACTCACTGCTATGCATGCGCTGTTTAGCAAAGCCCACCTTTTCAATAATTATGTGGCCATTGATCCAAGTATGTGGTGGGACGATTGGCTGCTGGTAAATAAGGCCGTCGCTGTCCTGGAGGATAAGTCCCTGGAAGGCAGGGCCCTGTTTATGGGTGTTGCCAATACCATGGAGGAAGGCATGGATATTGAAAGGGTGAGGGAGGATACAGCACGTTCTTCCAACCACATCCGTTCCATTCTAAGCCTTATCGAAAAACTTGAAGAAAAACAGGATTCACCCCTGGAATTTGCATGGAAGTACTATGACGACGACGACCATGGAAGCGTTCCCTTAATAACAGAGTACGACGCCCTTCGCTTCTTGTTCCCCTGGTACAGGTTAAAGGGCCTGGACAGATTTTTTGAAGAGGACGCTGAGGATGATCCCAAAGAGCTCATTGAGGCTCTTGACGACCATTATGGACTGGTATCGAAGCACTTTGGCTACGCGGTACTCCCTCCGGAACCTGATGTGAACTCTCTGGCATATAATTTTATGAACATGAATAAGCCGAACATAGCCCGTGCAATGTTTGAAATGAATATTAAAAATTACTCTGCTAGCGCAAATGTTTATGATTCCATGGGGGACTTTCATTTAAATCAGAGCGATACGCTGCAGGCCAAGGAGCAATTCAGGAAGGCCCTGGAACTTGGTGACAACCCGTTTACCAGGAAGAAGCTGGACCAGCTGCTTGAAGCTGAGGACTAATAGTTACTAAACTACTATTCAAAAAGGGGAATAAACTTTTCGATGACCAAGGGTATCTTACTGCGTGCCATGTGCCCATTTGAATAGTCGCTTGCAGTGGTGACTACTACCATATTGAGGTCTCTGATGATCATGATATACTGCCCGCCAAATCCCAAGGCAATGACCATCTCATGTCCCGCATTTGACCTGATTTCTGGCTTGTCCCACCAGGCTTTGTTGCTGGCAGAACGGAGCCACCAGTGATAGCCATAATCGAAGTATTCACTTTCTGCCAGATGAGGCCTGGTCGATTCCTGTATCCACTCCTTCGGAACCAGTTGCAGGTCTCCCCACCTGCCGTCATTCAATACCAACTGGCCTATTTTTGCCATATCCCGTGGTAACATTTGAAGGTCGCTGTGGCACTGAGGTAGTCCGTCCACATAAGCCCATTGGTAGCTGGAGATACCCATGAGATCAAATAGGTACTTCTTAACCAGTTGATCAGCAGGTTCTCCGGTAATGTTCTGCAGAACTCCTCCCAGCAATATGGAGTTATTGTTATTGTATTGAAATATTTCGCCCGGAACTTCAGCCAGTGGCCGGCTAAGGATATTCAGCAATTGGTCGTCCAGATCCACCCATCCCGGCGTGTCATCCACCGGAAATCCTGCAGTCATGCATAGCAAGTGTTCCACGGAGATGAGCTCTTTGCCATTTATGGCCAGGTGGTCGTATTCCGGGAAAAAATCAAACAGTGGGAGGCTAAGCTCTACATCTTCGTAATGCTCCATCACAATCCCCAGCACCAAAGAAGCTATGCTCTTGGTACACGAGTGTATGTTGTGGAGATGACTCTTGTCATAACCATAAAAATACTCTTCCAGAACAAGCTGGGAATCTTTCATTACCAATAATGATTCCAGCCTTCCGTAATCCTGGGAAATAATGTTCGACAGAAGGGCATAAAGGGCAAGGCTATCCCCGGTGAAAGTGTTGATATTAGCTACTTCCAGTCCGTCTTCTAAGGCTTCTGGCGATTTATATGTATATGCAGTATGTCCATTTGGTCCGGGCAGACGCGGATAAAAAAGCGTCTGCGCCAGTTGTGGATCTGCCCTGATAAAATCAACGGTATCGATGGGTTTGTTTTGCCCGGGATCGCCCGACCAGAAATATCCGCGAATGGTATGCTGGTCCGATTCAAGAATCCCTTCGTAGCGATCGCCATCCTCATCTACTAAGGTGAGGGTTTGTGTGGAATCACTAAAAGATGCTTGTTCCAGATTCCAGGGATAAAGATAACTGCCGTCCCACATAATACAGCCCCTGGCTTCAATGATTCCACCATTGCCTTCACCAATTAACAGGGCAGTGATCCTCTTGCTCTCAGGATAATCCAGGGCTGTTTCCAGTGTGCAGACCCAGATCCCCTCAATAGAAGTAGTCTGTGGCTCTGGCTGACTGCATCCCCAAAACAAAGACGAGCATACAATGCAAATCCCCGCAAGGAAGCGGTATTTCATTTTTCAAGGCTTTACTTAAGCTTGACTTCTCTGCTTAAAGGGCAAAAAGGTCATAAAATCGGCATGGTGAACGATAAAGGCCTCTGTACTTCGCTTGACCATATTTCCTTCACCTGCATGAGCCGCGATTATATGGCATACTTCTGGTGGAACACCACAACTTTCGGCCAGGCTTACCCCTGAGAAGGGGTGACGCAGGTACTTGCCATAGGAGCCTTGTACTGCCTTTCCATTCTCGTCCAGCACATATTCCAGCAGCTTGCCCACATCGGCCAGGATGGCACCGGCAATCAGCACATCTATATCCACGGGTAGCTCTTCACCGTAAAACTCATTCATCTTGTTACCACTGTCGCGGGCAATATGAACCACTGAGCGTTTGTGATCCATAAAGGTGACCTTCAGATCGGGTCCGCACAAGAGGGTAAAGGGGATTCTGTTCAGATCATCTGGAGTTAGCACGCTCCTTTCCAGAGCATGCTCCCATACCTTTGCCGTTTTATGGCGAAGATCCATATTCCCAATCCACTCCAGCTCTGGCCAGAGTTGTAACACTTCTTTTTTGATAGTTTCCATACTTAGAGTTTTGCAATAATAGCATCAGCCATCTGCCTGCTAGAGGCAGCGCCCTTTTCAATCACATCGGCCCGTCCGGTCATTTTCATCATGTCGTAGGTACGGACCTTTCCTTCCTGTATAACAGTGGCAATGGCCTTCCTTATTCGCTGTGCGGTCTCCGCTTCATTGATATGATCCAGCATCATGCAGGCCGATTCCATCATGGCTATGGGGTTAACAATACTCACAGGGTAATCAGCATACTTGGGGGCCGATCCGTGTGTGGGTTCAAAGACTGAGACCTCTTCGCCCAGATTGGCACTGCACGCAAAACCCAGTCCCCCGATCAAACCTGCAAATCCATCGGAAACAATATCTCCAAACATATTTCCGGCCACAATGACGCCATAGTTCTCGGGATTCTTGGTGAGCCACATCATCTGTGCATCGATGTTGGTGTTCCAGAGTTCGATCTCGGCAAAATCTGAGGCCTGGATCTCCTGGGCCATTTTGTACATCATTCCTGAGGTCTCCCGGATCACATTGGGCTTCTCACAAACCGTAACACTCTTATATCCAAACTTCCGGGCATATTCGAAGGCAGCTCTCAGAATCCGCTCTGTGGCCTTTTTGGTAAAAATCCTTGTGGAAATGGAAAGCTCCTCCACGGGAACATCGCCAAAGTTTTTCACAAACTTGGGGTGTGAGGAGAGTCCCTGGTACACTATGTCGGGTGGATTGCTCCACTCCACACCTCCGTAGAGCCCTTCGGTATTCTGTCTGAAGATGGCCACATCAACAGCAGGTTCCTCTATGGTATCTCCGGCTCCCCTGCGAATGAAGTTAAGCGGGTTACCCTTGTAGGTCCGGCAAGGCCGTATACAGACATCCAGGTTGAAATGCTGCCTGAGACCCACAATGGGACTGGAATAGATCAGCCCTTTATCATGGAGCGAAGGGTCCAGCTCAGCTGCCGCTGCATCCTTGGGCTTACTGGTAATAGCACGGAACAGACCTATTTTATGTTTTTCCAACAGGGCAAGGGTGCGATCGGGCAGGGGATTTCCTTCGCTTTTCCAGAATTCCCAGCCGATATCTCCTTCAACATAATCGGCCTTAAATCCCGCACTTTCAAGTACTCTGATGGTCTCTTCAAGTACAACCCTCCCGATGCCATCCCCGGGAAGTGCTACAATGGTTCGTTTCTGCATGTTCATAAACAGTTTAGCGTGAGGTAGGATGAAATGTTATCTTTGCGAAAGTAGAATTTTATTCAGTCTCTTTTGTGCCTGAAGACCATAATTGAGACAAAAGATATTGCAAAACATAAAGCCAACTATTCGATCCGTTTATGCAAAAAATAACTGAGCTTAACCCTAAGGAGGTCTGGGCTTATTTCGATGAGATACTTACCATTCCCAGGATATCCAAAAAAGAGGATCAAATTATTGCTTACCTGATCGGGTTTGCGAAAAAATACAAGCTGAAATACAAACAGGACCAGGTGGGTAACTTGTTGATTTCCAAGCCTTCAACAGATGGTATGGAGGACAGGAAGGGAGTTATTCTACAATCTCATGCTGATATGGTGGGTGAGAAGCATGCCGATGTGAAGCATGATTTTTATAAGGATCCCATTCAGGCTTATATGGAAGATGGATGGATCAAAGCCAGGGGAACCACCCTGGGAGCTGATGATGGAATCGGGATTGCTGCTTCACTTGCCGTTCTGGCTTCTAAGACCATTGAACACGGTCCGCTTGAATGTCTCTTTACTATAGATGAGGAGAGTGGTATGACAGGGGCACTGGGCTTGCAACCAGGATTCCTCCAGGGTAGGGTATTGCTGAACCTGGATTCGGAGGATGAGGGTGAGATCTTTATCGGATGTGCCGGTGGAACCGACACGGTGGCTACATTCAGGTTTAAAACGGTCAGGATCAAGCGAAATTGGATGGCTATTCGGGTACGTGTAGGTGGTTTGCAGGGAGGACACTCCGGGGATGAAATCCACAGGGGATTTGGAAACTCCATTAAGATACTGAACCGCTTTCTCTGGAATGCCGATCAACGTTTTAAAATCAGGCTTTCATTCATTTATGGAGGAAAGGCAAGGAATGCCATCCCAAGGGAGGCGGAAGCTTTGATTTTGGTCCCTCCAGGCAGCCTTGAGCTGATCAGGGTTTACTTTGAGTCTTTTGTCCAGATCATTAAGGGAGAGTTGGCTTTAACGGAGCCTGACTTTACCATGACCATGGAACAGGAGGGGACTCCTGAGTTTGCCATGCGCAGGAAATTTCAGCGAAGACTTTTCAATGCCCTTTATGCCTGCCCCCACGGAGTCATTTCCATGAGTCAGGAAATACCTGGTTTGGTAGAGACCTCCTCGAACCTGGCTTCCATCAGACAAACAGGGGAGGATGCCCTGGAGATCGTTACCAGTCAACGAAGCAGTGTGGAGTCGGCCAAGCAGGATATTGCTGACCGCATGGGCGCCTTATTTACTTTGATGGGTGCAAGCGTCAGACATTCAGGCGGATACCCAGGTTGGAAACCCGACACTTCCTCGGAGGTGCTAAAGGTATCGGAGAAAATTTACAGGCAGCTATTCAGTGAAGAACCAGATGTGAAGGCAATCCATGCCGGATTGGAGTGCGGACTTTTTTTGCAGAAATATCCAGACCTGGATATGATCTCATTTGGTCCTACCATCAAGGGTGCCCATACACCGGATGAACGAATTCGCATCGACACAGTGGATAAATTCTGGCTCTTTCTCCTGGAAATGCTCAAACAGGCTCCAAGGAGTACCTAGTACCTATTCTACCGCTTCGAAGTCGTTTTTGTATACACCGCAGACAGGACAGTACCAATCCTCAGGAATATCTTCAAAAGAGGTCCCGGGAGCTATACCGCTATCGGGATCACCCTCTTCTGGATCGTAGACATAGCCACAGACTTTACATTGGTATTTTTGCATTGTTGGGGAGCCTTGACTTAAGAGATTCGTTTTATTCCGATTCTCCCGGCTAATACTGCTAGCGATCCTGTAACCACCTCGCCAGACTCACGGTCCAGCTCAGATCCGCCCATGCTGTGGGGAATCAGGTAGACCGCCAGCATAACCAGGGCCGCGCCAATGGCCAGCCACTTACCGTAGGACTTCTTCCTCAGGAACCAGGCAAGCAGGAATGCTAGGAGTGCAAAAAGCACCTTGTTATCGGTCATATCTTCACCCAGTGGCCATCCGGTCCAGAGCTGTCCAAAAGAGTACTTCTGAACAACAGGGCCGAGGATAAATCCACCGATCAGCAGGAAGATAAGGGTTACTCCCACATGCCTTTTATAGGAGGGCATGTTGGCCAGTGCAAAGATAATGGTGGCCATGGACCAGATAACGGTCAGTATCATCATCAAAACATGGGGGATCAGTGCCCAGGCAGGTACATCACCACGGAACCGGATGACCACATTCTCCCCATCACCCAAATCAATGATTTTTCCATCGGCCATTAATTCCAGGTGGAATTCAATTTTACCGGCTGGTGGTTGATGGGGGAGGCTTGAAACCAGAAGATCTCCCTCTCTTACCATTTCCTGGGTACTCCAGGGATCTTCTGAAGGGAAGAGTCGCCAGACCAGATTAGCAGAAAAGGCTTCGGGAAGCTCAATTTCTACCGGGTAAGCGCCGGGTCTTCCATTATTGGAACGTGGAAGGGAGAAACCATATTCCTCGTTCTGATAACTTATTTCATATTTTTTCGGGTATGTGGGCCCGGTCATTCGCTGGTAAAACATGGCGGCCAGCGAGATGATCACTGCGAGCACCCAGAACAATACTTTCTTTAGCTTCATAATGCAATATTTAATTGTATTTAGATTTTTATAAGCAGGTCAATGAGGTCGTCGTCGCGTTTTACCTGAACAACAATGGACATCCCCTCTTTCAGATCTCCCAGCCGGCTCATGTAGTCGTATACATTTCCAACACTCTTGCCTTCAATGGAGACAATGATATCTCCTTTCTGAATACCGCCCACTGCAGCTGGTTTTCCCTCAGTCACAAGCATCACCGGCATACCCTCGTTTCCATCGTAGATCATGTCGGGCATCAGCCCCAGGGTGATTCCTCCCCGCATACCGCGCGATGAACCCTTCACTTTGGGTCCCGCTTCAGAAAAGGCGATGCGCTCCTCCTGGTTGGCCAATGCTGCAGCTACTTCGGCTGCATATGAGATCACCTCCTGTGTCCCCTCCCAGTTGATGGCTGCAATATTGTCGGCCGGTGTATGGTAATCGGCATGAGGCCCGGTGGAGATAAAGAGTACCGGCACATCTTTGGCATAAAAGGAGGCATGATCGGAAGGACCATACCCTTCGTTGGCATATTTCAGATCGAATCCATAATTGCTATTGATCGAATCGAGCAGGTTTTTAAATCCGGATGAAGTGCCTACTCCGCCAATCTGAAGCTGTCTTTCTTTATTGAGCCTTCCTATCATATCCAGATTAATCATTACCTGTATTGCTTCCATATCTATGGGGGCATTCTCCGCCAGGTATTTGGATCCGATTAGTCCCATTTCTTCTGCACCAAAAGTCGCGAAAAGCACACTGCGAGCAGGCTTCTGGGCGCTTAGCCATTCAGAGGCTTCCAGTACACCAGCCACACCAGAGGCATTATCATCTGCGCCATAATGTACGGCGACTGTATCGGGCATACGTGAGGAGGTTCCGGGTCCGCCCATACCCAGGTGGTCGTGGTGGGCACCGATTACCACATACTCATTCGTCAGTGCGGGATCTGATCCTTTCAGCGTAGCGACTACATTGGAAGTTTCCATTTTTTTGGGATGGAGGTCCACTGTAATATCCACCTCTATGCCTGTGGCAAAGGATGAAGCTTGAAGCACAGTGGTCATTTGAGCATCAATAACGGACAAACTGTCCAATCCTGCTGTTGTAAGTAGCTGATCGGCTGCATTACGGCTCATATGCACAGCAGGAATAGAAAGAGGATGCTGTTTTCCTTTTAACTTGACCAGCTGATCCTTTGGGTCAAAGGAGCTGCCCGAAACAAAGATCACACCTGCGGCACCCTGATCGGAGGCCAGCAGTGCTTTTCCCCTGTCTTCACTGTAATTCACATAGGGAGAGGTGGCTTCCTGTGCACCGGGTACACCCCGAAGGATCATCACCCATTTTCCGGCAACATCCATGGAAGCATAATCGTCCCATTGGAGCTCATCTTCATCAATCTGAAATCCATATCCGGTAAAAACCACTTCACCTTTGGCCTCTCCCGAATTGCTGAATGAAAGGAGGGAGTAGTCCGTGTCCAACACTAGTTCTGATTCACCCATCTGGAAACGATTGGCAGGTCCTGCCTCTATTTCCTGTACAATATCAAAATGTTGTATCCCAGTCTTCTCATAGAGCTGAAGTCCCGCTTTTTTAAACTCCATGGCCAGGTACTCGGAAAGCTGCAGGTCCTCGGCAGTACCAGGATAGCGGCCTTTAAGTTCATCGGAGGCCATAAAAGCAATATGTCCCTCAATCTCTGGAACAGTGATCTCCTCTTCAAATTTTGGTTGACAGGAAATTAGTACTGAAAGTGGGATAAAAAATAGGATCTTTTTCATAGTTAAGTTATTGTATGATAGTGTTTTAATATGCCATTGTATGCTAAATTCAACGGGCCGAAAGATACGATTTATTTATTTTTTCCAATAAAAACTTGACATGATTAGGAAAAGATTATACTTTTACGAAATAGTTTGACTAAAGCGTTAAACGCTTCCGTAAACACCTTATTCAAGTTATGGCACTTCAAACTGAAACCGAAGAAAAGATTATTGCATCGGCCGAAAAACTGTTTTACCAGAAGGGGAAGGCAGGGACCTCCATGCAGGATATTGGCGATGATGCCGGGATCAACCGTACTCTGCTGAACTACTATTTCAGAAGTAAGGACCAGCTGTTTGAGGCGGTGTTTCGGAAAGCAATGGGGCGTTTTGTTCCCAACCTGGCTGCCATGTTGCACTCCGACATCTCCTTCGAGGAGTATATTCCGGCCCTGGTTGAAACTGTTATTGATACCATGATCGAAAATCCACAGATCTCCATTTTTGTTCTGCAGGAACTTTCCTCCAATCAGGATAGAATGCCACAGATTATGAAGGAGATGGGAATCAATCCTGCATTTGCTTTGAAGAAAATGGAAGAGGAGAGAGTTATAAAAGTTACCGGTGGCATGGATTCCCGTCAGGTCATCCTGAACCTTATCAGCCTCTGCATCTTTCCCTTTGCAGCCAAGCCAGTGGTTCTGGATATCCTCTATAATGGTGACAATGAAGCTTATATCGTGGCGATGAAGGAGCGTAAAAAAATCATACCTCAGCTGATGAAGCAGTTACTGAGTTAAAATCAATTCGGATGAGAACAATATTATTTTTATTTGCACTGGTACTTTCAGGAGTTGTACTGGCCCAGGAATCCCTTACCCTGTTTGAATGCCAGAAGATGGCCAGGGATCATGCCCCCCGGTTGGGAGATCTGGAAGTAATACAGGAGATGGGAGAAACAAAGATCGATCAGGTATCTACCACCTGGTATCCTTCTTTGGATCTGAATGGTAAGCTAAGTTACCAGTCCGATGTGGTTGAGGTAACATTGACCGATCCTGACATTCCTGCAGAATTTCCACAGGTTCCGCATGACCAGTATGGTCTGAACCTTGACATTATTCAGAACATATACGACGGAGGGATTTCCAGGGGAAAGAAGACCCTTGAGGAGGCTCTTATGGCTGCTGACCTGCAGCAGGTGGAGGTGGACCTGTACCGCTTGAAGGGCAGAGTGAACCAGTATTATTTCGCCGTTTTGCTTTTGCAGGAAAACAGGCGAAACCTGGAAATTCACCTGCAGATTTTGGAGGAACGATACAAAACTGTTAAGACTGCTGTTACCCATGGGAGCGTGCTTGAAACCGAACTGCATGTGATAGAAGTGGAGAAGTTAAAGATGAAGAAGTCCGTGATTGAGCTTGATTCACGTAAAAAATCACATATGGGTGCATTGAGGGTACTCTGTGGAGACGGACTGGGTGTGGATGCTATATTGGAAAAACCTCAGTTTGAGGGAGTAGAGGAATCAGGCATAAATCGTCCCGAATTAAAGCTCTTCGATCTGAAACATAAGTCTATGGAGGCCGGGAAGGAGCTGGTGGAAAAGAAGCGTATGCCGGTACTCTATGCTTTTGGACAGACTGGTTACGGCAAACCCGGGTATAATATGTTGAGTGAAACCTGGGACACCTACTATATGCTTGGAGCCGGGTTTAAGTGGAAGATATGGGATTGGAACAACACATCGAGAGAGAAGCAGCTGATTGGCTATCAGCAACAGATCTTGCAAACACAGCGCGCTTCATTTGACAAGGAAATAGAGTCCCTGAAGGTCCAGGAGGAGGCCAGTATTGAGCAATACAGACTTACCATGGAGTTGGATCAGCAGGTACTGGAGCTTCAGAATAAGATCTCCGAGAAGGCAGCCGTTCAACTGGACAATGGGACCATAACTGCCACAGATTATATCACAGAACTAAATAAAGAGAGTCTGGCAAGGATCACCCTGGCAACCCATCAGGTGATGCTTATGCAGTCCAAGGCCAACTATTTAACCATACAGGGTAACCTATAAAAATCCACAGCCATGAATTATACGAAATATCTACTCCCAGTCCTGTTCCTGTCACTTGTGGCCTGTAAGCAACAAGCAGATAGTTCCGATGCCTATGGAAACTTCGAAGCCATTGAAGTGATAGTCTCCGCTGAATCCAGTGGAAGAATCATCTCATTTCTCCCCGTTGAGGGTGCTGGCCTTCAAGCCGGACAGGTGTCGGTGAATATTGATACCACACAACTCTATCTTCAAAAACTCAGCCTGGAATCAGGTTTCTCCTCCCTGGGTTCGCGAATCCATACCCTGGATGCCCAGCTGGCTGCCAGCAGGGTGCAAATGGATAACCTGAAACGGGAACAAAAGAGGGTGGAGAAATTGGTAGAAGGAGGAGCCGCAACTCCCAAACAACAGGATGATATCAATGGGCAGGTGGCCTTGCTGGAGGCGCAGATGGTTGCAACTGCATCCCAGAAAGACGCTGTCCATGCGGAACGCAGAACCCTGCAGGTTCAGATCAGCCAGGTGGAGGACCAGTTGATTAAATGTGCCATTAAAAATCCCATAGACGGCATCCTGCTTACCAAGTACAAAGAACAGGGCGAGATGGCAGCCCCGGGTCAGCCTCTTTTTAAGATGGCAAATATGGAGGAGCTGATTCTTCGGGCCTATGTATCAGGCGATCAGCTAAGTTCAATAAAGACAGGAGGGAGCGTTACGGTTAGTTTTGACAAAGAACAGGGCTTGCAGCAGATTACTGGAGTTGTAAGCTGGATCTCTCCACGAGCCGAATTTACTCCCAAGATAATTCAGACCAGGGAGGAGCGTGTTAACCTGGTCTATGCCATAAAAGTGGTGGTCCCTAACGATGGCAGCCTGAAAATAGGGATGCCCGGTGAAGTAATTTTTTAATGAATTTGCATAAGGATGTCGCTGATCATAGACCATATCGATATTTCATTTGATACTGTACAGGCACTTCGTCAGGTAGACTTTGAGGTGCAGGATGGGGAGCTGTTTGGATTAATCGGTCCCGATGGGGCAGGAAAATCGACGCTCTTTCGAATTATGGCATCCCTTCTGGTACCAGATGCGGGACGTTGCCTGATGCATGGACATGATGTGGTGAAAGATTATCGAGAAGTCAGAAAAATTATTGGCTATATGCCGGGTCGTTTCTCACTCTATATGGATCTATCGGTGGAGGAGAACCTGGCCTTCTATGCCAGGGTATTTGGGACGACGGTGGAAGAAAACTACGACCTGATCCGTGATGTCTATGAACAGATAGCACCTTTCAAAAAACGTTTGGCAGGGAAACTTTCCGGAGGAATGAAGCAGAAGCTGGCACTGTCCTGCGCATTGATACACAGACCGGAGATATTGATTCTGGACGAACCCACTACAGGTGTGGATGCGGTGAGCCGTCGGGAATTCTGGGATATGCTCAAGAAGATTCAAAAAGAGGGGATCACTATAGTGGTTTCCACCCCATATATGGATGAGGCAGAGATGTGCGACCGTGTAGCTCTGATCCAGAAGGGGAGGCTCCTGGAGATTACAGATCCCTCCGTGCCTTCCAGGAGTGATGGAACCGCACTTTTTTCGCTAAGAAGTCACAAAGGGGTATATGCATACCTGGAAAAGGTTCGGAACCTGGAGGCCTGCATGCATGCCTGGCTATTCGGGGATCAGCTGCATGTGACCCTGCAGTCGGAAAGGGATGCAGACCATGTAAAATCAATTATTGATGGCTGGGGTGACTCCTCTCTGGAGTGGGAAAAGATAATTCCATCCATTGAGGACCGGTTTATGGGACTGATCGAGCAAAATAATATCTGATGGAAGTGCGCGAACATATCATTGAGGTGAAGGACATGGTGAAGAAGTATGGCTCCTTTACAGCCAACGATCACCTTAGCTTTCATGTGGAGCGAGGAGAGATATTTGGATTCCTGGGTGCCAACGGAGCAGGGAAGACCACAGCCATGCGGATTCTATGTGGACTTTCCTATCCCACATCCGGGGAAATTCGTGTAGCGGGACATGATGTCTATCGCGAGCGAGAAAGGATCAAGCGGAAGATTGGTTATATGTCTCAGAAATTTTCACTTTACGAGGATCTTACGGTGTCTGAGAATATTCATCTCTATGCCGGGATCTACGGACTGGGTAGAAAACAGATTGTTGTCAGGGAGGAGCAGTTGCTTGAGCGACTGGGACTTGCTCATGTCCGAAACAGGCTTATAAGGGAAATACCCCTGGGATGGAAGCAGAAGCTGGCATTTTCGGTGGCCATTTTTCATCAACCGGCCATTGTTTTTCTGGATGAGCCCACCGGGGGAGTGGATCCTATTACTAGGAGACAATTCTGGGAGATGATCCATGACGCCACCGAGGAAGGCATAACTGTGTTCGTAACCACGCACTATATGGATGAAGCCGAATATTGCGACCGGGTATCGATAATGGTGGATGGCCGGATCGATGCCTTGGATACACCTGCTGCATTGAAGCAGCAGTATGAATCGGTAAATATGAATGAAGTCTTTCTAAAACTGGCCCGCTCATGAAGCGCTTCTTTGGATTTGTGAAAAAAGAATTTCAGCACATCTTCAGGGATAAGCGTACCCTGTTGATCCTTTTCGGGCTTCCCATTGTGATGATAATTCTCTTTGGATTTGTGGTAAGCACAGAGATTCGGGATGTGAAGGTGGGGATCTGGGACCGGTCCATGGACCAGGCCTCTATCAGGGCCACACAAAAAATATTTTCATCCGGATACTTTGTACCTGCCGGATACATTGATCATGAGGAGGAGATCGGGGAACTGTTCCGTAGTGGAAAAGCCAGGGTGGTTGTAGTTTTTGAGGAAGGCTTTGAGCGGAACCTGCTGCGTGAAGACAGGGCCGCTATTAACCTGATTGCCGATGCATCAGATGCCAATACGGCTCAGCTTTCGCTGACCTATCTACAGGGGGTTCTGATGACCTACTTTCAATCCATGAACCAGGATGTGGAGGTGCCCTGGTCGGTGAATATGAAATCCAGGATGTTCTACAACGAGGAGATGAAAGGGGTCTATATGTTTATACCCGGCCTGATGGCGCTGATCCTGGTGCTTATTTCGGCACTTATGACCTCAGTGACCATAGCCCGGGAAAAGGAATTTGGGACCATGGAGCTTTTGCTGGCATCGCCGCTGAAGCCGCGTGAAATCATCCTGGGAAAAGTAACTCCCTATGTGTTGTTGTCCTTTGTCAATGCTATGACCATTGTCCTGCTGGGATTCCTGGTATTTGATGTGCCTGTAAGGGGAAGTCTCTGGCTGCTGATGCTGATATGTATGCTATACATTACCCTGGCCCTTTCCCTGGGAGTCCTGATTTCCACCAATGTAAAGACGCAGCAGATGGCTATGTTTATAAGTTTGTTGGGACTGATGCTGCCCTCCATCCTGCTTTCCGGCTTTATCTTTCCCATCGAAAATATGCCGAAAGTGTTGCAATGGTTTTCCGCCATTATGCCTCCCAGATGGTTTATTGTGATTGTTAAGAATATTATGCTGAAGGGGACCGGATTTGCCTTCATATGGAAAGAGACTCTCATCTTGTTGGGGATGACCATTTTCTTTATTCTGGCTGCCGTAAAAAGGTTTAAAATCAGACTGAATTAGTATCATAGATATGAGGATACTCGCAACACTACTGGTAAAAGAGTTTAAACAGATCTTCCGTAACAGGCTGATGCTTCCCATTATCTTCGTGGTACCCGTGGTGCAGATGATTTTGCTCACCTATGCAGCCAGCCTGGAGATGAAAGGGATCAACATGGCGGTAGTGGACCAGGATTATTCCCAGGCATCCCGCCTTCTGGTATCCCGCTTCGAAGCATCCCCCTTCTTTGAAATCAACCTGAGCACTGGCTCTTACCAGGAGGCTGAAAATGAACTGACAAGCGACCATGTGGATGTAATTCTCCATATGCAGCACGATTTTGAGCTTAAGCTCTACAGCGAAAAAGAAACGGACCTGCAGCTGGTGGTTAATGCCATAAATGCCACGGAAGCGGGACTGATCAATGCCTATTGTACCCAAATCATTGCCGATTTCAATGGACAGGTAAGAGCCAGGTGGTTTGGACTGGAGGGATCTGGCTTACTGATATCATTGGATATTATTCCCAAATACTGGTACAACCCGCTCCTCGATTTTAAAATCTATATGTTCTCGGGAATCCTGGTGATTATTGTGACTCTTATTGGAATGCTACTCACCGCGCTGAACCTGGTGAGGGAAAAAGAAATGGGAACTACCGAACAGATCAATGTAACCCCCATTCGGAAGTACCAGTTTATCATGGCTAAACTAATTCCTTTTATGATTATCGCCCTGTTTGAATTGGCATTTGGACTGGTGATAGGGAGGCTGTTGTTTGGACTGCCTATTGTGGGAAGCCTGGGGCTGTTGTTCCTCTTTACCTGCGTCTACCTGCTGACAGTGCTGGGAATCGGACTTTTTCTTTCAACCATCTCCAATACTCAGCAGCAGCTGATGTATATGGCTTTTTTCTTTATGCTTACCTTTATCCTGATGAGCGGGGTGTTTACGCCTGCTGAAAGTATGCCCCAGTGGGCTCAGAAGCTCAATCTGCTGAACCCGGTGGCCTATTTTATGAAGGTGATCCGAATGATCCTCCTAAAGGGTTCAGAATTCCGGGATATCAGCCGGGAGTTTTACAGCCTCTGCATTTATGCCACGCTGATACTGACTCTGGCCATTACCAACTACCGGAAGACTAGTTAAGTAGTTCCTCGAAGATTTTTCGAGTGGCTTTGGAGTTCCAGTTAGCAGCTCCGGTCTTTTTAGTTACAACATGTCCATCCCTGGAGATTATGAAAGTTGTAGGGTAACCATTAAATGACAAAGCTTCAGGTGCTTGAATGCCAGCCATGTAAAATACAGGAATCTGGTACTGGTTCTTTTCCATAAAGGCATTTACCACTTCGGGCTTCTCACTGGTCACCAGCATAAAGGCCACTCTATGTCCATACTTTTTATAGAGCTCCTCGATCTCGGACATTTCGGCAACACAGGGAGGGCACCAGGTGGCCCAAAAGTTGATAAATACAACCTCTTCCCTAAAATTAGTGAAGTAGAAGGGTTCATTTTCAGCCCAGGCAAGTGTCCAGTTATAATCCATATCTGTAAGTACTTTCTGCTTGTCTTCATCAATCATCCTGGGAGCCTTTACAAGAAGAGTAGCACGGTTCATGGTGGTCATAATGGCTTTTCGGGGACCCGGAATCAGGAACAGAATGATTAATACCCAGAACAGGATATCACCGGCTTTCTGCCAGATGGATCTCTTCTCTTTCCATTTTGTAAAACGCTCTTTGAGGGAAGCCATAGTATTTTATTTTTCAATTTTCATGCAAAGATAGTTTTTCCCTGTTCCTTCGTGCAAGTTTATTATATTTGTTTTCCAAAGGTAATCTATGCTCAAAAAGCTCAAGATTTTCTTCAAAGAGGAGGTCTGGTCGCACGACCTCACCTCTAAATCCCGCCGCCGAATCTTTCTGATCAGGCAGTTGAGGATATACATCCTGGCTTTCAAGGGCTTTTTCGAGGATAGGGCCGCTGTTAGAGCTGCTGGTTTGACCTATTTTACCATGCTCTCCATTGTGCCCATTTTTGCCATCGCTTTTGCCATTGCACGTAACTTTGGATTTGAGGGTATGCTGCATCGCTTCATTAACAATAATATGCAGGATCAGGAGGAGGTGATGACGTGGGTGACCGGTATGGTAGACAATCTCTTATCGGAAACCAGGGAGGGAGTGATTGCCGGTATTGGTGGTGTGATCCTCTTCTGGTCAGTGATCCAGGTGCTGAACAATATTGAAGCAGCCTTCAATGATATCTGGCAGATACGAAAGCCACGCAGCATGCTACGAAAGTTTTCCGACTACCTGGCTATTATGATCCTGACTCCCTTTGCCATAGGACTTACAGGAAGTTTCCTGGTAAAGATGCAAACCACTGCTGAAGAATTGGAATATCTCAAACCCCTGGTTGTTAACCTGATGAAAGCGGTGCCTTATCTCTCCATGTGGTTACTTTTCACCATTGTCTATATTGTGATGCCCAATACCAAGGTGAAGTTCCGAAATGCCCTGACTGCAGGAATTATTGCAGGTACTGTGGCTATTCTCTTCCAGTCTCTTTATCAGGGTCTGCAGATTGGCGTGATGCGTTGGGGTACCCTCTATGGGACCATTGCATTTGTCCCCCTGTTTCTTATGTGGTTGCAGATTACCTGGCTCATTGTGTTGATGGGTGCCGAACTCTCTTTTGCATACCAGAATATTGAGAACTACGAGTTTGAGGAGAACGCGCTTAATCTAAGCCACAACAACAAACGAATCCTTACACTACTTATCGCCTATCAGATCATCAGGAACTTTGAAGATGGGACTGAACCCTGGAATACGGAGGCGCTCAGCCATGAACTGGGAATGCCTCTTCGTCTGGTAAATGAGCTGGTGTTTGAACTGGTACAGGCAGGAATCCTGTCCGAGCTGGCCGCACACAATCCCAAGGACCGTTCCTACCAGCCTGCTGTGGATATCAACAGGATAACCGTGGAGTATATTTATTACCAGTTGGAGCTGGTGGGAGGCGATCATATGATTGTGACAGAGTCTGATGAATTAAATAAGATCACGAAGATCCATGATCATATTCTGCATGCCATCAGGGAGTCTCCTTCTAACATCCTGCTAAAGGATATCTAAGTGTTCTACTATCGATTTGGTAGATATTCGAGCGATTTAATATTAAATTAATCTCTTCAACCGTTTGAGGTTTACATATTATTAGTTAATATTGCATGACATTTTAAAGGAATGAGGTTTTACAGGCAACATAGCGTTCATCATCACCATCACCATGACGGTGGTTAGAACCTGTGTAGTACATTGTAATCCGATAAAATAAGTTGAGAGGTTTGCAGATACTGCAGACCTTTTTTCGTTTAAATTTTACCTAATGGAAAAAATAAGAATTGCCATACAGAAATCGGGTCGCCTTAGTGAGAAATCGCTGCTGCTGCTTAAGGAGGCAGGGATCTCTTTAAATAACGGGTCCCGCAAGCTAAGGTCTGTGGCCCAGACTTTCCCCCTGGAAGTAATATACCTGAGGGATGATGATATTCCTCAATATGTGCAGGATGGAGTGGCTCATATCGGTATCGTAGGGGAGAATGAATATGCAGAGAAGGAGTGTAAGGTAGACCTGCTGGAAAAATTAGGATATTCCCGATGCAGGCTCTCCATAGCGATACCTAAATCGGAAAGCTATCATAGCCTGGAGGATTTGAACGGCAAGCGGATTGCCACCTCTTACCCGGTCATACTGCAGAATTACCTTCAGGAGCACGGAGTCAAGGCGGATATACATGTATTAAGTGGTTCTGTGGAACTGGCTCCTTCCATTGGGATGGCCGATGCCATTTTTGATATTGTAAGTTCTGGAAGTACTCTTATTAGCAATGGATTGAAAGAGGTAGAGGTGATCATGCTTTCTGAGGCCGTGGTGATTGCCAATCCTAATCTTGATGCAGAGGTACAGGCTATACTGGATGATCTGATCTTCAGAATTCGGAGTGTGATGGCTGCATCCAATAACAAATACATCCTGCTAAATGCACCCAATGAGAATCTGCAGGAAATTATCGATATCATTCCGGGTATGAAAAGTCCTACTGTAATGCCCCTGGCCGAATCAGGGTGGAGCTCTGTTCACTCGGTGCTTAGCGAAAAGGAATTCTGGGGAGTCATTGATCGCCTCAGGGAGCTTGGTGCGCAGGGAATTCTGGTTATTCCCATTGAAAAAATGATTGTCTAATCTGAATACAAAGTGCATGAACATTATTCGAAATCCTGAAAAGAGCGCATGGTCCGATCTGCTCAAAAGACCCCGTTTAGATCATTCGACCCTGGAAGATCAGGTGCAAAAGATCATTGATGATGTGGCTTCTAATGGAGATACTGCGGTACGTGAATACACCAGAGAATTTGATAATTATGATGCAGAATCCCTTGAAGTTTCAGCAGAAGAGATTCAGGCTGCCAGAGGGGAGGTGAGCAAGGAATTAAGAAAGGCTATAGAGGAGGCGCACTGGAATATTCAGACCTTCCACAAAAAGCAGATACATAATTACGATACCATCGTTACTACAGCCGGTGTGCGCTGCTGGCAAAAACCGGTTCCAATAAGTAGCGTGGGACTCTACATACCAGGAGGGTCAGCACCACTGCTCTCCACGGTGCTGATGCT
>QMPQ01000021.1 GCA_003648635.1 Bacteroidota bacterium | reverse complement strand
TACATTGATGAACATCGGGAACAACTATTTTTACATAGATCAGTTTGGGTCTGCCCTTGAATATTTCACCCAGGTCTCAGAATACGGAAGGGCCTTAAATGATACTTCCTTGATAATCAGTGGCCTCAATGCTACCGCTGCCGTTTATGGGAACACCTCCAGGTTGGACACTGCACTCATCCTTTTTAAAGAAGCACTTGACCTTTCCCGCCAGATCGGGAGCATTCAGCAGGAGATTCTTGCCTACTACAATATGGGAGATGTGCACCTCTACTCAAGTCGCAGAACACAGGCCCTTGAGGTATTCCATGACCTGGAGAATTTTTACGATCTAAAGGAAAACAGTCCCAAGCACCTGTCAAATCTCTATAACTCAATGACCTTAGCTTACCTGGAAAAGCGGGACCTCGACATGGCCAAACAGTATTCTGACAGTACACTTCACGCTCTCCAGGAAAATATGCGGCTCACCCAGTACAAGGAATATTATCTGAATCTGTTCAAAATCGACTCTGTCGAGGGAAATCCAGATCTGGCACTTGCCCACTACATTAGATATACGGAGCTGAATGATAGCCTGAAGAATGCCGGTTTTAAAGAGCGACTTGCTAACCAGGGGATCTATTTGCAGCTGGAATCTAAGGAAAACGAAATAGAGCGGCTGACTCTTGATAATCAATTCAAGGATCTTAAAATCAGGCAAAAACGTCTCACAAATTACGGCTATGTTACCTTCTCTTTGCTGATGCTGACCATTGTGTTCCTGGTCATCCGCTCCTATAGAAAAATCCAGGAGAAAAGCATATTACTGGAGAAGCAAAAAGAAGATCTGAAAGCCGCCCAGCAACGCCTGGTCCAATCCGAAAAAATGGCCTCCATAGGAACACTTACTGCAGGCATTGCACATGAAATAAACAATCCACTCAATTTCATTTCAGGAGGACTTAACATTGTAAAGGAGTTGCAGGAGGGAATCGACTGGGAAGGCCGGGAAGATGAGCAGCAACGTTGTTTGCAGGCAACAAAAATGGCCTTCGACGGACTGGATAGAACTATTGGGATTGTGAAGGCACTGATGACCTTTTCCCACAGGGGTGGATCTAAAAAAGTGGAGACCAATCTGAACGAGACCATTGATAATACGCTGATGTTCCTGAATTCAAAAACCTCCGATGATATACAGATGATCAAAAAGTACAAGCTTGAGAAGCAGGTCCCTGTATTTCCCGAGAAGATACATCAGGTGATTATGAATATACTTGACAATGCCATCTTTGCAGTGAATATGGAATCATCCCGGTCTAAGATCATTACCATTTCAACCGGAATAAAGGGTGACGACATAATCCTCTCCTTTTCCAACACCGGACCACCCATTGCAGAGGAGCATCTGGATCAGCTCTTTGATCCCTTCTTTACCACCAAAGATCCCGGACAGGGAACTGGGCTGGGACTCTCCATCTGCTACACTCTCGTATCGGAACATGGAGGTGAGATCCGGGCACAGAACACCCGGGAAGGTGTTAATTTCACGGTCACTCTTCCTGTCAAATAGAATCCGGATCATACTGGAAATCCAGATCGATCAAGCCTCCTGAATGGATATCAAATACCCATCCATGCAAGGTGGGACTTCCGTTATTTCTAATTGATTCCTTTACCACTTCACGCTTAAGGACATTGCGACATTGTGCTTCCACATTTAGCTCCACCAACCTGCGGAAGCGCTCCCCCACATCATTCAGACGCTCCAATTCCAGGCGGTTTAGCTCTGCAACCTCCCTTACCTGATCAAACCATGGATCCAGCGGACTATCCTGCTTACGTTCCATGGCTGCCTGAACACCACCACACATGTAGTGTCCGCACACAACAATATGTTTTACCCGCAGCTGATCCACTGCAAAATGGATCACGCTCAGAGCATTTTGATCCGAAAGAGCAACCTGGTTGGCAATGTTCCGGTGAACAAATACCTCTCCGGGTTGTGCTCCCATAAAAATCTCAGCGGGTACCCGGCTGTCGCTACACCCAATATAGAGGTAGTCCGGGTGCTGTTCCTCTTCAAGCTTCGAAAAAAAATCACTGTCTGAAGCCTTCTTCTCTGCTACCCAAAGCCGGTTATTTTCGAAAACTTGTTTGTATGTTAAGCCCATAGGCAATCAATTACTTTGCAAAAGTAGTATTTCAGCTTTTGCAGCCTCCATATCAATCAGGAAATCTGCATTGGCATGCAGGCGGGCCACAGCGGCGGCTCCCATCATGCGTCCGGCCAGCACATCGCTATACCAGTGTACATTGCAGATATTCCTGCTGATTCCAAACTCCTTCCCCCGCTCCAGGATCACATCGGCCTGTCCAGGGAATAGTTCAGTAAGAATCAAAGCCCAGGCCCAGCCAATGGCCGTATGTCCCGAGGGATAGGATCCGTCTTCTCTCAGCATTGCCTCTTCTTCCGGAGTACATGTGGGACCTCCATTCACCATAAAGGGTCGTTCCCGCTGATAATGATCCTTGGCAGCATAGGTAGAGAGCCCAGCATCCGCCAGTGTTCTTCGCAGGATCATATAAACCATTGGTGTGGTCTCTTCTGTGATACGCTGATCCAGTACCATATTAAAGGCTTCAACTGCCTCAGGGAAATGGAGTTCCGCATCGCTTGCAGCCTGTGCCTTCCTGGTCTCATCTTCCATTGCCACATATTTTGCTGCTATTTCCATATCCAGCTCCAATGCAGCTGAACCCTCTTCGGGTGGTGGTGGAACCAGCAGAAGGCTGTTGGGCATCTCTTCAAATGCAAGATATCCCTCAAGGATTCCCGGTCGAACCTCCTTGATCTCCTTTGACAAAGAGGTGAGAGCTTCGCTTGTCTGGGTGGCCTGTGGACCACAGCTCCATAACAGAACTGTGGCCATAACAATGATCATTGACCTTAACAATGCTTTCTTTGAATGTTTCATTTATGTGTTTTTAGATCTTCATCAGAAATTTGGCGGTCTCATCATAGGATTCAGGATTCATCTCCACAAAATAATTCTGAACTCCTCCGGTTTTAGCTGCTTCAAACAGATCCTCCCAGTCAACGATACCCTGTCCCACAGGCACCTCTGTCTTATTGTCAGCTGCATAGTCGGTCAAGTGGGCAGAGATAAAACGCCCGGGATATTTACGGAAATAATCGGCAGCCAGGTAACCAATATTAACTACGGCAACTTGAAACTGCATCTTCACCAGCTCCGGATCAAACTCCTCCATCAACACGGGGTAGATTAATTCGTTATCGATCTTCTGAAACTCAAAATGGTGATTGTGATAAGCCATCTGCAGCCCGGCTGCCTTAGTCTTCTCTCCCATTACATTAAGTTCCTGTGCCGCTTTTTTCCAGTCGTCCATGGTGGCCTCCCTGGGAACGCGGAACATGGAACACACCATCTGCTTCATGCCCATCTCCTGAGCCCACTCAATGCGATTGTCCAATGAATCACGTAGTTCGGCATCGGTAAAATGTGAACTGGTGCACTTCAGGCCCGCGTCCTCTACAATCTTTCTCATTTCAGTACCCGACATCTCATTCAGGGATTTAAACCCTGCCATAGAATAGCCCAGGGGAGAACACATTTCCACCTCCGAATATCCCATTGCAGCCATCTTCTTAAGTGTCCCGGGAAAATCGGCTAATAGGTCTTTTCGAATGGTCCAAACCTGGAATCCAAAAGAAAGCTTTTCTTCAGCAAGACCGGATGCCAGCATATTTAAAGGCATTTGACTTAATAAAGCAGTCGAAGCCAGAGCGGCTCCGCTTTTTTTAATGAATTGTCTTCGGGTAGTTTTCATGTAGAATAGGGTTGAGTGAATTAATTCGACAAGATAGAAAAATCTGAAAAGTGACAAGCCGGGAAATCAGGAAAATTATTCCAACATTTGCAGAGAATCCTGCTAACGCTAATACCTATGTTCAAAAATGCAATAGTTCGTAAACCCTGTCCGGAGATGATCGACGGACTTACTTCGGCCTCTCTTGGCAGGCCCGACTTTCTGAAGGCCTTGGAGCAACATAGTCAATATGTGGATGCCCTTCGGAGCTGTGGCCTTGAAGTAGAGGTGCTTGAAGCAGATTCGCAGTTCCCCGATTCGGTATTTGTAGAAGATGTGGCTCTATGTACTCCTGAGTGCGCCATTGTTACAAATCCTGGTGCCTGCTCACGCAATGGAGAGAAGTTAAAGATAAGATCTGTCCTGGAGTCGTATTACAAGCAGGTAGAATCCATTCGAGCTCCGGGAAGTCTGGATGCAGGGGATGTGATGATGGTTGGACAGCATTACTATATCGGAATTTCTCAACGCACCAATACCCAGGGCGCTGACCAGCTGATTGAAATTCTGGAAAGATATGGCATAACTGGTTCAACAGTTCCCCTGAAGGAGATGCTCCATCTGAAGAGCGGCCTCTCCTACCTGGAGCAAAACCACCTCTTGATCAGCGGTGAATTTATCAATCATCCCGCTTTTGCAGAGTTTCAAAAAATCGAAGTGGATGCCAACGAAAGCTATGCGGCCAATTCGCTATGGGTAAATTCGACCGTTCTGGTTCCATCCGGCTTTCCGCGTACCCTGGCGAAGATCAAAAAAACCGGGTACCGTACACTCATCCTGGATGTGTCGGAATTTCGTAAACTAGACGGTGGATTAAGCTGTTTATCCCTGCGTTTTTAGGCTTAAAGCTGCTTTACCGCTCCGTTAGTGTTATGGCCATATCGTAGCCGTTGACGAAGAAGGAGGGCATGCCTTCCGACTCAGTTCCTTTGATGGCTTCCATCTCCAGTTCCGAACTCTCCTTGATCTTCTTTCTCACATTCATGGACTCTTCATTGATATCGAACTCGGGATATTTGACATTGGCTTTGAAGCGATAAGAGTAGTCCTTGTCAAGAGCCATCTCCAGTACCACATATTTGCCATTTACCTTTACCTCCTTCAGGTTTCCTGTTTTTGTCACAAAAACCTTATCCGAATATCCCTCGTTCAGGAGCAAAGATCGTTCCAGGTGAGCTATTTTAAAGACACCGTATTTGGAATCCGTGATATTCAAGGTTCCCAGTGAATCAACGGAATACTTGTCAGTATAAGCCGTGGCAATATTCAGATTACGGGCTTCTTTAAATTCATAAGTGCCATATTTCGATATTAAGTCAACATCCTCAACCCTGGAAATAATTACCGTGCTGTTGTAGCAGTCCAACTCTGTATGTCCCGTTTGCTCAGCTCTCAAATCGGAGTATTTGTCGATGAATCTGATGTCGCCTGTGGTCCCAAAAGTGTACTTATCATTGTAAGCATCCACATCCACTTTTCCTGCATTCCCGACCTTAAATTTGGAATACTTCGATACTATGCTCAGGCTTCCAATGTCACCTGCCTCAACAGTCGTATTATAGATGTCCGCATTAATATCCTTCATATCTGTAAATTCCAGGGTACTGTATTTTGCTGCAATCTTGATATTGCTGTTCACAAGTCCCCCGTATAATTTATCGTTGTAGAGATCGATGCTTACCCGCCCATTCAAATCTCCCACCTCTATTTCCGAGTATTTTGATGTGAGATTGAGATTGGAATTTTCCGGGATCCACATTTCCCCCTTCATTTTGAATTCACTGAAACGGATGGTTCTCGCTCCCTTCAGGGTCATGGTTTTTCTACCCATAATCGCCTTTTTGCTAGTCCAGAATCGATTATCTATATGAACACTGCTGGTGGAGTTAGAAAACTTCAGATCCATAATATACTCATCCAGTCTTCTTGCATCTTCTTCCGATTTCAGAGTGGCGTCTACCGTCATCACATACTCAATTTCAGGCTTATCCCAGGTGTGAATAGTCAGGTTACAATCGTAATTTTCAAAAGCGAAGTTCACATCTTCATTAACCTGGTAGATCCACCGGTAGGTTTTCTCCAACTTTTTCCCCTGTCCGTAGCCGTCCATGCCCATGGCCAGGCAGAGGATAATTGCAAGAATGCTATAGATATAGGCTTTCATCCCTTTCATAATTTCTAATTTTATTGTTTTCTATAATGATCAATTCGAGCAGGTAAATCTTTTTTTCATACGTGTCGAATATGGTATGTATCACCTGCTCATTGTGCCCAAGCTCTGCCAGGTCTTTCATGGTCTGTTCATAGATGGTGTCAAGCTTCTGAATCTCCTCCAGTAACTCTGCTATAATTATATTATCCACATGATTAAAAATTCTTGCTTCCTCCAGTTTAAAATTTACCAGGGTTCTGTACTCCTGCTCACGCTTACCCAGCTCACCATCGATATCAGCCAGGCTGACTCCACCTCCTAAAATGCGATCTCCAAAGATATCATTGATCATATATCCCACGCTTACCAAAATGATCACCGCAGCTGCTATATTCCGGATCCTGATCAGCATTCGCTTTTTCCCCCTGTGAGAAGCGGAGCTATGCAAATCCTGCCTGATCCCTTCCCAGATCAGCTGGTCATCGGGCGATTCCACATCCAGTGTCTCGCGCTGACTATTCAAATATTTTTCCAGCTCAGTTGACATCAATTTTTCCCTTTAGTTTCTTGTTTAAGAGAGAGAGGGCCCTGCTGTACTGCGTCTTGCTGGTGGAGACTGAGATATCCAGCGTTTCGGCGATCTCCTTATGAGAGTATCCTTCAAGTGCACGCAGTACCAGAACCGTACGTCCCTTGTTGGGGAGTTCTTTAATGGCCCGGTGGACCAGTGCAGGATCAACTTTCGGCATTCCTTCATCCATCTCATCGACCTCCCTGTGCCGCTGCTCATCAATCTCTTCAAATGCTATTTTCTGCTTTCTCTGAAGAGAGATACAGTTGTTGATCACAATCCTCTTGAGCCAGCTTCCAAACAGGTCTTTGTTTTGCAATTCTTCCAAACGACTAAATGCAGTGGTAAACGACTCCTGCAGGATGTCTTCTGCATCCATTTTATTATTCAGGAATCTGATTGCGATATTGTACATGGCTTTAGAATACTGTTTATAAAGCTGATATTGAGCCTTGATATCTCCATCGAGACATTTTTCAACTAGCCTCCTATTGATATGGATCGTCTCTTCCTTCAAAACTCAAATTAAGGACGCAACAGTAGATAAAAGGTTGGAAAGTAATTTTATATCAGCTATCGGGATGGCTTCGGCTTGCAAGGAGGATCCTAGCAAGACCTGCTCCCAGAATTACCATAAGAACCACCGAAATACCAATGGTCCGCCATCCAGCAGCCACTTCACCTTCACCCATAAAGGTAAAGGCGGCAAATAAGAGGAATAGAAGCAGTATGTACCAGAGGGCTGACAAGAGCCAGCGCCACCAGCTCATTCTCAATCCCAGAGCTAAGGCCCAGGAGTTAGCTCCCACCACAACGGCTCCGGTAAGTATGCCTACAATAAATGCGAATACAACAAGGTTCGTGATCATGGCTTAGTCTCCTATACTTGGATCGTTTACATCAATATCGAGATAGTTCTTTACCTGGAGCCATTCAGGAGGCTCCCTGAAATTGGCAAACCGTCCATCCGGAGGTGGAAGATACTCATGAGCTTCCGGGGCCTCAAACAAGTTCTTTTGCATATAGGTCAGTCCATTGTCCACCAAGCCGGTGGGATCCTTTGAGTCGACCTTCCTGGCCAGGGAGTGCAGCCAGTTGCTCTTCCGGCTGTAGGGACAGGCAATCAGGCATAGCCTGCAGCCCATTCCCCCCATGCTCTGCATCCAGAAGTTGTAGCAGGAGGTTTGGTTGATTTCCCAGTGCTTGTATCCCCGTGTGTTCATTCCCTCATTGCTATCTGCTTTACTAATGGAACTGGAGGGACAAATATCAGCGCATATCTGGCAGTGCTCGCAAAAGGCCTGCACTCCGAAATCGATGGGCTGATCAATCTCCATCTCCAGGTTGGTGGTCACAAAGGCAGCCCTGAAATTGGATCCTGTTTCCGGGGTAATCGCAATACCGTGCCTTCCCTGTTCAGCCAGTCCTGACTTAACCAGGTAGGGTACAGCAATCAGGTCGTAGCCATCCATGGGAGAATGGCGCCTGGCCGGGTAACCCAGCGACTTGATAAACGTTTCCAACCGTCTGGCTGCAATGGAGGAACGGGAATAGGCATCGAAGCTGGTACCGCTGTTTGGATTGGAGTTCACCTGCTCCCACTGGTGAGGAACTCCAAAGGCAATCACATATTTCCAGTGTTTGGGAACTTCATAGCTTCCCCGCTCTTTCGATCCACGCAGGTTATAGTTATAGCACCAATCGGGTTCAATGGTGGTGATTCCCACCATGGTAGCTCCAAAGTGATGTGCTACTTTTTTTATCAGTTTAGCTGCATGAGCCGGACTCTTAAAGGGCCTGGCATCTCCCAATTTTCTACGCCCGATTTTAAAATCAGATTCTTCCGGGGGTTCAGTAATCGATTCATGGGTCGACCATGAATCTGACCAGGCATTGATCAGGGTGTAGTATTCACCATAAGCTTCCTGGTCCTTCCTTTTCTTGGGCATAATCTCCTCTACCCGAAGCTTATCTAGTTCGTAAAGATCGGGGCGATTTTTATACCAGCTGAGCATGGGTTCTTTAAAAGCTTCCACCGGAGGAAAGCTTGTATCGTCCTTAGTGGACTTTTCCCCACCGGTGGTTTCTGGGGAAGTTTCCCCCTGTGGAACTGGCCTCCTGTTCCCCATCCCCTCCTGTCGCTCCTCCCCGGCATCGAAGGATTTAATCATCTCCCTGTATTGCCGCATATCCCGCATGATCAATGCCTGCCTTCCAAAGGCCGATTCATGCATCTCGGGTCGCAGGGTCTCTCCCACAATTTCGTAGGCGGGTCCCTTACGGATCATTTTACTACGATCCACAAACTGTGTATTATCACCCAGATGTTGCCATCCTGTGTGTGTGGAGGGGTCTTTTCCTGCAGCCAGGCCGGCACCTGCAACGGCTCCTACCTGCAGCCCTGCTGCCACTGCCCCGCCGATCTTAAAAAACTCCCTTCTGGAACAAGAGTTTTCTCCTTTATCCGATTTGTTTTTCATAGGAAATAAAATATCATAATCTAAACCCTGACCCCTACCACGCAGACATCATCGATCTGTTCCACATTGCCCCGCCAGGCTTCAAAGGTATTTTCAATCTCTTGTTTTTGCTTCTCCATGGACTTTGACTGGACCGACAAGAGCAGTTCCTTGAACTTATGCGTCTTGAACTTCTTCCTGTCATCGCCCCCATACTGATCTACATATCCGTCAGAAAATACATAGACCGAATCATTCTCCTTCAGCTTCACAACATGGTCCTTAAATTTGGTCTCCTCCCAATGAATCCCTATGGGCTGCTTATCGCCCTTTAGTTCAATCAACTCACCCTGACGAATCAGATACAGAGGATTGTATGCTCCGGCAAACTGTAGTTCTTTCTTCTCCTTATTAATAAGCGCAATGGCCATATCCATGCCATCTTTCTGATCTCTTATGTTTCCTTCCTGTACCAGCATGGCTTTGACCTTGGTCCTTAACTCCCCGAGAATCTCACCTGGACTATTACTCCTGCCCTCCACAAAAAGTTCATTGAGCAGGGTAATGCCCAGCATACTCATAAAAGCACCCGGGACACCATGCCCGGTACAATCGGCCACCACAATAACAATGCTTGAGTCTATCTCCTTGATCCAATAAAAATCACCGCTGACAATATCTCTGGGCTTATAGAGTATAAAATATTCGGGAATAAGTTTGTCCAGGTAGGTTTTATGCGGGAGGATCGCCGCCTGGATTCGTTGTGCGTATGCAATGCTGTCGGTGATTTCCTTTTTCTGGGCAAATACCAGGTCGCGCTGTGCTTCAATTTCATCACGTTGCGACTCTATCTCCTCCTTCTGATCTCTTATCTCCCGGGTCCGCTCCTGCACCTTTTGCTCCAGTTCCCGGTTGACCTTATCCTTTAGCTTCTCATTCTCAGTTAGCTGATCAATAACTCGCTTTTGGGCAATCTTTTTCTCTAGCTCATCCAATCTCAACTTCCGGGCAAGTCCCATGGAGAAGATCAGTATTTGCAAAATTGCTGCAACGAAGACTCCCGATACCTGAAGGATACGAGACAGGACAGACTCATTTATTGTAGAAACTGAAAGTATGAAGGTTATTTGATTGATACTTATAATTGAAAGCGGTATAAGGACCAGATTGGCAATCAGAAAGTACCAGGCAGGTTTGAAGCCTGTACGGATTCTGAGTATGGCAGGAGTGATCAACAGGAAGAGGGGGACAATCGCCACAAAAAAAGCCCAGATAATTATTACCACACTCTCAAACTGACCTTCAATATCAAAATTAAAAATGGAATCCAGGAGCATGACTACCATCCCTATCCCGACAAGTCCCACCAGCACTACTACGTTCCAGTACCACCCGGACATTCTTTGCTTCAGCTCCAAATAAGAGATTCCGAACAGAAGAAAGAAGATGGTAACCAATGACAATGTAAAGGTCTCGGCCCCCGAAATAAGGACCGATTTAAACACATTTTCTTTCCACAGGAACTCTCCCAAATAACCCTGAGAAACAAAGAGGAAACCGGCAAAAGTTAAAATATAGAAGGCAAAGTAGATATACTGCCGGTCGCGGAGGGCAAAAAAGAGGATAATGAAAAAGAAGGCGATAATGGTCATCATTCCTGACAATGCAAAAAGAACCATCCTTTCAATCCGGTCATGCTTCACAATGGTCTCCTGTGCAATAAAGCTCATCTTGGGAGCTCCTATCTCGGACTCTGCTTTCCAGCGTATATAAAATATCTGCTCAGCGCCCTGGTCAAGCGGAAGGGATGCGGCATGCCAGTCTTTGTAAATAAAATCCCGTTCATCTATGGGGATCAGGACCCCGGACCGCTTTTCAAAAATGACTCCGGAGGGATGTGTAAGGAAGAAATTGGCCGAATCCGTTCCCGCCATATCCGGAAGGTTAAGCAGGTAATTTCGGTTCTCAGTAATCCGGTTCACAGTTTTAATCTTCAGCCAGGCACATGGATAGGAGAAATCATGTGCAAACAGGCTTTTAACTCCCTTTAGACTGGTACTTACCGAAGGTTCCAGTTCATAATGTATTAGTGAATCAGCCCTGAGAATCGTAAAAAAAGTATCTACTGTAGCATTGCTAAGTACCCCGCTGCTGATATGATAGAAACCATCCTTGTCCAGCTCCTCCAGCAGGCTGATCACCTGGTCGCCTGCTCTTATCCCAATTTTTGCAGCTGGACTACCCTCTTCTACTGAATACACCGTGCTCTTGCTCATCAGTGGATTAATAAACAGGCTGTCCAGGGAGTCGGACATAATTTGAGAGATATCCCATTGTTCCAGGGAATCAATCAGGTATTCAAATTCGAAAGCTGCAATTTGATGGAGGTAGGGTTCCCTGCAAAAGGAGAAATGCAAGAGCGAATCCACACCCTTACGTTTTATGGTAAGATCTATGACTTCTCCGCTTTTGTTGTGAAGCAGATCCTGAAGTAGCCGTTGCTTAAGCCCTTTTCCGGAAATAGCCGAATCATGGATGGCAATGATCTGATCCAGAAAAAGGATGCCTGCTTTTGCTGCAGGACTTTCCGGAAGTAAAGTGGTGATACGTGCAGTATCGTTCTGTATGGAGGCATTATAAATGCCAGTATACCCATCATATACAATGATTTCAGTTTGCCCAAAGCTCAGTGATGAGCTTAACAGGAGGAAGATGACCAGGACACTGCTTATTCGGGAGATCATTTGAGGTATAGATAAATTACTGGCTAATAAAGGTATGTTTTTGAAGGAAAAATGCAAAGTGTGTATATATAAGACTTGGATATATCGGATATTTATATGTACATTTGACTTATGATATCAAAAGATCTGCTGAAAGGCACACTGAAGACCATCGTTCTAAAACTTCTCGAGGAGAATGACAGAATGTATGGCTACGAGATTACCAGGGAAGTTGAGCGTCTTACAGAGGGAAAGGTAAAGCTCTCGTGGGGAGCATTGTACCCGGCCCTTCATAAACTGGAATCGGACCACCTGATCACCTCCGAGGAGGAGAGTATCGGGAAGCGGGTTCGCAAGTACTACAGGCTCACCGAGTCGGGTACCAGCGCCGCAAAGGAGAAGGTCCGGGAATTCATCGATTTTGTGACCATTATGGGGCGGGTCCTGGATACAGGCCCCAGCCTGAACCTGGCATAAAAGTATGGCCGAACTGAGCGACAGGGAAATTGAGATTCTCAACAGGGAGATCGACAAGCAGGGTTTGACCTATACCCAGCTTCAAAAAGAGCTCCTGGACCATCTATGCTGCGACATTGAGGCAAAGATGGATGAAGGATTGGAATTCCTGAATGCCTTCGAAGAAGTGCAAAGTCGCTTAGAAAACAACAGGATCCAGGAGATCCAGGAAGAGACACTATTATTAATCAACCAAAAATACCGTATGATGAAAAAGTTCATGTACATTCTTGGGACCATTGCCCCATCGTTGCTGATCATCGGGGCCATTTTTAAACTGCAGCACTGGCCCGGAGCCAGTGTATTAATTGTTCTGGGCTCCTTCATGCTGGCAGCAGTATATTTGCCGGTATTTGCCATGGTAAGCATGCGCGACACCAGGAAAAGGGAGAAAAAGGTCAATAAAACTCTCTATTTGGCCGGAGTGATTACCGGTTTTATCTTTATCACTGGCATACTATTTAAAATTATGCACTGGCCGGGGGCTGGAGTAGCACTTACGGTGAGTGTTCTTCTCACAGTGGCCGTCTTTATCCCCATCCTGGTCGTCCACGCCCTGAAGGACAAGGAAAACCAGGTGCAAAACTTCTCCATCCTCATATTCGTGCTTTCATTTATGGCTGTCAATATCATGGTTTTTGCACTGAAGGTGTCCAAAAACGTTCTAAGCTCCATGGTCGTATCTGCAAAAGTCAATATAAAGACCAGCAACATGCTTGAATCGAGCAATACGCTGGTCCTAAAAGCGGCAAATATGGATAGCACTCTCTCCCCCGACCGCCTGGACCAGGCCAGTATTATTCATGAACAGACTGAGGCCTTGAATGACTATATCCAGGAGCTCATGGCAGACATCCTTCTGGCCACCCATGAAGACAATCGCATGGCCATCAAAGATGATGGTTCCATTGATCTCAGTAAAGCTAATTACTTCGATGTCCATAAGAGTACCGAGCTGGTCATTTTTGGAAATGAACTTACCTCCGGCCAGGGAGAGGCACTGGTTAAGTCGCTGGAGACACACAAGGAACTGTTGATGGCCCAGGCCGGAGCCCGACTTGATGGGATTATTATTGAAATGCTGCATATAGATGGCCAGTATCCGGATGAGGCAACGTGGCTTACAGAAACCTTTAGGCAGACACCCATGATCGCAGCTATGATCTCTCTTACCAACCTACAATTTAAGATTCAATTCCTGGAAGGAGAGCTATTGAAAGAACTATTGTGATCAGACCTTAATACCAAGGACGATAATATCATCGAGCTGCTCGTGGGGTCCTCTCCACTGGTCAAAGGTCTGCTCAAGGGTGTTCCTCTGGCTATCCATACCTTCCTCCTGAACAGACAACAAGAGTTTTTTAAAGTTCATGGACTTAAATTTCTTTCGGTTTTCACCACCAAACTGGTCAATATAACCGTCCGAAAACATATAGAAGGAGTCCTCTTCCCTGAGGTAAACTGAAGTAGTCCTGAAAGGCTTCTCTTCCCAGTGGGTTCCTATGGGTTGCTTGTCTCCCTTGATTTCAAATAATCTGAAGTCGCCATTGTCTAAGGAAGCATAAGGTTCCAAATCTTTCTGTTCGGGAATGTTCTTATTCCGGATGATATAGAGTGGATTGTTGGCCCCTGAAAAGTGAATTTCCCGCGTAGTTTTGTTAAAGACAGCAATGGCCAGGTCCATCCCATCCTTCTGCTCGTCACTGTTGCCCTCTTGCAGAAGCATCTCTTTCACCTTGTCTCTGAGCCTGTCCAGAATGGCCCCCGGTGCATCATAACAGTTGTCTCCAATAAGATCATTGAACATGGTTATCCCCAGCATGCTCATAAAAGCCCCTGGAACTCCATGTCCGGTACAATCGGCCCCCACAATTATCAGATGATCCTGCACCTCCTTGATCCAGTAGAAGTCACCACTTACAATATCTTTGGGTCTGTACAGAACAAAGTGCTCTGGAAGTAACTCTTCCATTAATTCCCGGGAAGGTAGAATGGTCGACTGAATGCGCTGGGCATAAGTGATGCTGTCGGTAATCAGCTCTTTCTGCTTATTGATTTTCTGATTTGTTTTCCGGATAAAGCGCATCCGGTTATAGATTCCCACAGCCATGGCTAAAATCAAAAGTCCAAAGACTCCAATTACAATACTAATAGCCTTCTGCCTTTTAGTCAACAGTTGATCGATCTCCTTTTGCTGCTCAAGAAGGGCAATCTCATTCTGCTTCTTCCCCATCTCGTAGTCATTCATCAGTTCGGCGACCTTATTTTCCGCTTCAATCAGGTAGATGATATCGTCAATTTCATTCTTACGGGCCAAATTCCTATAAGCATTGGTGTAATCCTCTATCTCCGCATAATTATCGGCCAGTCCCTCATAAGCTCCGGATAACTCCTCCTCCAATCCAATCTCTTCTGCAATGGATTCTGCCTCCTTAAAATACTCAATAGCCTTTTCCGGATTCTTCAGATTCTCATAGGTTGAAGCCATACCCATTAAGATTCCTACCATTTCCCGCTGGCCATTCTCCTTCCTGGCTAAGTCCAGGGCATCCCTATGCAAGGTAAGTGCCTTTGAAAATTCTCCTTTCTCGGAATAAATGTTGGCCATAAAATTAAGTGCTGAAGACTGATCAATACCGCCAGTCAAGATGGTCAGCGACTTATTAAAGTAATAGAGGGCCGAGTCATACTCCTCCTTCTCAACATAGACCACTCCCAGATTTAGGGTGCCAACACCCATAACATCCAGATCGCCCAGGGCTTCGCCCATTTCGATGGCCCGCTGGTAATAATATAATGCCTCACCGTGAGTGGATGGTGATTCAGAATAGATTGCCCCAATATTCAGAAGCAGCGTGCTGATTCTTGTACTGTCGTTCAGCTCTTCTGCCTTTTTCAGAGCCGGCAGGAATAGCTCCATGGCTTCAACAAATTTCCCGATGGTGTAATAGACTGCTCCCATATTGCTCTGGAGATTAGCAACCAGCTGGTCGTCTCCAAGCTCTTCATATAGTGCTAAGGCTGACTCCCAATATCTAAATGCCTCAGTAAATTCACCCTGCATAAAGAAGCCAAGCCCTATATTTTTATTGGCCAGGGCCTCTCCTTCAGGATAATTAAGCTCTTCGGCCAGGTTTCTGGCCTTTGAACTGTACCTGATGGCTTCGTCTGGATCTGCTCTGTACAACTCGTCAGCTATGGTATTCAGGGTATTGACCTTTGTGATATCCTCTCCCAGTGTGCTCACGAGGTTCTTCAAACTATCGACTCGGGTATTCTGAGCGTTAATGTTAATTCCTGTGGATAGCAGGAATAGTAACAGTACTAAGTTGGTGTTTTTCACTTTCTTTTATTGCAAGTGTCTCATCTCCTTAACAACGCATCCGTATAATAGTTCTTGAGTTGTAACAAGAAAAGAGGGATACATACCGATCCCTCTTTTCCTTTTTCAAAATATGTAAGCGTTTATTAAAGCTCTTATTTCTTAATAATCTGGACCACCCTGGAGCTATCATCCTCCATAATGACCCTGATAAAGTAGGTACCAGACAATAACTGCGCCAAATCGATCTCCAGGAGATTGATCTGCTTATCAATAGACCTGATTTGATGTGACTTACCTGTAAAGTCATAGAGCTGGATCAGCTTATAATTCTCTATATCCTTCAAGCTAAGATGAACCATATCAACTACCGGGTTTGGATAAGCGATCAGCAGATCCGAATCAAGCTCTGGCTCCTGAACCACGCCGGACACAGAGGCTGACTTGTTATGCTTATCGTCATCATCATGGCCAACATCATCATGCTTGTTCACCTGGAGCAAGCCGGTCTCTATCTGGAATGAATAGTTCCCGTTAGATACGATAGGTGTGAGTATATAGAGCCCCATCGAATGATTGGAGTTAGGATCATAAACTACACCATCACTTTCACGTATTGCGGTATAGTCTTGATTCTCTTCATCGCCGTCTATCCAGCCGTCGTAATTAAATACAACTTCCAGGAGTGGATCCCACCTTACAATATAGAACTTGTCTTCCAGGGGGGTCACATATACATCTTTCTGGTTTATGTCCGCCAGGGTCATAGCCGTTGAATTAACTATGTAGTTTCCAGCATCGCCACCTGTTGTGTTCACATTTGCAGTTACCACTAATCCTGTCCCGGCATTAGCAGTACTGAAGTAGCCTCCGCTAGATTGTACACCTACATTATCACCTCCAACAAGTCCGCTTACCACATGGGCACTTGTTGTGGCCGTAGGGGTTCCGTCATAGTCCTTGTCGGTGGCAGTGATTCCAATTACAAGATCTATAGCATTGATGCTTGCCGTGGTTTCGGCAAGAGTATTCACATTATAGTTACTGGCATCATCCCCGATGGCAGATACACTGGCTGTCACCTTCTTATCAGGTCCCACGTGCTTGGAATCAAACAGGCCATTGGATGACGATACCGTGACTGCATCATTAGTCACAAGACCACTTACCACTTCAGCACTTGTTGTGGCCGTAGGGGTTCCGTCATAGTCCTTGTCGGTGGCAGTGATTCCAATTACAAGGTCCCTGGCTGTAATATTTGCTTTTGGCATTACCAGGGGCAGAAGGGTGTAGTTTTCTACACCGGGACCCTGTACTGCAAGTCCATTGATTGTTACAAGCTTGTCATCCCCAATATGTTTATTCTCAAACAGGGCTGATGTATAGGTGATGGTAAGGTCGATATTGGGGATCTCAACATCCGAGAAGGATACATCAGCATCTTCCGTTCCATCATATTCCCTGCTATCGGCTGTTACCGAAACTGTCATGGGGGCCGGATAAATGTTTAGTGTTCCCAGGCCGTAAGTAATCTCATAGTTTTCTGACAGGAAGGTTCCGGGCACGATCCAGTGTTTTCCCGCTGTTGTCCCTGTGATAAAGCTCATTGGCTTAAACTCCACATCATCAACATTCGGAGCAATGTCAGTGGCATCAAAAATAAGGATGTTACCATTGTTGCTGTCATCATCCACGGTAGATCCATTCACAAGGGCATGACTATTGGCAAGTTCAACATCTTCAGTACCATTGTTGACAAGGGCTGTGCCCCTAACGTAAGCGAGTCCGTTTACAAGGGCAATACCCCTGGATATGGAACTTTCAAATACTATTGATCCTGCATCATTCGTGACACCATAGGCTGCATCAAATAATGCTGCACCATCAACGCCTTCCATTCCGTTAACCAGGGCCGTTCCCCTTACATTTTTCAGGCCATTGGTTACGGATCCTAATGCAGAAGTGCTGGCCAGGAAATTCACATTTGCCAGGTTCACCAGGTCATCACCACTTCCATTGTCATCGGTCAGGGCAATGCCATTCACAAGGGCAGTTCCCCTGCTATTCAAAGTACTACCGTTGACCAGGGCAACATCATTCACAAGAGCAACCCCCCTGGATGTCAATCCCAGGGTTTGAACTTCATTATTCGTTATTAGATCGGTTACTTCTTCCACTATACCATTTTCAACGATCACCTCCAGGTTATTAACCAGCGCCGTACCCCCTATCAATGGGATCCCGTTTACAAGTGCAATGCCCCGAAGTGGAGAGCCATTCACCAGGGCAATGCCCCGGCCGGTGGGAACACCGTTTGTAATTTCAACTCCCATGTCATTGACAAGGGCAATCCCCCTGGAAATATGCGAACTGTTGACCAGGGCGGTACCCCTTAACACCGGTATTCCATTGACCAGAGCCAGGCCGGATACTGCTTCATCGGGCAAATCATCATCGTCAATGGTTGTCACTCCCTTTAAGTCAACATCAACAGTATGCTGATTCACCAGGGCTTTCCCCGTAGTAGTAAGACCATTAACAAGGGCAACACCCCTTATTACAGGGATACCACTGGTTACGGGATCAGTGCCCAGTGACATATATCCATCAGCAATGTTGAGCTCGGAACCGTTTACAAGAGCGGTCCCACGGACAATCTGTGTCATATTAACAAAAGGCAGATCGTTCACCAGGGCTACACCCCTGATTAATGGAGATCCGCTTTCAACCGGCTTGCCGGCCACGTAAACAGTCCTTTGATCACCCTCTCCATCAACCATTACCTCCACACCATTTACCAGTGCGGTTCCCCTGATCAGGGACACTCCGTTCACCAGTGCCGTTCCCCTGATCATCGGAATGCCATTTACCAGGGCTACTCCCCTGACCAGCGCCACCTGATTGGTGGTGATGGTAGCCAAATGGTCCGCTTTCACCTCTTCCAGAGTAAGTCCCAGGTCGAAATCAGTATCCTCTATCTCATAGGTAAAACTAAATTGACCATCGGCCACCAACATCTGTCCATAGGTCAAATCCACATCTACAGGTATAATCTTGAGTGCCAGCTTTTCAATGGTCATGCGCCCTTCTCCGAATTCAAAGGTGTATTTATTGGCAATCGCAGAGTCAACATCGCCCTGTGGATCATCTGGATCAAATGCAGGATCCAGAGAAGGAGAAATTCTGTACTCACCAACATTAGAGGCATCGGAATTGAATGTGAGCACGACCAGATCTGAAATACGGTCGGCTTCAGCCTGCGGAATAAGACCATCTGATACTGCAGTTTGAAGAAGTGCCGGATCACCTTCCTCCACTTCAACCAGAATGCTTACTTCATAGACAGGAATTACCTCCCCGAATTTACGGTCATAACTATCGGCGTATATGAATACTTTGCGTTTAACCGGGTCGTCAAAGGTCGCAGGATTTGAATCTCCTCCATCCGCCAGGCTATTGGAGATTGGTTCATTGAAGGCCTGAACATCTGCATTTCCAAGGAATTCCGGATGCTCCACAACGATTGTACTATCATCCAGCACTTCTACATTCTCATCTGGAATGGTTGTCCCGCGGAACTTTACCTGGGTATCATCGGTAAAGAAATCTCCATTCACCGTAAATCTAACCAAGCCCTCAGATAATCCCTCACCTTCAGTTTCAAGTATTAGGCTTTGCACATAGGGTTTTGGATTTGCAAAGGTCATAATTGCTTTATGGGCCTGAATGAAGCCGGCTCCTGAAACATAGTTGGGCTCCAGTTCCATTTCACTTTCAATAGTTGAAGATTGCAGAATAGTTCTTATTTCTCCTGGAGTAAGAGGAACATCAGACTCGTATTTCAATCCCGCATGAATAAGCAGGGCTGCTACCCCGGCTGCATGCGGAGATGCAGCAGAAGTTCCAAAGAAGTTGGGGTGTTTGGTATCCGGATCAATATCTATAAGATCTTCGCTGGTATCCCAGTCCCCATTCCCCAGATCAACCGTTGTGTTTACCCCATTGGGGGCAGTTATATCTGGTTTACTTCGGGGCACATCACCAATAACCGGTGTACCTCCCACAGAGGAGAAGGACATTATCACAGGCAGGGGGTAATCCAGGGGATTGCTATATATCGGATTTTTATCAAAACGTACAGCCCCCACCGTAATTGCTCCTTTTGCATTGGGATGACCTACTATGGTCGAAGAACCCTCTCCTCCGTATTCATCCATATGGAATTGTACACCACCCCTGAAAAGGATGTATTTGAAGGTAACAGCTCTATCACCGCTGGCCCTGGCTATCACAACATTTGCCTCTACACTCTCTTCCAGTATGGAGAAGGGAACAACCTCGATGGGGAAGCCTCCCACATTTTCCCGGTTAAATCCCAGAAGGGAAAACCCTGCATCGTCCGAAAGGAAAATATCAAGATCTGTCTCTGTGGTATTCATGCTGGCATCTGAACCATCGTCCCACTGAAGTACAAGGGTATAGCTGCCCTTGTCCAGAGTTACCCCCTGAAAAATATCTCCGCTTCCATAACTAAAATCATGAGCATCTCCATTAATGGTCAAAGGAGCCTCATAAGCTTCGAATTCTCCCATATACGAATAATTTCCAAAATTTCCGGCAGAAGAAAAGAAGGTGACATTTTCATCCCTAACCACCTCATCAATAGCTTTGGAAATGACTCCATCAGTAAAGAAAGGCTCGGTTATATAGGAAAGATCATCCACGATTATATCACAACCTTCGGCTGCCAGCTCCCTGATTCCCTCAGCCATATCCTGCTCACCCAGAAACCCGGTTCTGAATACCAGTTTGGCGCCAGGGGCAATGTCGTGTATGATTTGCAGCATGGCTCTACCCTCATCGGAAAGTATTCCCCTTTCATAATCTTTTATTACATCTACTTCAAGTCGATACTGATCGAAGATATTTTCCGGCCCCGGCAGATCGCCGTTTTCAACGTCCAGCGCCGCGGCAGCCACTTTAGTAGCATAACTATTGGACAGCACACCAATCTTAACCATTTCACCATCTACCCCGGCACCATCTATATCATATCCAAGCCGTGCAAAATCGGAATGCATGGCAAAATCGCCCTGGCTGTTTGTTACCCCAATGGGTGGAACAGAATACGCATTCCCCATTCCCGGAAAAACCGGTCTTGCATAATGCAGGGCATCATTGGCATTGTACAACAATAGATCTGCAATCTCCGCCCATCCTGTGGCTTTATTAAGCAAAGGATCAGAAATCTCCAGGGTAAATAGTCCGGTCAGGCTGGCAAGAAGGTCCTCATATTCGTCCGGATCTGTATTTGCAACCACTTCAATAAGCACCTTGCTTCCATCGATCTGGAATATGTCTTCGGGGGCACCTGAAAAATTGGGATCAAGATCGAATGCTTCCCAAAGCGCAGTTAGCTCTGCACCAATCTTCGAATCATATTCCTTTCCTCCTTCTGGCGGAGAGTACCCTGGAATAATCGGAAGTCCATCGCCCGAGCACTTGGGGTAGTTTATATTGGCTGTAATCGTTTTTACCTTCCCACTGGGAAGTGTAACGCTCCACTCAACTTGATCCATATATTCAAAATCCTGACTGAAGGCCTTCTCCTTTACCCCGGGTTCAAAAATATAGAGCCCTGCCTTTATTGCTTGCCCGTGATTGTAGATGACCACACTGCCATCTTCCTCGATCACAATTACTTTATTACTGGGATTCTCATAACCAAAATGGACTTTCAGTTGCCCATCTCCGATATATTCAACACAGGAGACCAGGATATTGATCTCCTTGTTATTTCCATTTCCATTTCCATTTCCATTTCCATTCTGTCCTAAAAGGTCCAGGGGTATAGCTAAAATCAGGGCAACAAATAGTAAACTAAGAAGTTGGAACCTCTTAATTGGAGAGTATATTTTTTTCATAATTCGGTGATTTGACTCAGGTACAGATTGATATGTGATCAGTTGAGATATTTGCATTACACGTCTTGCTAACAAAACGTCATTTATAAAGTTCTCACTACGAATGCTTTTAACTTCTCATTAACAGTTTTTTACGAACGCCTATTTAAGAGTAGAAAAACTTAGAAATATATATTCATGGTCTGGTTTATGTAATGCTTATTGTCGTTTACATAAAATTAGGCCAATAACTCCCTAAGTAGTTGTTAATGAAATCATAAAATACATGAATCCCCCTAAAGGGCAGTTGAATGGCGAGATAATGGGGATCAGTTCCTATCTTGCATTGTAATACTCCATTGCTTTGGGCATATGCCGATTCAGGTCTTCGATCCGGTTGGTAGGATCGGGGTGGGTAGAAAGAAATTCAGGCGGGTGGGACCCTGATTTTTCGGCCATTCGAGTCCAGAATGCAGGGGCAGTCTGCGGATTGTACCCGGCCATAGCCATAAAGTATAGTCCCAGTTCATCGGCTTCACTCTCGTGAGTTCTTGGATAGGGCAGCATTACACCTACCTGTGCTCCCACACCAAAAGTCAGCATGGCCAGATCAATGGTCTCCTGCTCCTGTGTTTTCAATGCCTCCGAAAGATTAAAATCCGGCTAGTCTTTTGTAAAATGGTTTATTGTGATTCATATTTATTCAAAGCTTCTACGGTAGCACTCCTTCCCATTTCAAGTATCTCCCCGGCCCTGAAAAAGTCGAAGGTGTTACAGGCATCGCGGCTTACCTCTATCAGCACATCGGGCGAATAATATTGCATGGACATCTGAGCCATATGGTTGGTCATCAGGCTAATGGTCTTATCAATGAGGTTGAAATATCCCATTCGTTCCTCATGGCTATGAGCTTGCTTCTCTGCAGAACCATGGGGTAGAATCTTTTGTAAATGAACCTGGAACTCTTCGATCTTCTTCTGATAGGCCCGCTTCTGTTTTTCTTCCTCCTCGCGAGAGATCTTTGGCAGAATCACTGGAACATTGGCATTCACATTGACTACCACCAGGAGATCATCCTGAATTCTTGGTGCATGGTTGACGGGAATATTATTCATAACACCTCCATCTATGAGCAGTCCATCAGTTGTTTTAACTGGCGTAAATACGGATGGAATAGAAACCGAAGCCCGGATGGCATCAAAGAGGCTACCCTCCCGGAAAACGACCTCCTTATTATTGATCAGATCAACAGCAACAGCTGCATAAGGAATATTTAAATCTTCAATCAATGAATCGGGAATAAAATCCTTCATCTTTTTAAAGACCCTATCTCCCTTTACAATTCCTACCCTGCTTACGGTAAAATCGACCAGACTCAGAACCTTTCTTCGATCCAGTGACAGCATCCACTCTTTAAAAGCATCCATGGCACCATCGGCATACACCCCTCCCACCAAGGCCCCCATGGAAGTCCCGGTGACCGATGCGATCTCGTATCCCCTGCGTTCCAGCTCTTCAATAACACCTATATGTGCGATCCCACGAGCTCCTCCACCAGAGAGAACCAGGCTTACAACAGGTTTCATAATCCTCAGTTTAGTTATAAAGTTAAAAAAACCATACATTTATCTAAAGGACAATTTAATCGTGTCGGAAGGAGGAGCTAATAATAACGGATTGATCCTTGGGATCGATGTGGGTTCGGTATCCATCTCTTTAGTTTCAGTTGACAGAGAAGGGCACCTGAAGGGGCATGCCTATACGCTGCATAAGGGTAATATCCGGGAAACTCTGGATCAGCTGCTGCTCAGGTATATGAACCATCAGGTTCTGGGTGTGGCGACCCCCTCAGGAAAATCCCACTTCAATAAGCAAGTAGAGGTTTATGATCAGCAAGTAGCGATCATGGAAGCTGTGGACTTTCTTAAACTGAATGCAAGATCAATCCTTCACGTGGGAGCAGAGCGCTTCTACCTGATGGAGCTGGACCCTCAGGGCAAATACCTGCAAACCAGCCATAGTTCCTCCTGTGCAGCTGGAACAGGTAGCTTTTTGGATCAGCAGGCCCTTCGACTTAACCTGAACAATACAGGCCACCTTTCAGACATGGCCCTGAGGAACTGTTCCCCTGTACCGGATATTGCAGCCCGATGCTCTGTGTTTGCCAAGACCGACCTGATCCATGCACAACAGAAAGGCTATGGTCTTGAAGCCATCTGTGACAGTCTCTGTAAAGGACTGGCCGACAATATTTCCGACACCCTCTTCAATAAGTCGGTCCCGGTGTCGCCCATCTTCATGTCGGGAGGGGTAGCAAAAAACCAATCGGTAGTCAGGCATTTGCAACGCATCATCGGAAAAGAAATCAGGATTCATCCCCATTCCCATCATCTTCCAGCCATTGGTGCGGCCCGGCTCCTCTGGAAGGAGCTCGACAATGATAAAAATCTTTCTCACATCGATCTTACAAATATGGTAAGCGATCATGGAAGGCTGGAATACTTCTACGAGCCACTTCAGCCTTCTGAAACGACCGGGCAGGAGCATCTTATTAAGGAACAATACATACATCATCCTTCCGTCACCGATCATACAGCAGGAATTCAGGTCGATCGCTTTAAGCTCTCTTCTGCTGAAGAGATGCAATTTTATCTGGGGATTGACGTGGGATCGACCAGCACCAAGGCTGTTATGCTCAATACAAAGGGTGAACCCTACGCTGGATTCTATACCTACACCCTGGGGCAACCGCTGAAAGCAGTTCAGGCACTCTTTGAGGCCATTGATCACCTGGCTCAGACTACCGGAGTAACATTTCAGTTCAAATCCAGTGGAACCACAGGTTCGGGGCGGAAGTTTATTGCCGGGATTATCGGAGCTGACCACGATTACGATGAAATTACAGCTCATGCCCGGGCGGCCTATGAATTGAATCCAAAGACAGATACCATTATTGAGATCGGTGGTCAGGATGCCAAATTCACCCGGATGAAAGACGGGATGGTCACTTTTTCTCATATGAATACGGTATGTGCGGCCGGGACCGGTAGTTTTATTGAAGAGCTGGCCGGAAGGCTGGGAGTCAAGCTAAAGGATTTTGAAAGCCTGGCCATGGGCCGACAGGCTCCCCTGGCAAGTGACCGCTGCACCGTATTTATGGAGCGGGATATCAACCAGCTTCTAAGTAAAGGCTACTCAGTGGAAGAGGTACTGGCCACGGTTATTCACTCCGTGCGCGAGAACTACCTGAAGAAGGTGGCCAGTGAGGCCCATATCGGCGATCACATCTGCTTCCAGGGAGCCACCGCTAAAAACAGGGCCCTTGCAGCCGCCTTTGAGCAACGCCTGGGAAAATCAATCTTTATTTCACCTCTATGCCACCTTACTGGCGCCCTTGGAACCGCCCTGCTTCTGAAGGAGGAGGAAGACAAACAAACAGGATTCAGGGGCATCGATCTTTACAGAAAGAGCATCCCGGTACAGACCGAAACGTGTGAACTTTGTCTGAATCACTGTACCATTAGTGTGGCTGGCGTCAACGGGGAGAAACTAGCCTATGGCTTCTTGTGCGGAAGGGATTATGAGACTAAGAAATTTGTAAGCAAAGCACAGGGCAGGTTTGAGCTGATAAAGGAACGCAAAAAGCTGATCAGGGGACCGGAGCGAAAGGTTTCGAGACTGAAAGAAACAGGGCCCCGAGTGGGAATGCCTGCTACCCTGCACCTTACAGAAGACCTAAGCTATTGGACCGCCTTTTTCAGGCTGCTGGGCATTCCGCTGCATACAAGCGAAGGATACAGGGATTCCCTGAAAACCGGTAAGAAGATTGCCGGAGCCGAATTCTGCGCCCCGGTCGATGCCATGTACGGTCATGTCGCCCACATGGCCGACACCTGTGATTATGTTTTTATGCCTGCCTACCTTGAATCGAGGTTGAGCCCGGGAACTCAAACCCAGAACTTCTGCTACTACACCCAGTTCAGTGCTTCACTGGCCTACCTGGGGGGATCCCATGTGAGGGATAAACTGATCAGTCCCATGCTGAATTTCAGCAAAAGGATCGACCACAATGCCAGGTTGCTTCTCAAAGAACTCAAGAGGATGGGATTTGATTCACTGACTCTCATAAAGGTAACAGCAGCCATGATCAAGGCAGATAAAGAGTCCAGGCAAATAAAAGAGCGCTTGCAACAGCTGTTTCATAAAAAAGAGAAAGGAAAAGACGTTTCTGTAGTACTTTTGGGACGACCCTATGTGGTTCTCTCAGATACTCTGAATAAAGGGATCCCTGCTATTTTTACAGGGATGGGAATCAATGCATGGTACCAGGACATGCTCCGGGTCGATCCGGAATATGATGAAGCATTTAACCATTTACTTGAGAAGACCCCCTGGCACTTCGCCTCCGATATACTGCGGGCAGCTGAACTTGCCGGGCGGACTAAAAACTTATACCCGGTACTTATCACAGCCTTTAAATGCGCCCCGGACTCTTTCATCATCGACTACTTTAAGCAGTTGATGCACCTCTATAACAAACCCTACCTGATCATTCAGATTGACGAGCATGATTCAAACACGGGGTATGAAACCCGGATTGAGGCTGCTCTGCGTTCCTTCCGAAACCACTCCCGCACTGCAACTGCAGTTCTTAATCCCGACCTGGGATCCCTTTTGCCCCAGATAGAAAGCAGCGTGGGAGAAAAAACACTCCTGATGCCCAATTGGGACCATTTTGTCAGTCCCCTCGTGGTAGCAAACCTGAGAAGAGCCGGACTGGATGCCCGGCTACTTGAACCCAGTGAACTGGGGATCCGGAAGAGCATGGTGCACAATACGGGTCAGTGTCTACCCATCAATATCATAGCCCAGAACTGTATCGATTACATCGAAAAGCACAAGCTTGATCCATCCAACACCGTATTATGGAGCGCGGAAGGACATATCAGCTGTAACCTGAAACAGTATCCCTTCTATATTAAGAAGATCATGGAAAATTACGGAAAGGGGCTTGAAAATACTTCGGTCTATTCAGGACAGATCTCCCACCGCGATATCTCCATCAAGGTTACCTATTATGCCTATTTCGCTTATATGCTGGGAGGATTATTTCTAAAAACTGCCTGCCGTATCCGTCCCTATGAAAGCATTCCCGGCCGGACTGACCAGGTTTTCAAAAATGTGCATAGGGTACTTCTCGATGCATTTTTGGGGAAGACTTCGCTGGAGCAGGCCATTGAAGAAGGGCTGGCCCTTGTGGATGAGATTGAATATGACAGAACAAGTCGCAAGCCACAGGTCGCCATCTTTGGAGACCTCTATGTAAGAGACAATGACACCATGAACCAGGGACTGATCCGGGCCATTGAAGAAGCGGGGGGAGAAGCTGTCACAACCCCCTATAATGACTATGCAAAGATCACCATCGAGAATATGTTTCGTCGCGCCCATGAACGGGGAGCGCATATGGAAACCAATGTGAACAGAGTGCTACTTAATGTGGTTAAATACATGGATGAACGTTACTATAAGCCCTTCATCCGACACCTGGGTCCAGCCCCGGTAATTAAACCCAAACTCCTGGAAGAGCAACTGAAGCAGTTTAATATTGATACCCTCCATGGAGGAGAATCCTACGACAATATCCTGAAGATATTTTACCTGAAAGAGAACTACCCAGAACTATCCCTCTTTGTGCAGACCAACCCCTCCTACTGCTGTCCGGCCCTGGTAACTGAAGCCATGACCCACAGGATCAAGGAACTTACAGATGTTCCAATCGTCACCCTTACCTACGATGGTACCAGCGATCAGATGAACGATGCCATTGTTCCCTACATTCAGAATGCAATAACAAAAGAAGTTTTGGTCAAGCAGTCTATTGAATTCTCAACTTCCTCAAGCGGAGCGTAAGCACAATCCTGAAAATACCCAGGATAATAAAGGCCAGTCCGGTCCACACGGCGATAGAGATTCCAAGCAGCATCGGGTGCCATAAGAATATAACAGCCAACAACATCAGGAATAAACCCAGTGCAAATTCCCAGGTCCAGTTTTTGTTTTGATCCTTCCTTGCTACGGCTGCTTTCATAAAGATGGAGATGCTATTGGCAATCAACCAGATTCCCACAAACAGGGTGATCAGTTTCAATAACAGGGAGGGATTGATCACCAGCGCAGCACCCACAGCCAGGTCAAATAAATCACCTGCCAAAAGGAAACCCCATCCCGGAGTACCCCTGTGGTTTCTAATTGTAAAAAATAACTGAGTGGCCCCGCTGATCAGGATGATCACCCCGATGAACTTGGTAATTTTTTCAAAGCTCTCTTCGGGTGATCGTAAAATCCAGAATCCGATTAAAACAAAGACCACACCAAACAGCATTGGGATCCACCACCTCTTGGGTTTTTCAGTAAGAATTACTTCTTGATTCATATAGCTAGTATTTACTTGTTTGTCAGATATTCTAAGAATAAATATCGAACAAATATCTGGTCTTTCAAAAATCCATAAACCTAGTCAAACGAAGGCATCACATATTTCTTCATTATCTTAAATGGAGGTCTTTGGGACAAATAATT
>QMPQ01000020.1 GCA_003648635.1 Bacteroidota bacterium | reverse complement strand
TTTACCTTTCATAAGATGGACATATCTTATGTCTCTTATCATCGTATCTGTCTTATCATCGTATCTGTCTTATCATCGTATCTGTCTTATCATCGTATCTGTCTTATCATCGTATCTGTCTTACTATCGTATCTGTCTTACCATCGCATCGACAAGTCTGAAATACGATAGATAATAATAGGACATATATGATAAGGTATGCCAGTCAGAAATTCTGGGTTAGTATTCTATTTAACTTTCTGGATAATCTCCCCTGTAACCTTGTTCTTCAGGATCAGTTTCACCGTGCCATCAGGAATTTTTTCCTCCTTGATCAAGTAGTGCTGTTCGTCGTATTCTTTTAACTGGGGACCACCGGAAACTTCATCGCTGCCGCGCCAATCCTTCAATTCCACTGGTTCCCACTTCTTTGACTCTGAGGATTTGTAACAGGCATCCATGATTGCATTGACCACATATCCATCATAGAAGGTCTCCATGGGCGCTTTTCCCTGATCCATGGAATCGAACATATCGGTAAACATGAAATCGTATCCCAGGGAGTTGACTTCATCTCCCACCGGGAAAAGCCAGCCTGTAGCTGATTCGGCTTTCTCTGCCACATAATCGCCTTCTCCTACGGCCGTATACATATCAAATCCGGTGCGTAGAAAATGATTGAGGAATATGGTTCCTTCAACTCCCATTACCTCGTCCCTCAGGTCCATGCCGCCACGGAAACACCAGCTAACCTCGAACTGACCAATGGCTCCGGAAGCATACTTAACTAATGCAATGGCATGGTCCTCCGCTTCGATGGGCTTCACCTGGGTATCGGCCCAGCACATGACCTCAACTGGGCGAACATCCTTGCCTATATAGTTGCGGGCAATCTCAATGCAATGACAGCCCAGGTCGATAATGGCACCTCCTCCAGAAAGTTCCTTGTTCCAGAACCAGTCGCTGTGAGGACCAGGATGGGCTTCACGGGCACGCACCCAGAGAATATCACCCAGGGCTCCGTTCTTCACCGATTCCACAGCTTTCAACGTTTTAGGGGTGTAACAAAGGTCTTCCAGGTAACCGTGAAAAACTCCATGTTTCTCAACCAGCTCCAGCATCTCTTTGGCCTCGGCAGCATTTCGTCCCAAGGGTTTCGTGATCAGGACGGCTTTCCCAGATTCAGCAGCCATCCGGACCGCTTCCAGATGCTGGAAATTGGGAAGGGCCACTACAACGGTATCGATATCGGGATGGTTCACTGCCTCCAGCATATCGGTGGTCCAGTGCGGAATTCCATGTCTCTCAGCCACCTTCTTTGCACTGGCTTCACTTCTGGAAAAGACCACCTGCACCCGGTCGGGCCTGCGATGTCCATGCAGCGCATGTATATAGAAATCTCCGATAAAACCGCCGCCCAGCATTGCTATCTTCTTCTCTTTAATCATATCTGTATGTTTAGTTTTGTTTAAGCAATGAGAAAAACTAAAAATATAAAAAGTTTGAAAGTAAACTGTTTCGGTGTTGGGTTGTTTATAAAAAAACTACTGCTGGCATGGGACAATTATCAAAAGATCAGATTGACGAATTCAGGGAAGAAGGTTTTATCCAGTTTAAAGGCCTGTTTGATGCCGAAGAGATCGAATTGCTACGCTCCACAGCACATGCTGACAGGGAACTGGATAAGCACTCCTTTTCAAGAGCGGATGGAGAAGGTGGAAAGGTCCGCCTTTCACTCTGGAATCATCCCGGGGATAATGTATATGGAATGCTTGCCCGATCCATGCGAATGGTAAATAAAGCCGAAGAACTACTGGGAGATGAGGTATATCATTATCATTCCAAAATGATACTGAAAGATCCGAAGATTGGAGGAGCATGGGCATGGCACCAGGACTATGGATACTGGTACCAGAACGGACTCCTGTATCCCGATCTGGTCTCTGTGTTTATAGCGGTGGACAAGGCAACACGCGAAAATGGCTGCCTGCAGGTGATCAGAGGTTCTCATAAGATGGGACGAATCGATCACATACTAACGGGCGATCAGGCTGGTGCTGATATGGAACGGGTAAATGCCTGCCTGAAGCGACTGGAACTGGTCCATTGTGAAATGGAGCCTGGAGATGCCATCTTTTTTCATTCCAACCTTCTGCACCGCTCAGATCAAAACAAATCCGAGCACTCGCGATGGGCTATGGTATGCTGCTATAATACCCGGAGCAATGATCCCTATAAAGATTCACATCATCCAGGATATACACCGCTGACAAAAGTAGATGATTCCATGATCAAGCAGTTTGGTTCACTTAGCTCCGAAAAAGGAACTCAGTCCTGGCTCGATCCGGATAAGGATGAAAGTGCCAGTGGCCTGGATCAGGGCTGAGCGGATTCAGGATTTTCCTTAAAGTTCCACAATAATTCCATAGTAAGTCCTCCGGCCTGCTCCAGGTCGATATACTCATATCGGCCCGAACCCGGCTTTCCCTTTTCGCCCCAGGTTCCTCCCATGGAGACCACGAAGCCTTTTGAGGTGTAATCTTCCAGGACCACGTCCATATCCTTGACAGAGAAGGCCAGGTGATGGATTCCTTCTCCGTGCAGCTTTATATGATCCTCATAAACAATGGGCCCTTTTACCGGAATACACCATTCATAGTTTATAGTTCCATGGCGCTGCCAGCCCTGAATCAAATCGTGATCGGCCGGCTTACCATAATACATAGGATCTCCCAGTTCCGGATAATTGATCGCCAGTTCGGGCAAACCAATCTTCATCCAATAATCAGAAACAGGCTCGGGATCCCGGATAGCAAAGGCATATTGATTTAGTCTCAATTCAAGCAGGTTATCATCACATAAAGCTGTATGAATCTGCAATCCATTATCTGCATAGGTGAACCCAAGTATATACTTTCCTTCTGGCTCCGTATCCATAAGCACAAACGCCAATTCCCCCTCACTTGTTTCTATGCTTATCTTATCAAGAATACCGATTCCAAGTGCGTCCAGGCGTCCAATTTCATCTTTTAGATCATTAACTTCGGAGAATCTATGAACCAGACTCATTGCCGCATCGCCGTGCTCAATTAGAAAATCATTGAATATGGATTCTCCTTCAAGTGGCTGGATCCAGTTTACATGTGCGCCCCCCAGATTAGCACATACAAGCCTGGCCATGCTCACACTCTCTGTGGTCCACGATTTGACTTCTACCGTACCCATATCCTTGAATTGGTCGAATCCCAGTTCTCTGTATTTTACCATTGTGGTCTCCACATCCGACACGACCCAGAGCACCTGATCCACTTCATTGTAAGCACCTGGAAGTTCCGTAGCTTCTAAGTGACCTGCTGAGAGGGCTAAAATACAACTCAATAACACTAACTTTTTCATAGGATTGTCTTTATCATGATTACTAATCAAGTTCTATAGCACCAATATCGTAATTATTTTTTGATGGAATGGCTGTTCCCAGCAAATCCCTCTCTCCTACATCCAGATTTAACAAAGTCTTCAGATTCAATCCTCTTTCAACCAGGGGTGAACCGGGAAGAGGAATATATCCACTCATGGATTCCTGATTGATCATTGCGGGATCTGTCACTGTGATAGATCCTGCCTGCTTCAACATGGGATCCTGGAATAGGCCGATGAATTCATCATCATACTGCTCTTTGCCAGTGGCCGTTGCCCACTCTCCAAGCGTTCCATATCCTAAAAATGTGATATTTTCCTCCAGGTTCCAGTAAAGATTCCCCAGAAAGACCTCATCCTTTGGCGATTTTCCTTCGGAGATAAGTGCCCCATTGTAAACAAAAATATTGTTATGAAAATAGACGCCCGGATAGTTATCATACAACCAGATACTGGAGCCTTCCTTCAGGCTGTTATAGAAGGTGTTGTTGTAGATCCGGCAATTGCGTAAGATGCCCTGATTTTCACTTTTCCAGATGCCCAATGATCCGCCGTTGATGATGCCATCGTCCTGACTGATGTTGTACCTGATGGTGTTATTCTCCCAGGGCTTGGCAGCGCCAAACTCATAAAGGCCGAATCCTGCACCCTCGTTGTTATGGGAAATACAATACTGAATAAGCGAATTGGAAACGCCCCCATCCAGATCAAATCCCCCTCCATCTGCTGCCACCGGATTTGTGCGATTATGATGAGATATGCAATGCTGAATGATAAAATCTGTGCAGTCCCAAATCCAGATTCCCACCGGACCGTTTTCCGTCCATAGCATATCCCAACCATTGTTAAACGCTTCGCAATACTCAATGGTCCCGCCTTTTACGGAGGAGGCCAGAATTCCGTTTCCACTGTGATTATTCAAAACTGAAGGGTCTCCGGGATTGTTTTCAGCTACACAGTACCCAATGTAGAGATTGTGGTTGTCATACTTTATGGTGTCCCAGACGGTAGTCCCGCTGACATGGATCCCCGCAAATCCGTTTTCATGAGCATATACATGCTTAATTAATGCATCGTTGCATTTATGTAGATGAACACCACTATGTTGAAAACCATGCACTTCCAGATCATGTATAACAAGGTCATCGCACTGATGGATGAGCACACCATCTGCTGTGTTTCCGGAATTTCTGCCCATGCCGCTGAATTCCAGGGTTTCAATGGTCAGAAACTGACAGCTGTCCGCTTTCAATCCTTCGGCTTCCTGACCAGAAATAATAGCTGCGCCCTCTCCATAAGAGGAGACAATCAGTCTTGATGACTCTGTTCCTGCATCTTCCGCGGACAGGCTTATGGTACCAATGAAAGTATCTCCGCCCCTGAACATGATCCTGTCCCCGGGTGCAAAGTCCTGTTCATTGACCTTTTCTATGCTTTGCCAGGCTCTCCCTTCAGATAGTCCCGAATTAGAATCATCCCCATCTGCACTGATAAAGTATGTACTCCCAACTTTTGGGCCAGTGCAAGTCGCAAACCACAAGCTAGCAAGAAGCAATAGTGTAGTAGGGAGAATTGATCTTTTCATTAGAATATACTTATCAAATCATGGTCCTAACGAGCTTCCAGCTTCTTTTTCCTGAGCAGCGCCTCCAGGTAATAATAGTCCGCATAATTAATGGGAACATCCACCTCCGATTCAGAGGGTTTGGCCCCTACTGAATGGTCCAGGATAAAGCCGTAGTTCTCTCCAGGTTCTGAAGCATAGGTGGTTCCAAGACTCTCCATGATCTTATCCGCCTTTGCCTTAAACATGGCTCCGTTCTCTGAATATCTGCATAATTCGTATAGTGCAGAGGCCATGATGGCTGCAGCAGAAGCATCCCGGGGTTCATCGGGGATACCAGGTGCATTATAGTCCCAGTAGGGAACCAGGTCATCCGGCATATTGGGATGTTCCAGCAGGAACATGGCAATTTTCTCAGCCTGTTTCAGGAAATCAATATGATCCGTAAGGCGATAGCTTGCAGTAAAACCATAGAGCCCCCAGGCCTGCCCCCTGGACCAGGCACTTTCATCTGAATAGCCCTGGTGGGTATCCATCTTTCTCACATCACCGGTAATGGTATCGTAATCGACCACATGGATCGAACTATTATCGGGTCGGAAATGGTTCTCCATTGTGGTAAGAGCATGCATAAAAGCTATGTCGTGATAGACCGGGTTTCCGGTTTGCCCTGAGGCCCAAAAGAGCAACTCCAGGTTCATCATATTATCGATTATTACCGGGCACTGCCAGTTCTCCTGATTGAAGTCCCAGGACCGAAGGCAGCCTACATAAGCATAATAGCGGGTTATAAGTGTCTTTGCCGATTGTTCCAGAACGGGAATATAAGACTCATCTCCGGTGAGGCGTAAGGCATTTCCATAACTAGAGAACATCCTGAAACCCACATCGTGGTTGGATCCATTGAACTGCTGATCCTCCAACAAGTCTGTGTAATTGATTGCTTTCTCTTTCCACTCCACTTCCCCGGTCAGTTCATACATATACCATAAGACTCCTGGATAGAAGCCACTGGTCCAGTCCCCCGCCGGAACAACTGCCAGGGATCCATCTTTGTTGATAGTCCGTGGTACCACGCGTTTTTGTCCATTGGGGCTCAGGGGGTCCTCCGCCTGTACTTTGATAATGTTCTCATCCAGAAGCTCCAGTTGCTGGCCGATTTGCTTCAGAGTTAATCCTTCAGGCCGGGTGGAGGGACCCTTGCAGGAAGAGAGTAATAAAATCAGTAATACCAGGGGCAATAAAATCACTTTTCTCATATGTCTCGTTTCAGCTTATGGTTTATTCAGATAGTTTTCTCTCAGATATTCCGGATCATAGGCCGGATTGGGATCCATTCCCTCTGCACCCACCACCTCTTGCCAGGAATGAAGCAGATGCAGCATCTCTTCTGTTTTTCCTGGCATCTCTTCAGCAAGGTTCCTGGTCTCACCTATATCATCCACCAGGTTGTAGAGTTCCACTATTCCCGGATCGAAAAATTCAATCAGCTTGAAATCCCCCAGTCGTAAAGCTGCACCAGGTTTTCCGCCCTGGTTGCTATAGTGAGGATAGTGCCAGAAAAGGGGTCGTTCGGCCAGCTTCCCTTTCCCTGAAAGCAAAGGAACCAGGCTCACCCCATCCATATGTTGCTCAGGTATAAGTTCAAGGCCAGCCATCGCCAGGATGGTGGGATAAAAGTCTGTACTGGTAACCGGAACATCCGACAGGGTGCCTTCCGAGCCGGAACCGGGCCATTTAATAAACATCGGTTCACGGATGCCCCCTTCGTACATCCAGCCCTTTCCGGCCCTTAGCGGAAGATTGGAAGTGGGAGAACCTTCGGAGGTGGAGAGTCCGCCATTATCGGACATAAAGATAACAATGGTGTTCTCCCCTAAGTCCAACTCTTCAAGCTTCTGCATCAAGCGACCCACATTGGTGTCCAGGGTCTCAATCATGGCCGCATAGGTGGGATGACCCTGTTGAACGCGTTCCACAAACCTACCCCGGGGCGCTGCATAGTTGATCCATTCACGATCTGTAGTCTCCATGGCTTCAGGGTTCAGCCCCTCTGATTCAATCTTTTTCTTATACTTCTCAACAAGTTCTGGTTTTCCCTGCTGTGGATTGTGTACTGTATAGAATGAAAGATAGAGGAAGAATGGTTCCTCAGTATGATCCTCCATAAAGCGGATGGACTCATCGGTAAGTCTGTCGGTGAGATTCTCACCTTCGGGACCACTTTCCAGTCGTGGATTCACGTAGGGACTAAAGTACCCTCCCCTGGGAGAACCAACGCTCCATCCCCCTTTGTTGATATCAAAACCCTGATGTTCGGGCCAGTAGATGGAATCCTCACCCAGGTGCCACTTTCCGGCAAAGAAGGTCTTATAACCCGCCTGTTTCATGGCTTCGGCAATGGTATGCTCTTCCAGCTTTACCTCAAATTCAAACTCCCTGGAAAGCAACATATCACAGGGCAATCCTGCACTGTAGCTTTGTCGACCACTTATCCAGTCGGTGACCCCGGTCCTTGCCGGATATTTTCCGGTAACAATACTGGCCCTGGTAGGGGAACAGACCGGGCAGGCTGCATAGGCACTGGTAAAACGCATGGATTCCCCGGCCAACTGGTCAATATTTGGTGTTTCATGAAAAGTGCTTCCATAACATCCCAGATCGGTCCATCCCATATCATCCACGAGGATAAAAATAATATTGGGCCTTGATTCTGATCCTCCCGGGCTATTACAAGACCAGCAGGCCAAAAAAAGAAGAACCGGCAATAGATAAGCATTCCGTTTCATTATCAGGATCCTTAGAGTTACTTCATATGTTCCCAACCCTATTCAGGGGTACATCATTGGGCTTGGCAATCTTTTGAAGATATGCAACATAATCCAGTTTTCCCAGTCCTGCCATCAGTTCATCCAGTATTGGAATGTAACTATCCTTCCACAGTATGATATTCCTGGCATGGCAGCTTGCATATGTGACCTATAAAGAGGCTTAAGAATTAACAATTTGCCCAAAAGTTTGTTAAATTTGAGTATATGAAATATTAACAAATAATAAATCTAAAATTCAATTGAAAATGAAAAAGATCCTAATTGTTGCAACGGCCATTGTATGGTCACTCAGCATGAATGCCCAGACTGCAAATGATTACCTGGAGCTTACACGCGAAGTATTAAAAGTTGAGAAAAAAGCAGCGGTAACTGAAGCCATGCAGCTAAGCGAAGCTGAAAGTCAGCCCTTCTGGAATTTATACAACGAATATCAGGCAGCATTATATGTTGTCCAGAATAAACGAATTGCCATCATTAAAGATTATTCCGACAATTTTGACTCACTCTCTGATGAAAAAGCAGATGAGCTCTGGATTGGATCCTTGAAATATGAGCAGGAATTACTAAAGTTGAAAAAACGCTATCACGCCAAATTCAAGAAGGTAGTAAGTCCGGGGAGAGCTGCTCGTTTTATGCAACTCGAAAATAAAATTGAGACCTTGATTGATGCTTCATTGGCTTTGGAAATTCCATTGATCGAAACTAAGTAGACAGTATATTTATTTTGGGTGGGATTGAAGTTTTCACTTCCCGTAGGATTTGATGCTTCATCCCTCCCTTAAGCTTTTGGATAATTCTATCCACTGATCAGAAGCACTCTTTTTCGGTATATTTGAAAGAACCAAATCACTCAACCATGCATTCCATCATACGATCCATGTTTCTTTCCGCACTTATATGCGGTTTTCTTAGTTCCTGCCAGACTACCAGCCAGCCCCAAGTGGTAAAAGAGGAGTCCACATGGACACAGGTGCTGGAAAAGGACTTGCATCTGCTGGGGCACCGCAACTGGATCCTGGTGGTGGACAAAGCCTTCCCGGAACAGTCCTCACCAGGAATGAAATATATCTACGTAGAACAGGATCTGTTGCCCACTCTGGACCATGTACTTGGTGCTCTGGATAAAAGCACCCATGTGAAACCAATCATCTACCAGGACAAGGAGCTCTCTTATATTGCCGAAGAGCAGGTGTCGGGCATTGAAGCATTCAGATCCGCAGCAGCTAAGACCCTGGAAGGAAGAGGTGTCAATACCCTCCTCCACGACGAAGTATTCAGCATGTTGGATGAGAGCTCTTCTTTGTTCAGGGTACTGGTGATCAAGACCAACTGCACACTACCCTATACTTCTGTATTCCTGCAATTGGATTGTTCATACTGGGGGCCTGAAAATGAAAAGAATCTCAGGGAGCTTATGCAGTAAGCCACCTGCAGGAACAACCCTGCTTGAAATGAAGTATCTGGATATTATTTCTTCATTACAGGACACTGTTTCAATTGCCACTTTCGGTAGCTACTCAGTTTCTCACGGATGGCATCTCCATGATTATCCAGGATTCCATACAGCATCGAAACCGAGGGAGTGGTATACTCCGGCTGTGCGCTTCGGATGGTGTGGGATTGATCCGACCATCCAATCTCGTGGATGCCCGCACTTCCGTTTTCGGCCGGGTAGGAAAGGTAGTAGAATTGCCGGGTATAGCGTAGCATAAAATTCTCCAATCCAAGCGGACCACCAGATGTATGGAACATATCAAACAATCCGTAAACAGCATCGTAACCATCTTCACCCATAATAAGCCTATCCGGATACCTGGTTCTGATCTCCCGGGTATACTGGACCAATCCCTCGTAAGGGGAGTAATCAGGAGCATTTTCCCAGCGCAGGGTTCCATCCAGGAAGACTCCATCCACTCCATAGAGATCAAATAGTTCAGCTGTTTTATCGACCATGTAGTCCCTGTACTTCGGGTGACCGAAATTCATGATCAAGCCCATAGTCTCCTTGGCCAGGTCCGCATTCCAGTCAAGCCAATTCTGAACCTGCGGCACTCCATCCGGACCCTTTAATGCCGCGTCGCTCATCTGGTGCTTTTCGAGGAAATCAAAGTTGGCCAGGTTGGGTCCACCAAGCATCAGCACTACTTTCACTCCCAGCTCATGAGCTGTTTCAACAAAGTGTTTTAATCCTTCCGCACCTCCCATCCTTTCATCAGGGAAGTGTTCCGGGTAGGTGTTGTAGTACCTGCCATCCCACGCTGGCAAAAATGCCATGACCTGCTTTCCATCCATGGTCTCACAGATCCACTCCAGCTGCTCACCCATCTGGTCGAATGTATTGTACATGTGACCGGTCCAGTGTACTCCATGAAAGAATGCTACCACTTTCAGCTGATCGATCCATTGAGTGGTCTCTTTTTCCATCCACGGCACCAGGCCGAAATGGTCTTCCAGGTCGCGGCACCGCTCCATCACAATATCTTGCCTTGTTTGATTAAAACCAAGCTCCCAACTTGGTGCTGATATGGTACGCGACACTTTTCGAATATCTTCATCATGACTCAGCACAACCACCGCTTCGTTCGACAGGTGATCCTGGTAGCAAGCAAAACCCTTTCTGCGAATCTCCCTGTCCTTTGACAACACGAACCATTCCTTATCAGGAGAGGTGATGAATGAGAGGGGCATGGTGGCCGCCCTTGAAGGATAGCTGTATTGAAATCCCCCTTCCCCTGAAAAGGGATGGATTCCTTTTGCCTGGGGGTACTCAGATACAAAGGATTCTACCTCAATACCCTTAATCATAAGCAGCAGGGTCAGGCAGTTCTCCTGAGGATGGCTTCCACTGGCTGCAATTGAAAAGCGGTTCTCTCCCAGGGAAGAGATCCGAAGTTCTATCCCGCCTGGGTTGATAAGTTGCCCACCAGCTGATGAAAGGCTGGAACACTGCATTACCAGGGTGCCAGGGATGGATCTATCCACGCTTACTTCGGCCGGATTGGGACAGTAGAGATTGTTCTCCGTGGAAAGTCGCACTGCAAACCTGAGCCCTTCAAACTCAACATAGGGATCTTTAAAGTCGTATCCCATGGGTCCGAACTGACCCGAAACAACTGGCGTCATGACCAGGAGTAAAACAATAATTAACTGAATTATAGATCGCTTCATAGGGATATGGTTATCACGCAGAGATAGCATCATTGTTTCTTGATATTGCTATATGGAACTACTCCATCGGGATTCTGAAAATAGTATGGAAAATGATCCCAAACGGATTCTCCTGTCACAAGCCTGGGATCTTTGGTCCGGGCCAGGTATTTATCCAGAACACCTGAAAGCCGCTTTCTTTCACTGCTGTATTCCTTTCGGTCTGCAAGGTTCAGCAAACAGGCCGGATCATTCACTATATCATAAAGCTCCTCCATGGGCCTTTTTTCCATGGCCAAAGCAAACAATGATTTGATCTCAGAGTCGCTCCGATGCTCCAACAAATAGGTGAGGCTGGGCGACTGGTCGATGTCGCCATATACCCAACCATGAACCGAAGGAACATCCGGTGAACCTGCAGGCCATCTGTCAGGTTCAAGGTTCCGTATATAAAGATATTGGTAGTCACGCACCGACCGCTGGGGATATGGGAGCTCACCCTCCCTGCAAACGGTATGTCGCTCTTTCCCGGCAAAAACGTATTTGCGACTTTTCTCTATCCTTCCGGAAGTGGTGGCATTGAATATCTTCAACAGACTATTTCCAGTCATTTCTCCGGGGACTTTGGCTCCTCCACACTCCAGCAGTGTAGGAGCCAGATCGGTCAGGCTCACCAGGTCTTCAATCACCCTTCCTCCCCGTTCTATGCCGTCTTTCCAGCAAATGGCCAGTGGCATATGAATCCCGTATTCGTAGAGGTTATTTTTGGCTGAAGGGAAGGCCATCCCGTTGTCGCTGGTGATAATGATGATGGTGTTGTCCAGGAGCTTGCGAGCTTCCAGCTCTTCGATCATCCTGGACAGGTGCTGATCCACCCATTGAATCTCCAGCAGGTAATCTGCCAGGTCATTCCTGACCTCGGGTACATCAGGCAGGAAACCAGGCACCGTCACTTCTTCCGGATCCACCCCCAGCCTGGCACCTGAACGGGCTTCAAATTTTCGATGAGGTTCTGAGCTGCCAAACCAGAAGAGAAAGGGCTCATCCTCCGGACACTTATTCAGGAAATCTTTGAAATTCTCCGCATAGTTGTTAGAAACAATTCCAGCTGTAGGGGATTGGAGATCGCTCTGGTTGTATGTAGATCCAAGGGGATTGTGTTCCCATCCATGAACCCTGAAATCGTTGGGAGCCCAGCCCTTTTGTGTGTGCCCTGTAAAATAGCCCAGCTCCTCCAGCAGCACCGGGAAACTGACCTGTTTTAATTTGAGGGGAACCGCACTAAAGAGGTTTGCTGCTTCGCCCAATCTCCACATCTCCTGACCTGTGATGATGGAGCCCCTGGAAGGAGAACATGAAGGGGCAGCGCAAAAGGCATTTTTGAAATACAATCCTTCACCGGCTACCCGGTCAAAGGCTGGAGTGGCTATGGCCTTCTCCCCGGCAAAGGAGGTATGCACCCAGCTCTGGTCGTCGGTAATGCAGATCAGGATATTGGGCCTGTCCTGGCTGATTCCTGGCTGGATACTGATGGCCAGTATAACCATGAACACGGTGAAAGATTTGATAGGATGGGTCATCGCTGCACTCTCTGAACAAATATACATTTTTGATCTATACACCTACCCTTTTGAGTTATATTGATAGTAGGCTTCCTTTACCAGCTCAAGCATATCCTCATAGGTGGCTATACGAGGATTGCCCTGATAATCCGGCAGTACCATGGACTGCTTTGCCAGTGCCTCAAACTCCTCTTCGGGCATACCGACATCTTTCAGGCTCTTATAGAGGCCAATGGATTTGAGGAATTTGACGATTTCATCATGGGCCTTGCCTGCGGCCTCAGCATCTGCAGCGGCCTTTAAACCAGGATTCAATACCCGTGCCATAAAGGCATACACCTTCACAGCAGCCTGCTCCGTAAATCGCGTGCATGCCGGGTAGAGAATGGCCAGGGCTTCCCCATGAGCCACGTGCGGGTACATTCACCCTACTGCCATACCCATTCCATGGGGAAGGGTTACTCCTGCGCTGGCAATACAAAGTCCGGCATTTGTCAAAATCATCTTAACTCTTTCATACGGGGGAACAAGCAAAGCATCAGGTGTCGAAACCATTAAGCATCTCCTTCCATATGTTGAAACGATCTCGCCTGCTTCAGAGACACATCCCTTACCAAATACAATCTCAGTGGATTGATGAAAGTTGAATTGTTTCATGATAATAAGTTTTTAGAGATCGATCATCACCTTCATGGTAAGCTTACCCTGTTTTTCGATGTATTGATAGGCTTCCAGGTAGGACTCAAAACTGAAATGTTTTGATATTAGCGGAGTGGTAATAATCTTTCCCGAATCAATCATCTTTACAGCCTCTTCATAATCCTCCTTCCTGTACATCATGGACCCAAACAGGTTCAGCTCATGCTCGCCCAGGAAGTACATATTCACCGTAGGATTTTCCGAATAGACACCAAGGATCACAATATCTCCCCCCTTTTCCACATGGGCCATCAAGGCATCCAGGGATGGCTGCACCCCCGCAGCTTCAAATCCTACCTGGAATCCCTCACTCCCGAAAAATGTCTTCACTCCCTCCTCAAATGGGATCTCTGTCACATTCAAAACACCATCGATACCACATTCGCGGGCGATCCCCAATCGGTAGTCGCTGACATCTGTAATCAGCACTTTTGCAGCACCCCTGGCCCTGGCAAATTGTGCCACCAGGTTACCAATGGTGCCAGCCCCGGAAACCACCACATTTTTCCCCGTGATACCTGTGGTCCGTCCCGTAGAATGAGCACCCACTGCTGCAGGCTCAACCAGAGCACCCTGGTCAAGACTCATGGAATCGGGTATGGGGATGATCCGTTCCTCCGGAACAACAAAAAAATCCTGGGCTACACCAGGAGCCTGAAATCCCTGGACCTTTAGTTCCTGACAGGCATTGTACTGACCTCTGAGACAGGGTCCGCATTTCCCGCATACCAGCTGGGGCCATGCCGTAGCTTTCATTCCGGCTTGCACTCTCCTTACATGCTCTCCCACTGAATGTACTGTGGCTGAATACTCATGCCCCTGAACTACAGGGTAGGGTGTGGCAGGGTGCTCCCCATGGAAAACATGAATATCGCTTCCACAAACACCTATCCTTTCAATCTTTAACAGAACTTCCTTCGATCCAAGAGATTCGGGTTTGGGTATCTCCCTGTACTCAATTACACCCGGGGAAGTCATTATTGCCTGTCTCATCTCTATCTTCTTCAGTTTTAAAAAATAAAATACATGACCGCAAGGGTCACTACAAGAATCCCGGCCCATAGTCGCACATCTCTAAGTCCCTCGAATTTTCCTCGGGTAATCACTGAAAGGGGACTTTCCCAGGTATAGTTCTCTATCACCTCTGCTGGAGGTTTAGGAGAAGTATAGCTCACCACAAAATAGATCACTGTACAGATCACAAAGAGCCACCAGGCTTGCATCATAAATGGTATTGATAATCCTCTGGTCAGGTACATTTGACCGCTGATGGGTTCGAAATCGAGACAGAATGCTGTAATACCAAGTATGAGTCCGGATACAAGGGTGACAATCGCCGCCCTGCTGGTGCCTCGCTTGGAGAAAACACCAAACAGAAATACAGTAGCAACCGGAGGTGCTATGGCTGCAGCGATCTTATTAATACCCTCAAAAATGCTTGAAAATTTATCTCCCTGAGTGGACCAGAGCATGGCCAGCATCATCACCACAATGGCTGCAATACGTCCGTATTTTATCTGCTGCCTATCAGTTGTGCCTGGTTTTAACCTCTTTACAATATCCACAGCCACCAATGTAGCCGAACTGTTCAGGGCTGCTGCTATAGTGCTCATCAATGCTGCCAGTAGCGTTGCAGCCATCAATCCTTTCAAGCCTGTTGGCAGCAACTGATCAATCATCACCGGCAAAGCCTGGTTGGCATTTGTTCCAATGATATCCTTAAATAACACATAAGCAATCACTCCGGGAAAAACCAGAATAAATACGGGCAGAATTTTCAGAAATCCGGCAAAAATCGGCCCCATCTGTGCTGCGTGCTTGCTTTTAGCTCCCAAGACCCTTTGAACTATGGTCTGGTCAGAACACCAGTACCACAATCCAAGGACTGGATAACCCAGCAGACAGGCATACCAGGTGAGACCCGATTCAAACCCTCCTTCGCCCAACAATTCCAGGCTCTCTTTGGAATGCAACATATTCAGCTGACCGGGTTTCAATTGGGCTTTCAATTCTGCCAGGCTGCTTACTCCATGATCGGGCAGCGCAGCAATGGCAAATCCGGTCAATACAATGGCACCAAGAATCAGTATGATTGTCTGAACACTTTCGGTAACCACAACAGCCTTCAGTCCACCAAGCACTGTATAAACAGCGGTAATAACAGAGATCACCAGGATCGAAGTAAGCACATTGATCCCAAAGAAAGCATGAAAGACAACTGCACCTGCATAAAGGCTCATTCCGATATGTACAAATAGCGCTCCTAGAATGGCTATAAATGCCATGATGGTCCTGGCTGTTGAACCATAGCGCTTCTCAAGAAATTCAGGTAAGGTGGAAATCCTGCTTTTAAAGTAGAAAGGGGCAAACACCAGTCCAAGCATGATCAGGGTGATGGCCGCCAGCCATTCAAAGTTTCCCCAGACCAGGCCCTCGTTATAGCCTGAAGCGGCAAGACCAACCAGGTGAACGGTGGAGATATTGGAGGCAAAAAGGGCAGCTCCCACCATGACCCAGCCCAGACCCCTACCTGCCAGGAAATAGCCTTCACTGGTCATCTTTCTTAAACGGACCGACAGGATACCTACCAGCAGGATGCCCACCAGATAAACAACAATAATGATCAGATCGACAGTAGCTATGCTTAAATCCATGCCGATCAATCGTTATAATAAACCTGCTCCATTTCTGCCCAGCTGTCATAGCCTTCCAGGGGGATCTGCATGGGATCGCATACCTTCAACCATTCAATATTTCGGGGGTGCTTGTCCAGCTTGGCCATGTCTGCCTCAAAATCATCCCCTGTGTATTCATAATATCCGAATTCATACCAGCTCCCATCATCCAGCTGGTGCAGGAAAATAGAGAAGTTGCGCATATTGGCCTCAATAAGCAGGTCTCTAACACCGTAGTTGGAGTCCGCATGAACCGCTTTATATTCCTCAATACATTCAGACTTGATCTTGATGACCATTCCCACTCTTTTTACCTCTTTCTTTACACTATCGATCTCTTCTCCCGTACTACAACCGAAGGAGATCGCTAAGATAAGGGCGGCAAGGTAAAGTAAGATATTCCTGTTTTTCATAAAAATGAGCTTTAATCTTTTACTTAAGTTTCGGATGGTGATAACGTTCTATCTTAATGACAAAGGCATGATCGCAGGGTTTTTCATCAGGCATCTCCACGATCAGTCCGCGTCGTGTCAAGCTCCATTTCAGGTCCTTGCCGTCACCCAGTAAACTTACCCGTTTGATCTCCTCCTTATAAAAACCCGGATAGGCCGGTCCTTCTTCTTCAGAGATTGTTTTACCAACCAGTGATGGTATGTCTTTGGCTGGCTCCTTTCCCAATCCTTCGGGTTCCGGATCGATGCCCTGTATAGAATTTATCACTGCAAATTCCCCTGGCCAATCCAGGAAGATGGCATAGAGATTATCTCCCTTTACCGTAAAGCGAATATCTTTTGCTGTGTATATAATGCCCGATTCATCGAATCCTGTTTCGTTGGCCTCTCCCAGGTTTGTGGGCCCTTCTCCAGCCACCATCCAGGGGGTGGTTTCGTAGATTGCTTCCCCGTTAATATCAAGCCATGCTCCTATGGCCAGCAGCACTTCTTTGGCGCCTTCAGGTATGGTTCCATCGGGTTTGGGGCCCACATTAAGCAAGAGGTACCCATTCTTGCTGACCCTGTCCACCAGGTTATCGATCAGCCTGTTGGGCGTCTTAAAGGTAAGGTCATTGGCATAGCCCCAGGCGCCCCGGTCATCCACCGAATTATCGGTGATCCATTCATTGTAAGTCAGATTGGGTTCCTGTCCAAGCTCCAGGTCGCGCACTCCGCTACCAGGAACCAGATCATGTCCCTTGTAGGTCACCACCACCTCTTTGCCCTTGTCATCAGCATGGTTGTAATAATATGCCAGAAAGTCCTTCACATAGCCCTCAGGCATATCATCCAGCGCAAAGTCAAACCAGATAAAATCGGGGCTGTAGTTATCAATCACCTCAATGATCTTTCCATACCATTCATCGATAAACTCCTGGTTTCTTTTCTCACCCGGCAGATGATACTGCCCATAGATACCAGAATTCTTAGGATCACCAGTATCATATCGCTTGTCCGATACAGGGAAAAAGAACCAGTTAGCTGCATGGTGAAAGGCCGTCACATACTTCATATTCCTCTTCTTAATTGCTGCCTCCAGTTCACCAACTATATCACGCCTGGGGCCCATTTTGGCAGCATTCCACTCAGAGTATTTGGTATCCCACATGGCAAACCCATCATGGTGTTCAGCAACCGGACCGGCATACCTCGCTCCGGCTTTCTGAAATAGGTCGGCCCATTCATCTGCATCAAATTTGTCTGCAGTGAAAAGGGGAATCAAATCCTTGTAGCCATATTCGGGGGTCAGTTTGCCAAAGGTCTCTTCGAAATGTCCCCGCTCCTCCCCCTCAGGATTCAGATAAAGCGCGAAAGAGTACCATGTGGTGTTGGAACCATAGGCATGTACCGCATAAGGCCCCCAGTGGGTGTATATGCCAAACTTGCCCTTCTGAAGCCACTCAGGTGTTTGAACACGCCTCAGAGATTGCCAATCGGCAGTGTATTTCTGACCAAAGACCATCATGCCTGCTGCCAGGAACAATAAAATTAGAATGCTGGGTTTTGTTTTCATAATAATTGGAATAGCTGTTTATCGTGTCAAAATTTACTCATAATACTCGTATTATCCATTCATTGAAATGATAGAAAATTTCGATATGTTTGTTTCTTATGTCTTTCACCAGCTTTTCCCATTCTTTAAAATAACTAGCCCATGTCAACTGCTCATATCATAATCATCGTAGTCGCAGCGGTAGCTCTACTTCTTTTAATGGTACTCAAGTTCAAGATCAGTGCCTTTATCGCCCTCCTCATTACCTCCATGATAGTTGGCGTTTTATCTGGCATGCCCCTTCAGGACATTCTGGTGAGTATTCAGGAAGGGATGGGAGGAACCCTCGGTTTCGTTGCTGTTGTAGTGGGATTGGGGGCCATTTTCGGACAGATCCTGGAAGCCTCCGGGGGGGCAGAATCCCTGGCCCATCACCTCGTTAAAAAGTTCGGGACCGACCGGGCATCCTGGGCCATGGTTCTTACGGGATTTATTGTGGCCATTCCTGTTTTTCTGGATGTGGGACTGGTCATCCTGGCTCCCATCATCTATGCCCTGTCCAGGGATACCAAAAGATCGCTTCTGTACTATGGTATTCCTCTGCTGGCCGGTCTGGCCGTTACACACAGCTTTATGCCTCCAACACCTGGCCCCATTGCAGTGGCTGAAATACTGGATGCCCAGCTTGGATGGGTGATCTTCTTTGGCTTTATCCTGGGAATCCCTACTGCCATTATCGCAGGTCCCGTTTTTGGCAAGTATATTTCGAAAAAGATCAATATCCAGCCACCTGAGGACATGATGGCTAATAGTACAGTCGGTGCAACTGATCCGTCAAATCTGCCCTCATTCCGTTCCATTGCTCTCATCATAGCTGTTCCACTGGTATTAATACTGGTGAACACCTTCACGGCTGTTCTGGTTGACAAAGGTGTTTTTGAAAAAAACCTTGTAACAGATATCATGATCTTCGTTGGGCACCCCTTTAGCGCATTGATTATTGCAGCCCTGCTGGCTGTCTATTTCCTGGGGATCCGTAGAGGGAAATCAAAGCAGGAGCTTCTCGATCTAAGCAACAAAGCACTGGGTCCGGCGGGAATCATCATCCTGGTAACAGGTGCTGGTGGTGTTCTCAAGCAAATTCTGGTAGATAGCGGGATTGGTGAAATGATGGCCAACTCCATCTCAGACTCTGCATTACCTCCCATTCTCCTTGCCTGGATTCTGGCAGCCATTGTAAGAGTCACACAGGGATCTGCCACAGTGGCCATGATCACTGCAGCCGGGATTATAGCCCCGGTACTTAGTTTTATTAATCCCAGCGCTCCGGAACTCGCGCTGATCGTAATATCCATTGCCTCGGGAGCCACCATCCTATCGCATGTAAACGACAGTGGTTTCTGGCTGGTGAGTAAATATTTCGGAATGGACGAAAGACAGACCCTCAGGTCCTGGACCATGATGGAAACTATTATAGCCTTTTGCGGACTTGCCTTTACTATGCTGGCAAGTCTGTTTGTTTAGGTCCTTTTACCGGGTTTCATCCATTCAACCTTAAGGGCTGAATCATGACTTGCTCCAAGGATTTTCCCATATAACTCTGGCCTCCGGGCCTTAAGGTACCTGTGCCCTCCGGCCAGTGTCAGTTTATCGGGTGTACAGGTGGCTACCACCACCTCATCGTCCATGGAGCGGCATTCGGCCAGGATCTCTCCATAGGGATCCAGAATCATGGAGTTACCATTTTTTATGTGATCGTCGTCGGGTCCAATGGGATTTGAAAATATGGCATAGATTCCATTGTCGTAGGCACGGGCTGGTAGCCAGCGCAGGAGCCAGCCCCTCCCCTTGGGCCCCTCAAACTCAGCCCTCAAAGCATCCGGGTCTTTTTCCCGATTGTCCCAGAACTTGCGGTCCACCCATCCCCTGCCCGGCATGGGCGAAGGGGTGCATCCGGTCACGTGGGGCATAAAGATGATCTCTGCTCCCAGTAAGGTGGTGGCCCTTACGTTTTCAATCACATTGTTATCATAACATATCAGAATGCCGCATTTGCAATCAAAGAGGTCAAATACCACATACTCGTTTCCAGCCGATAGGTGCTGGCTTATAAAGGGATGTATTTTCCTGTATTTGGCAACAAATCCATCACCGGTCACACACACATGGGTATTATAGACCTGGTCGCCTTCTCTCTCCACAAGGCCGGCCAGCACAGCCACATCATATTTCCCAGCTATCCGGATCAATTGATTTATGCTTTCCCCCGAAGGGATCTCCTCAGCAAGATCTAAAATCTCATCTTTAGATAGCTTACTTAGAAAAGTGTAGGAGCTAATACTTAATTCATGAAAACTGACAATCCTGGCTCCTTTTTTAGCTGCTTGTTTGGTAAGCTCCTCGATGCGGGAGAGGTTGTACTTCTTATCCCCGTTCCTGGTCTGAAACTGGACGGTGGCAATATTTATTTCTCTCATTCTATCAATAGTCTCTTTCTGCGGATCTGTTTGTCCGCTATTAAATGAACGGATTGTGATTAAAACCGTTAAATTTAAGCCATGTTTCCGGATAAAGCTAGAGATACACTTCTTTCTGTACTGAATAAGGGTGGAGAAGCCCTGATGAAACATCTGGGACTTACATCTGAAGCCACAGTGAAGGAGAGTATAAGCTCGGTGGTAACCGAAGCAGACCTGGCCTCAGAAAAAGTGATCCTGGAGGTCCTTCAGAGTACTGCTGAGTCTTACAATATCATTACAGAAGAAAGTGGTTATTTGGATAGTGGATCGGAGTATACATGGGTAATAGACCCACTGGATGGCACCTCCAATTTCGCAGCCGGTCTCCCCTGGTTCGGGGTTATAATTGCTCTTTTTCACAAGGATATACCGGTTCTGGGTGGCATGTATCTCCCTGTAGATAAAGAACTATATGTAACAGAGCAGGGCAAGGGAAGCTGGAAGAACGGCGAAGCAATTCGGCTTACTGATTCGGGAAAACTGGAGGAACAACTGGTGGCCTACTCCTTCGATTTTAGTGATGCGCCGGGAAAAACCGAATCCGAAATGGAGATTCTGAATAGCCTTTCGAAGAAGGTCAGGAACATCCGCTCTACCAACTCCCTGGTCGATTTCTGCTATACCGCTGATGGCCGCCTGGGAGCTGCCCTGAATCAAACAACAAAAATCTGGGATATTGCAGTTCCCTGGCTGATGATCCGGGAAGCGGGAGGAAAAGTGACAGACATCCTGGGTGAGGAGATCTGCTTTGATCTCTCTGTCAGTGCTTTCGATCAAAACTATACCATCCTGGCCTCCGGGGCCAAACTCCATGATACATTATTGAAAACCATTGAACTCAAATAGCCTTAAATAATGAAGAAAAAAAGCTGTCCCTTTAGCATAATGAATATTCTTAGATTACTTCCAGTCATTTTAGCCTTTGGATTGCTGGCAGCTCATTTCTCGAGAGCAAATATGCCTCCAGCGGTGATCGTCAGTCTTATTACTCCCTTCCTGCTCCTGATCAGGAAACCATGGATCGCCAGGAGCATCCAGGTCCTGCTGCTTTTCGGAGCAGCTGAATGGATTCGCTCCATGTTCGGATATATTCAAGTTCGAAAGGAAATCGGGGAAGATTGGGGAAGGCTTGCAATCATCCTTGTCACAGTTGCTCTGCTTACAGCCTGTTCCGCTTTGGTATTCCGTGGAAAATCACTGAAGAAGAGATATCAACTGGAAAAATCAGAAGTATGAAACAAGCTATTCTGCTTGGCCTGGCACTGGCAAGCTTCCTCACAAGCTGTACTACTCACACCGATCCTGATACCGAACCTGAACAAGAAGAAATGAAGCTTAATGTATACCAGGTATTTACCCGCCTGTTCGGAAATACCAACACCACCAACAAACCATGGGGCACCCTGGAAGAGAATGGTGTAGGGAAATTCAATGATTTTACCGACGAGGCCCTGGAGGCCATAAAAGATCTGGGCATTACCCATGTCTGGTATACCGGGGTACTCCACCATGCCATGGTCACCGGCTATGCAGAGATAGGAATTCCGGGCGATGACCCTGATGTGGTCAAAGGGAGGGCGGGTTCACCCTATTCGGTTAAAGATTACTACAATGTAAATCCTGACCTGGCTGTAGATCCAGCAAAGCGGATGGAGGAGTTCGAAGCCCTTATTAATCGCACCCACCAGCATGATATGAAGGTGATTATCGACATTGTGCCCAACCATGTGGCCAGGGTCTATCACTCTGTCACCAATCCACCAGGGGCAGAAGATTTTGGAGCATCCGATGATCTTTCCCGGGAGTACCTGAAGGATAACAATTTCTATTATATCCCTGGTCAGCCTTTCAGGGTTCCCGTATGGAGGGACGGCTACCAGGTGCTGGGAGGTGAAGATCATCCTGAGGCCAATGGCAATTTCAGCGAAAACCCGGCAAAATGGACCGGCAATGGATCACGAAGTCCGCAGCCCGATATGAACGACTGGTATGAGGCAGTAAAAATCAACTTCGGGGTAGATCCCGAGGGTGTAAATGATTTTGATGCTCTTCCTGCCGGCTACGAAAATGAGTCCTACCAGGTCCACCATGACTTCTGGAAAGACAAGCAGGTTCCCGACTCGTGGCTTAAGTACAGGGCTATCGCACTCTACTGGCTGGACAAGGGCGTGGATGGATTTCGTTACGACATGGCCGAGATGGTTCCGGTGGAGTTCTGGAGTTATATGAACAGTGCCATTAAGATGGCCAGACCTGATGCCTTTCTGCTGGCGGAAATTTACCAGCCCCATATTTACAGGGATTATATCCGGAAAGGGAAAATGGACTATCTCTACGATAAGGTACAACTGTATGACAGCCTGAAAAGTATTATACAGGGGCACGGCAGCACAGATGCCCTTGTACATATCCAGAATGAGCTGGCCGATATTGAGCATCATATGCTGCACTTCCTTGAGAATCATGATGAGCAGCGTATTGCCAGTCCGGAATTCGCAGGAAATGCACGGAAAGGGATGCCCGCCATGGTGGTTTCAGCTACCATTGGAAGCTCCCCAACCATGCTTTACTTTGGTCAGAATGTGGGCGAACCCGGGGCTGAAGAACCTGGATTTGGAGCCTCCAGCCGTACATCTATCTACGACTATATTGGTGTCCCTCACCACCAGCGCTGGATGAATGGAGGAAAATTTGATGGGGCTGCGCTTTCAGATATGGAGCGGGATCTGCAATATTTTTATTCCACATTGCTGAACTTTGCAAAAAACAGCGCTGCACTCACCGGCGAATACAGGGAGATACATAGCTTTAACAGGGAATATACTCCATGGTATAACGATCGGGTTTTTTCCTATGTGCGCTGGAAGGGAGAGGAACGCCTGATCATTCTTGCAAATTTTGACCCAGACAGCACCTTTGGCTTTGAACTCCAGCTGCCTGGAGAGATCATCGCTTTATGGAATTTAGAAGATGGAAACTACACCCTGGAAGACCAGCTGACCGATCGTTCATTTGGCTTAATTGTTTCTGATAGGAATGCAGAAACAAGAATCGATATTGAACCACTCCAGTCCTTTATACTTCAACTCCCGCCGGATTGATGAAAAAGAGAACTCAATTTTCTGTCCTCTTCACAGCTCTTATCCTTGCAGGCTTAATGCAGGCCTGTGGAAACAGGCCAGATGCCCTGCCCAATATCATTGTCATCCTTGCGGATGATGCTGGCTATGCTGATTTTGGATTTATGGGAGGCGACATACCAACTCCCCATATCGACCGGCTGGCAAAAAGCGGTGTTGTTTTTACTGATGCCCATATCACTGCAACAGTTTGCAGTCCTTCCAGGGCCGGACTTATCACAGGCCGCTACCAGCAACGCTTTGGTCACGAAGCCAATATACCCCCACCCGACCTGGGCATGGATCCATCCGAAAAGACTCTTGGAGATGCACTGAAACTAGCCGGGTACAGGACCGGGATCATTGGTAAATGGCACCTGGGGAGCAGAGACCAGTACCATCCCAACAGCAGGGGCTTTGATTATTTCTGGGGCTTCCTGGGAGGATCACGCTCCTACCATTTTGATGAATCCAGAGATGACGCAGAGGATCAGGAACGGGAGATTTTACAGAACCAAACCCATGTCAATTTTAAGGGCTACCTGACGGATGAATTCTCTACACAATCGGTAAGGTTCATTGAGGAAAACAAAGCTCTTCCCTTCTTTCTCTTTCTCTCCTACAATGCTGTCCATACCCCCATGCATGCAAAAGAGGAGGACCTGGAAAGGTTTAAAGATCATCCCCGGACAAAACTTGCGGCCATGACCTGGTCCATGGACCAGGGTGTGGGCATGGTTCTGGACAAACTGGAAAAAGAGGATCTCCGCGACAACACCCTGATATTCTTCTTAAGCGATAATGGAGGTGCATCCAATAACCAATCCTCCAATCTGCCTTTGAAAGGTTTTAAGGGCAATAAATTTGAAGGCGGTCACAGGACCCCCTTCATACTCTCATGGCCGGAGCGAATACCTGATGGGATCCCCTACGATGGTTTAAGCTCATCATTGGATATTTTTGCCACATCTCTTGCTGCAGCCGGACTGGATAAGACTCCTGGCAAAGCACTTGATGGGGTTGATTTGATTCCGCATATTACAGGCATCGATACAACAGCCCCCCATGAGCTTCTTTTTTGGAGAAAAGAGAAAATGGCAGCCCTTCGCACGGAAAAGTATAAAATGATCCGGCTTGATGATTATGGATACAGGCTATATAACCTGGAGAAGGATTTGGGAGAGATGTATGACCTGTCGGATAGCCAGCCAGAGCTACTTAAGGAACTAATCACTTCCCTCGAGTTGTGGGAGACTGAACTAATGACACCCCTTTGGGATGAATCTGAACCCTGGCAACAGGTCACTTTTGAGATCCACAGAGCGCTGATGGAGAACAGAGAAGTAACAATTAAAAGTCCTGCCGATTTGCATAAACTTGAAAAATAAACCAACAACCCCATGATGAAATTTCTGACGATTGCCTTAATGACCAGCACACTTTGCATTCTCTCCTCCTGCAATGCTCCACAGAACCATGGAGAAGAATCAATCCCACCCAATGTGGTCATCATCTATGCCGACGATCTGGGTTATGGGGATGTAAGTGCCTATGGCGCCACAGAAATCACAACTCCCAATATCGACAAACTGGCCCGGGGAGGGGTACGCTTTACCAATGGTTACTCCTCATCAGCCACCTGCTCTCCAAGCAGGTACGCTTTGCTCACGGGGGGCTATCCCTGGCGCAACGAGAAGGCAAGAATCCTGGATGGAACTGCTCCGCTTCTTATTAGTACTGAGCAGATGACCCTTCCAAAAATGTTCAAAGAGCAGGGATACCATACAGGAATCGTTGGAAAGTGGCACCTGGGACTGGGCGATGGAAAGGTGGACTGGAATGCAAATATTGCTCCCGGCCCCAATGAGGTGGGCTTTGAATATGCCTATATCATGGCAGCCACCCAGGACCGTGTCCCCACGGTTTATATTGAGAACGGCCGTGTGGTACGCTCCGATCCCAACGATCCCATTGAGGTCAGCTACAAGGAGAATTTTCCTGGTGAGCCCACCGGGAAGGAGAATCCCGAAATGCTAAAAATGAAGTGGCACCATGGACACTTCAACACAGTGGTGAATGGTATATCCCGTATCGGTTATATGAAAGGTGGAGCTGAAGCGAGGTGGGTGGATGAAAACATGGCCGATACCTTTCTTGTAAGAGCCCAGGACTATATCCTTGCCCATAAGGATGAACCATTCTTTCTCTACTATGCGCTCCAGCAACCCCATGTTCCCCGGACCCCTCATCCACGCTTTGTGGGCGAGACAGGCATGGGTCCCAGGGGGGATGTGATTGTGGAAGCGGACTGGTGCATTGGAGAACTGATTGCTACTCTGGAATCTGAAGGGCTACTCGAGAATACCCTGATCATCCTCTCCAGCGACAATGGTCCGGTCCTTAACGATGGCTATTACGATGATGCCGATACAAAAGTGGGCGCTCATACCCCGGCAGGTCCCCTCCGGGGAGGTAAATACAGTCTGTTTGAAGCTGGGACCCGGGTGCCATTCATTACCTACTGGAAAGGCCAGATTGACCCGGCTGTCTCTGATGCAGTCGTGTCCCAGGTGGACCTCTTCTCTTCCCTCTCTTCCCTGGTGGGAAGTGAGATCAGAAGCGGCGATAGTGAAGAGCTGTTACAGGTATTGATGGGAGAAAGCAATCAGGGAAGAGAAGAACTGATCATAGAGGCCACTGGCAGAACTGCGTTTAGAAAAGGGGAGTGGGTGCTTATTCCACCCCATGGCGGTCGTCCTGTGGCTATAGAAGTCAATATCGAATTGGGAAATGCTCCTGAATACCAGCTGTATAATCTGAACGAGGATCTGGGCGAACAGAATAACCTGGCTGCAAGCCAGCCTGATAAACTGGAAGAGATGATTGCTAGCTACGAAGCGATTCGGGGAAAAACAGATGGTACAAGCGAAAAGTTGGAGCTCAAATAGAGTCTGCCTTTTTAATGCAATACCGTTACGACTGATCTGGCTGGTAGAATCACAGCATTCAATGGCTGAGTCTTGAACCCCATATTATGATCTTTATCCGTGGTATAGGTGCTGACCTTTACATCCTCACCCATATGCACATCCAGGGTTTCCTCAGATAGATTGACAAGGACATATACAATATTTCCACTCTCAGGAACTTTGTAGGCTGAAATCAATATTCCGTTTTCAGGTGATTGTTCTTTCGAAAGCTCACATTTTATACGTAGCATTCCGGGACGAACAAAGCGGGAGTAATTCCCCAGTACCCAGAGTAATTTACTATCCCGAACCGTTCCATCATGTTGAAGGCTTTCTACGTGACCTCCCATTTTGCCGGTCTCACCTTCGGAGCCATCATCCAGGTATACCAGGCCATCTTTGAAATCGACCTGAGAAATGGCTGTCCACCATTGCCATGATTTTGCATTGGTCAGTACCATATCATGATGGATGATCCGGGCCACATAAAGAGCAGTTTTCATACTAAGGTCCCTGCCATTTCCACCACCCAGTTCATCATTTTCCTGTAAAATGCAATATTCGCTCATCCAGTAACCAAGATCTGGATTGGCCATTTTAAGCGCCATGTTAACCTGACTCCTATTTGTCACCTGCTCGTCCAGAGGCCAGACCGAATGATAACTGTGGGCCGAAATGGTAAGTTCTACATTGCTTAAGTCACCGATATAGAAAGGAGAATCCGGATTGAAAAAGAACTGTGCCTGGTTGTCCTGACCATAGCTTGGCATACCCAGCTTACTCATATCCATAGCAGCATGACCAATGGTCCCGGCTTCTGTAATGACAATTTGGGTTTTGAGATTTCTGGATACCAATTCATCTGATAAATAGCGTGTTAGGGCATAAATCTCCTCATTTAGAGCAGGAGTGCCCTCTTGACTGTGCCCGTCCCAAGTCCATTGTGGTTCGTTAACAGGGCTCAGGTAATCAAAGTAAATGCCATCATCATTGAAATGCTCAATAACCTCTACCAAATAGCTTGCATAGCCGTCCATGAAGCCTGGTTTCAGATTCAAATGGATCACATCCTTGGGAGCAAAGCCCTTCCCATTAGCAGTAAAATGGACAGGTGGTGAGTTGGGAAATGCCAGGAGTTTCTCCACGCCCTGCTCTTTTGCGGCATTAAGAAACCAGCGCTGACCTTCCATTTTACTCCAATCATATGTGCCATCTGCATTTAGAAAGCACTCACCCCTGCGCCAGGGATTTTCTCGACTACCGATTTCAGAATCATCTCCCTGCTCAGCGGTACCGGCTGAGAGATTAAAACGCCAAACGGAGAGTCCTATTCCTTTTGGATTGCCATCGTTGTCAAACTCCTGACTGAATAGCAAGTCCGCAATCTGATTTCGTTTGTCAAGGGGCCAGTTTTTTCCAACAAACTGAGCACGCCAGGCATCGGAGGCACCGAAGCCATCGATAAGCTGAAAGGTGGTATTCACATCGCTTATCACTTTTAGTGCAGCATTGCTCTGGGCAGATAACAAATTTCCGGTTGCACTCAATAGAATAGACAGCAGGAGAACCTGACCATACTTAAGCTTTACTCCATCTGCCATCAATCAGTAGCTATTACCAGATTCCGGAATCTTCCGGAAGAGCCATTTCCAACCCAGAGTCCGATCTTATCAGACTTGGAGCTTGTGAGCCGCTCCACCTTCAGAACCGGTTCTGCTTTTTCATCCAAAAAAACCGCCACATGCTTCTCTGAGATTTTAATAATGACTTCGATCCAGTCCATCGGATCGGGAGCGGCCGGAATCTCATTCTCGAACTCCATGGTCCGCTCCTCCCTGAGCTTATACCAGGTATATTCGGGATGGCTGATATACTGAACCATATGATTTTTTCGGGTCTGCTCCGTAGCCACGAAATTGAAGGGGCGGAAGTAGATGGCCTCGAAAGTCTCCTCATCCTGTATATTAAAGGCAAGACCGATAAAGCTCCTGCCTGGACTGTTTTCTCCCAGCAGCTCAACCTCAATGGTCCCGGTTTCAAAAGCGATCTCCTTCAAAACAGCCAGTCCATCTCCCTCAGCTGCATTCATTTCC
>QMPQ01000019.1 GCA_003648635.1 Bacteroidota bacterium | reverse complement strand
GTTCTTAAAAGAGCTTACCCAATTTATTGACCAGGTGGATGAGATAAAAAAGGTTCATATTGGCCCACCTGCAGATACGGATAGAGAAGTAATTGACAACACATACTCTTACAACCTGCTGCTTACATTCGAATCAAAAAAGGAGCACGATATTTATCAGGAGCATCCTGCCCACAAGAAGTTTATTGAAAATGCCTCCTCACTGTGGTCCAAGGTGCTGGTTTATGATAGTGTGAAAAAATAACCCGAACTTGTAGAGGAAACCGTACATATATTAATCTTAAACCCATGAAAAAACTAACCCTTATTCTAATTATCGTAATAATGGCAATGATAAGCTCCAATACAATGGCACAAAGTGAATTTTCCAGCGGCCTCATTGGCGTAGGTGTGGTTACAAAGGACATCACTAAATCTCTCGATTTCTATCTCAATGTAATTGGTATGACCAGGGTGAGTGAATTTGATGTCGATGAAACCTTCGGTAAAATCTCAGGACTCACCGAAGGGATTGCCTTCCATGTGGATGTTCTTAAACTACAGGATAGTCCCGGGGCCAACCAATGGAAACTGATGAGTTTTAAAAAAGAGGTATCTCACCCCATGCCCAAGTATATCCATGATGATACAGGCATGCAGTATATAACCATCCATGTAAATAGCCTGGATCCTGTCCTTAAAAGAATCAAAGACAATAATGTAAAGCTTCTGGGAGAGACCCCCGTCCCCTTAGGTGAAAAGGACCATTTTGTACTGGTTCAGGATCCCGATGGTACCATCATTGAGCTGATCGGTCCGCTGAATTAGTGCAATTTTTAACTACATTCGCCAATTATTTATTAAAAAACTATCTGAAATGAAGATATTCAAATTCTTATCAGTACTGACCTTTATAGTTGTCATGGTCTCCTGTTCCTCGATCGAAGTAGTTGTGGATCCGAAAAACAACACGGATTTTTCTAAGTACGAAACCTACAGCTTCCTGGGCTGGCAGAATAACAGCGATGAAATCCTCGAAGATACAGACCGGAAAGCAATGAGGGACGCATTTACCAGTGAATTTGAACGCCGGGGTTTAAAGAGGGTGAAATTTAAAGGGGACATTCAAATATCTCTATATATCATAGTTAGTGAAGTGGGCAGTGTAAGCGGTATTGCCACTCATTATTCTAACGCTAATAGTATATATACCCACTACGGGTATGGCTACGGATATAGCACCTCCACCATGAAACAGAAGTCAAGCGAGGTGGGTACAATGATTATGGATGTATTTGATGGCCAAAGCAAAAAACAGGTGTGGCAGGCAATCGCCAAAAAAACTATAACTCAAGATCTCGATAAGCGCGCAAAGAATATGCAGACCAATATCAGAGCAATCATGCGGGATTTCCCTGTTAAAGCCAAATAAGATCCTGAATCAGCGAGACTAATCCCGATTCTTCTTCTCTTTTTCCACATAGAAGCCCTCGCGTGAGAGCTTGTGGTCCAGTGTTGCCAGTCCATATACCAGCACGGCTGTTGCTGTGGCTGCCTGCTCCTGATATTCGGGGATGCTTTTGTTAAAAAGATCACGTTCGGTGTGCCAGATCTCCCCGTAGCTAAAATTGTAGCCCTTGGGATCACCACAATCAAATCCAATGGTAGGCACTCCTTTCACCGCAAAGGGACCACTATCGGTTCCCCAGGCCTTTTCCGGTCTGGGCCGCGGCGTGCGCTCCTTCAGTTCCAGGGGGAAATCCGGGTTGATGGTATTGATCACCTTCACGATCTCCTTGAAATCCTCCATCTGAGCCGCTGATACGGTAAGGCTCTCCGGAACAGTGGGACCACCATCGCGGTTTACCATATTGGATACATTCTCCAGATCCGCTTCATACCGGGTGACCCAGCTTGTGGAACCATAGAGTCCAAACTCTTCCCCTGCCCAGAGAGTCACCAGGATGGTACGTTTGGGCTTCCCTCCGGCTTCCATAATCATGCGGGCTGCTTCCATGGAGGGAGTTGCCCCCGATCCATCGTCCACACCACCTGTGGCAACATCAAAAGCATCCAGGTGACCACCCACAATTACATATTCCTCGGGAAATTCTGTCCCGGGAATCACCCCGATCACATTGTGGTACTTCACAGGTCCCATTTTGAAGTGATTGCGAATATCAAATTCCAGCTGGAAATAGCGTCGCTCCTCTGCCATCTGGTGGATCAGTTTATATTGATGTTCATCCAACTTGATATCGGGAACGGAAGGCAGTTTTTCAAAGCTCATGTTATGCAGGTTCTTCCTGTCATAAAGCACCCTGATGGGGGTACTGGACGATTGTACAATCCCCAGGATCCCTGCAGCCACCATCTCACTGTAAAAAAGAGCCGGCTCCTCGTTCAAGGGCAGCAACTCTTTCTGAGGTTTATCCGTTCCCCGATTGCTCCGGTTCTCCCTTCTAATCTGATTGTTGTTTATTTCGGTTTCCGCATTGAGCATTCTGATGGAATCCCTCTGACTGTCAGCCTCTACCGAGATATCAATGGGCCAGCCATTGTTCTTTCCGCCTATCAATACCCAGGCTCCTTTCAAAGCACCCTTCATCCGCTTAAATTCAGCTTCTGTCCGGGGTTCAATCAGAACATGTCCGCGCTGCACCCCATGGGTACCAGAGGTATAGGATGGGGTTGCGAAGTGAAGGGTCATGCCGTTCTCAGCTATCAATTTACCGAACCAGGGACCACGATTAAATCCCACCGGAAGCTCTCCTACCTCGTCGATTATCACTTCCATACCCCACTCCTCAAACTTACTGGCTGCCCAGATGGCTGCATTTTCATAGGCATCTGAACCGATGAGCCTTCCCCCGAAACGGTTACAAAGTATATCGAGGTGATCCATGGTCTGGTTTTCGGTCTGACCAATCTTAACAATCTTCTCCATCACCGGGTCCGATTGTCCATAGAGATTCATACTTAAAGCAATGCCTGCCAACAAGAGGAAGAGAGAATAAGATTTCATATGTAATGGGTTTTAGGTAAAAAGAAGCTTCAAATATAATAGATAAAATCTTTTTCAGTAACTTATGCTGCATCAATGGGGAAATGCGATGACTGAGAACAAGCCCGGTAGGGCCCATTTGAAAATTGTGATCAGCACGGCCGCAGTCATTGCAGCCATGGTGCTGACCATGCAACTAATCAGCCATGCCAGGCAACTTCAGATACTTAAGACCGAGTTGGCCGAGGTCAACCACATCCGTTACGGATTGTTAAATACGGATGAGTGGGCCTACCAGCTAGCCACCATCCTGAGCATGAAAATCGTTGAATTCAAGTTAACTCCAGAAAACCGGGAGAAGGTAATCCAGAACCTGGAGGGCATCCTCAATCTTATGATCGATGAGGTGGAAGTGATGCTGAAACAAGAAGCAGCTGCTACGCTCTCCGGAGCGAAAAAGTTTTTCTCCGGATTTGTCATCAATCTGGACCAGCTGCGAGACAATGTTCCCTCCTATGCAAACACACTGCTTATGGAGCTGAGCAACCCGGATAACAAAGAGTTCATGCAGCAATTTCTCTTAGATAAACTGAGCGAAATAACAGTCTCAACATACAACCTGGATCAGATGGACCCACTCCAGGCTGTCATGGAGAAATACAGCTCTTCCTCCAAAGAAGAGAGCAAAGAGTTGATCAGTGAGCAGATTGAAATGAAAGAGGAGGTGATCAATAACAGGGTACTCCTTATCCTGCTCCTGGTGTGTGCTGTTTATCTGCTCAACCTGATCACCCGGCATAAAATAAACAGGACGCAAACTACCCTCCTGATCCTCGCCGCCTTCACCTTGCTGTTGGGAGGCATTACCACACCGATGATAGACCTGGAAGCGAAGATAGACCTGCTGAGTCTGAAGCTTATGGGTGAGGATGTCATCTTCCAGAACAACATCCTCTTTTTCCAGAGCAAGAGCATCACGGATGTGGTACGCATCCTGGTTCAGGAAGGATCGCTTCAGATGATTTTTGTAGGAGTCCTGGTATTCACATTCAGTATTATCTTCCCCGCAGCCAAACTGATTAGCTCCCTGCTCTACGTCTACAGTGTTAAAAACCTCAGGGAAAACAGACTGATCCGCTTCTTTGTGATCCAATCAGGGAAATGGTCCATGGCCGATGTACTGGTGGTGGCCCTCTTTATGGCCTATATTGGGTTCAACGGGATCATAGGCAATCAGCTCAATGTGCTAAGCGAGTCGGCTAAACCAGTGGAGATATTCACCACCAACGGAACGCGACTGCTGGGAGGATTCTATCTCTTCCTCTTCTTTTGTATATCCAGCCTGGTACTTTCAGTAATAATTACCCGAAAAACATGAATAAGAACAAGTCTCTCCTCCTGGCACTTCTGATTTTTCTTCCCTTCTCCCTCAATTCGCTCCTGGCACAATCGGCCCTGGAGAATATCACCACCATAAAACAGGGAGTAAAAAGCAAACGAATCAGTAGCTTTGACCGTTCGGGCGGAAACAACGACAGATTTGAGAATATTGCTCCGGGAGAAACCCGGACCCTTGCCGAAATAGATGGTGCAGGAACCATCAACCATATCTGGATCACTATTAGTCCGGAAGCCCCCGGGTTGAACAGGTCGGATATCATTTTCAGAATTTACTGGGATGGGAACGAATACCCCTCCGTGGAATCACCCATTGGCCCTTTCTTTGGTCAGGGCTGGGATGAGACCTATCCCTGGGCCTCCCTTCCGCTGGCTGCCTCCCCTGTCAAAGGGAATGCTTTGGTATCCTACTTCAAAATGCCCTTTGCAAAGGGGGCTAAAATCGAGATTGAGAACCAGGCCGATATCAAGATTGCAGCCTTCTATTTCTACATAGATTATATGGAACAGGAGCAAAGTGCAGAAAACCTGGCCTATTTCCATGCCTGGTACAATCAGCAGGTGACAGAAGCAGCTCCTGAAGGAGAAAACGAATGGGGCCTGCTATCCGATGAGGTGGGCAAAAATCCCCTTGGTGAACGAAACTATAAGATCTTACAGACCGAAGGCAAGGGACATTATGTGGGTGTAAACTATTTTGTGAATTCCCCCACCCCGGTCTGGTATGGCGAAGGAGACGATATGTTCTTCATTGACGGGGCCGAAAAGGCAACACTTCACGGAACCGGTACAGAAGACTACTTTAACTCCTCGTGGTGCCCCAATGAAAACTATCAGCATCCCTACTTTGGTTATGCCCGTACTCCTGATGATATCGGCTGGCTGGGGAGAACCCATTGCTACCGCTTTCATATTGACGATCCCATCTTCTTCGATCAAGGACTCGTTTTTAGCATAGAACATGGTCACAACAACTACCTTACCCTGGAGATGTCCAGCGTGGCTTACTGGTATCTGGATAAACCCTCAAAACTGGAGCCCATTCCCGGGAAAGAAGAGCGAAAACTCTTACCTGTGATCAATTTCCTGGACATGCATCGCTGGCGTCACGAATGGCGAAAGAATATGGGTGAGAACACGAATCCATGGGGGAACGAACGCATCCCCGAATAATATCATAGCATTATGCCAACCCTTCTACTAGACCAGCAGAAGTGCCTTCAGAATATGGAAAAGATGGCCCTTAAAGCGGCACGGCACAGCCTTTCCTTCAGACCGCATTGCAAAACCCATCAGTCGGTAGAGATTGCTAACTGGCTGCGGGATTTCGGGGTGAATGCCCTTACTGTATCCTCCTTTCCTATGGCCCGTTACTTTGCAGAAGCGGGATGGGAGGACATCCTGGTGGCCTTCTCTTTTCATCCTGGTGATTTAGAGAAGCTTATGGAATTATCGGAACGATGCAAGCTCTCCATCCTGGTGGATAGTCCTGCTGCACTTCCCTTTCTTCATCATATCCCCATGCAGATCGGCTTCTATATTGATATCGATACCGGCTATGCCAGAACAGGGATCAAAGCAGAGAATCTCGATTTGATTGAGCAGATTATCGTTAAGGCGAGAACTAGTCCTAATCTGGAGTTTCGTGGATTCTACTGTCATGCAGGCCACTCCTATAAAGCTGGAAGTCTAAAAGAAGGAGATGAAATTCACCACAAGGCACTCAGAGACCTGGGTGGATTAAAGAAGCAGTTTGGACTCTATTCTCCTAAGGTCCTTTATGGTGATACGCCCTCTTGCAGCAGACAGGAGGATTTCGGGAAAATTGATGAAATCACCCCTGGGAACTTTGTTTTTTACGATCTTATTCAACATACCCTTGGTGCCTGTACCATGGAGGAGATAGCAGTGGCGATGGAGTGTCCCGTGGCTGGCAGATATCCGGCCGGGGAGCGAATAGTGATCCATGGAGGCGCCGTACACTTCTCAAAAGAGTCTCTGCTGGTGAATGGAGCTAGCATCTTTGGACAGCTGGTACCACGAAGCGAAGAGGGCTGGACCACTGCAGCAATAAAGAGATATCTCACTGGCATCTCACAGGAACACGGAGTAATGGAGCAGTGCGGAGACCTGATCAGGGAGGTCAATATTGGTGACAAGCTCCTCTTCCTACCGGTCCATTCCTGTCTAACTGCCTATCTGATGCGGGAATACCAGACCCTGGATGGCAAGCTGATTGCTACTCTAAATTCATAATCTAATGAAACTCATATTTACAAAGAAAGCACCTTCACCTGCCGGACACTATTCCCAGGCCATAGTTTCGGGCGGACTGGTATTCGTATCTGGACAGCTGCCCATCCACCCGCAGAGTGGGGAGATCAAGGCCACCATTGAAGGACAAGTGCACCAGGTTATGAATAATCTGGAGAACATTCTTTCTACTTCAGGTTCATCAATGGACAAGGTGGTGAAAGCAACGCTATATATTTCTGATATTTCACTCTGGGGAAAGGTTGATGAGATCTATGCTGAGCGCTTTGGCTCACATAAACCCGCCAGGGCTGTCGTTCCCACTCGTGAACTGCATTTCGGGTGCCTGATCGAAGTTGAAGTGGTGGCAGAGCTTGTTTAAGGTCAGCTCCGCGGTTTCCCATAAACATGATTGCCAACACGACGGATACGCTCCATCTCTTCAGGAGTGAGCGGCCCCGAGTCCAGGGTCTCCAGGTTTTCGCGCATCATGTCCAGGGTACGGGCACCGGTCATGCATACATCCACAGCCGGATTACTCAACACAAAACGGTAGCAATCCTTTGCTGTCAGCGGTGCTTCACCAGGGGGCATCTTGCTCTCTTTGAGCAGCTGTCCCCAACGTGTGGCCGTAAATGAGATCATACCTGGCCGGTTCTCTCCTCCACAGAAGGGAAAAACATCCTTCTCTGCACCGCTGTTGGCTGCATTATAGCGGACCTGGAAAATATCAAGGGGGCTCTCAAGCAATTTGGGGAACAGCTTCCTGCTGTGTCCCGAGAGGGCAAGGTGACGCACCACCCCCTTTTCCTTTAAGTCCAGGGCCAGATTCATAAGCTGTTTTCGGGGTTTGTTGGGATAATACCCAAGCATCAACGCATCCACATACTCCAGCCCCAGCTTTTTCAATCCTTTGTAAAAGTGAGATCTGCCCAGCAAGGAAGAGTGCGTATACTCCATCAGACAAACCACCAGCTTATCCCTGTCGCCCCGCTGGCTTATGTTACGGATCGCTTGAATCATCTCTTTGGAGCGCCCCTTCATAAAGCTACCCATCACGAAATAATTGCAGCCCCTTTCAAAAGCCTCCTCAAAGGCTGCTGCCGGGGCACCGTAGCTGGAGGATATCCCCAACCTGCCCACCTGAAGGCCGGTCCGGCCCAGTATGCAAGGTTCACTGAAATTTTTCATATCACCGTGTTAGTACGGCTAAAGATAGAATAAATGAAGCATTCGATCCAGGTCCTGTCAACCAGTAGTCCCCATGGCGCTGGCAATAGCATTGACACTCAGGAGAAGATCCTGTAGCAGTTGCCCGGCCCGACTGTTTTCACCCTTTTTCTGCGCCTGCCTCCAAAGACCCAGTAAGTGCACCTGCTCCTGATGCAGAGGCAACAGTGCTTCGGCCCTTAAACGGGTAGATAGGTGATGGTTCACACGACGCTGGGAGATGGGAGAGTCAAGCAGGTCAAGCATCATTTCCCTGGTTAGCGTCAGTTCCTCAAGCAGCATGCTGAGGATATCCTCCCTTACCTGTTTCTCCTCCACCAGTCCGGCATACATGGTCATGATCTCCTCATCGGTGGCGGCCAGGCTGGTATCCACATTTGTGAGAACATATCTGACAAAATCATCCCTAAGGGCCAGCTTCTTCAGGAGATTGTACTTTTCCTTTTGGGCTGTTTTCATCTTCATGAGAGTGGAGCCCACCCCGTACCAGCTGGAGATGTTCATCCTGGACTGCGTCCAGCTGAAAACCCATGGGATGGCGCGCAAGTCCTCCAGGCTTCGCTTTCCCCGGCGCCGTGAAGGACGTGAACCAATCTTGCTTGATTCGATCACATCGATGGGAGTGGCCTGTTCGTAGAAGCGGATAAAAGAGGGATGAAGAGTCAGTTGTTTAAATGCCTTGTAGCTTTCTTCGGCCATATGGGAGAAGAGCGTACTTCGGAAAGGATCATTCTCAGGTTGATCCAGGTGATTGATAATGGTCTGATAGCTTGTGCCGGCCAGCAGCAGCTCCAGATTATAAGCAGCGTTCCCCTTATTGGCATACTTGCGTTCAATGGTCTCTCCCTGCTCGGTGATCCTAAGAAGCCCGTTCAGCGTGGAGGATGGAAGGGACTTCAGAAACCAGTGGGTCGGGCCTGCCCCTCGACTGATGGTCCCTCCTTTGCCATGGAAAAAACGGATGTTCACACCATGTCTCTTCCCAACTTCTGCAAGCTTCACCTGTGCATCGTAGAGGTGCCAGGTGCTGGCCAGGATCCCTCCGTCCTTATTACTATCGCTGTAACCGATCATTACATCCTGCACGGGGACTGCCCAGTTTCGCTTTTCCCTCACATACTCCAGACCAAGTTTCGTCACTTCGTGAGAGAGAAACTGGTCCAGGATTACAGGGGCTGCCTTCAGATCCGAAATGGTTTCGAACAGGGGCACCACCGGCAGTGGACAGACCAGACCTTTGGGAGTCAACCTGGAGAATCCCGCTTCCCGGGAAAGAATATAAACTGTGAATAAATCAGTCACATTACGGGTCATGCTAACAATTAGCGAACCCAGGGCCCGTTCTGAGTATGTCCGGATATATCTGCGAAGGGCATGAAAGATTTCAACAGCTTCCCTGGCCTGCTCTGAAGGAAGGTACTCGGTACGTGCATTAAAGGGCCGGTTCAGATCCAGCTCCTCGAGAATAAGTGATTCAAGCCAGGCTTTTTTTCCTGATAGCTGCTTATATTCCTCTGGTACTCCGCTCTTGATAAGCTCAATTAAGGCCTCTTCAAAGTACTGGCTGTTCTGCCGGATATCCAGTCGCGCCAGGTGAAATCCAAAAATCTCCAGGTGACGTATTACTTTCTGTACATCATCGAATGCCAGGAACTCTGCACCATAACTTATCAGTGTAGATTTCAGTAAGTTCAGATCGCGGACCAAAGCATCGGAATGACGATAAGAAAATGGCTTATCGACCAGGTCCACACCCCCACCCTGCTGCTCGGCCACGGGAAGTTTCAGTTTCAACAAACGCACATAATACCTGAATGGCTCGTGTTGCCCGGAGAGAAAATCGGGCGACAGTTCCCTTTCAAGTTCATCAAGTCTCTGATTAAATTCTGATGTCAGGCAAGAATTTTCACAATAGATACTCACCTTATCGGAGAGATCATCCAGCCGGGCCAGTACCAGTTTCATGGCATGCACCCTGAAGGCTTTCAGTGTCTGGGTTGTAACCTCTGCAGTAACCATCGGGTGACCATCTCTGTCACCTCCCACCCAATTACCAAAAGTTATGGTCGGATATTGCCGGGAGTCGTGTACCAACGCAGGATCATACCCTGCCTCTTCCCAGGCCTGTTCAAGCCTGTAATCCAGCATAGGAAGGACTTCAGGAAATACCTTATAGAAATAGTGTAATACATTCTCCAGTTCCGACTCCAGGGCTGGTTTCTCAATAAAGATCTCGCCAATAAACCAGAGCTTATGCAGGATCCTTTGGATATCGTGTTTCACTTCCTGCTGTTCGTACCTGTTGTACATGGAATTCTCCCTCTTAACCATCAGTAAGTAGAGTTGACGATAAAGAGTTAGTACCACAGGTCGTTTGGCTTCCGTGGGATGAGCAGTAAGCACCGGTTCAACTTCAATATGGCGGAATTGCTCCAGGATCTCCTCCCCTTTCACTCCCTGCTTCTTTAAATCGGAAAGTACATTGCCCCATAATCCATTAACACTATCGAGCCCTTGCTCATCATGTTTACGGCGTCTGCTCTGAACAGCACCGTTTACTTCTGAAAGATTGAGTAGCTGGAAAGCAATAGAATAAAGCCGGAGCACCTTATGCTTATCTGCGCCTGAAAAATCAGGAGCCCTTCCAGATAGCCAGGGAATCTGCCTGGCCAGGTCTGCTTCGCCATTTTCTTCTAAAACGACAGCAAAACATTGCAATAAAAATTCCAGATCGCCGTAAGGCTTGCCCAGAAGCTCTTTAATTTTTGTGTAGCGGGATGTCATATCATCAATAACAAATACGCCTGCCGGGGGTTCATTAATCTTTCAAAGAATTTTAAAGACCTGTTCTAAATAAGGAGCATATCTGCATCTGAAAAAGGATCAAGGTCAGGCTTATATATTTTTTAAATTATATTCACCACTTGAAATCCGTTTAACCCCAATCTTACCTACCATGAAAAAAGCTGTTAGACTTCTCCTGATTCTTACCATTGTCAGTTTTATCGCTCCTGTACACGCACAGGATGCCAAGCAAAAAGGACTCGATGCCATCACCCAGCAGGCGGTGAAAGGACAACTTGAATTTCTTGCCTCGGACTGGACCGAAGGGAGGGCTACCGGACAGCCGGGTGCTTATATGGCTGCTGATTATATAGCCAGCCTTTTCAAAGTATACGGACTTCAGCCAGCTGGTGATATGGAATTTGAAAGACCCACAAGAGCCGAGCGGATGGCAGGAAAAAGGCCTTCCAGCTACAGAACCTTTTATCAAAGTTTCAACCTTATTGAAACCAGGGCAGGCAAGGATCATGAATTATCCCTGAGCGAAACAACAGCGGGAGGTTCACGCACCCTGAACTTTACCTACCAGACAGATTTTTCGGTGCAGGCCTCCGGGGTCTCTACAGAATTAGAATTACCAATAGTATTTGTAGGATATGGTCTCACCGATGAGGAGAATGGATATGATGATTTTAAAGATGTGGATGTAAAAGATAAGATCATCCTGAGATTAAGTGGCTATCCTGGTCATACAGACGAAACATCAAAAGCGTATGATACCTTTTCTTCAGATTGGGGTCGCGGCAGATGGACCCTGATGCGTGCAAAAAACGAGCGGGCTTCGGAGCTGGGAGCGGCTGCAGTTATAGAGGTAAATCCAGGTAGTGATGTTGGAGCTGCATGGGCAGCAAATCTTCCCTTTCGTGTGAACTCAGGAAATTATGAAGGTGTTAAACCCAGGGCCTCCTACTATGAAACCCGCATGAGCCTTCCTGGAAATGAGCTAAGCAGCGCTACGGTTCGCATCACAGTTTCAGATAGAGTAATGAATGAACTGGTAAAGGGTACGGGTGTAGATCTGGAAGCCTTCCAGGAAAAAGTGAAGAGTAGTTTGAAACCGGACTCCAAAGCACTTGCCGGGAAGAAACTGAGGGTTAAAACCACTGTGGATTCCAAACTTATCCGGGCCAGGAACGTAGTAGGCGTTCTTCCCGGGAAGGATACCACCGAGATTATTGTGGTTGGTGGACATTACGACCACCTGGGCATCCATGATGGCTGGATCTGGAACGGTGCTGATGATAACGGTTCCGGAACGGTTGGCGTCATGAGTATTGCCAGGGCTTGCATGGCCACCGGGGAAAAGCCCGAAAAAACTATTGTATTCTGCGCATGGACGGGGGAAGAGAAAGGACTCCTGGGATCCAGGTATTTTGCCGATCATCCTTATAATGATGCAAAAATGATCCTGAACCTGAACTACGATATGATCTCCCGTGACAATACAAATGATAGTCTGGGGAATATGTGTAGCATGAACTATACCAAGGCCTATTCTGTGCTAGAGGACCTGACCAATAATAACATTGAGGAATACGATCTGGATCTGGATGTTGCTTTCAGACCTGCTGCACGTCCACGTGGAGGTAGCGACCACTCTTCATTCTCTGCGAAAGACATCCCCATCATGTACTTTATGGCTGGATTCCCACCCGAGTATCACCAGCCCGATGATCATCTCAAACTTATCAACTGGGAGAAGATGACCAATATAATCAAGATCGGATACCTGAATATCTGGGATCTGGCCAACACGGAGTGGGGAGCTGACGAAACGGAATGATCTATTTGTAAACACGGCACCCATGAAACTTCCCTCTGAAAAAGAGTTTTTATCCCATATCTCCTACGACTCGGTGATCTTCGGATTTTCTGGAAAGGAATTGAAGATTCTGGTGATAAAATATCATACAGGGCACTATGCGCTTCCAGGGGGATTTGTAAAGCGAAATGAAGATCTATCCGATGCAGTGAAACGGGGACTAAGTGACCGTACCAGCCTAAGCAATATTTACCTGGAGCAGTTTCATACCTTTGGCAGTCTTAAGCGATACGATCCAGAAACCATGCAAGAGCTCCTGAAAGCCGCAGGGCTAAATCCCGATCCCTCCCACTGGATGCTCGATCGTTTTTTTTCCATCGCCTACTATGCCCTGATTAATTTCAAAGATGTGGATCCAAAACCAGATCAGCTTTCTGATTCCATCGACTGGTACGACATTCACAATCTACCACCCCTGATGCAGGATCATAACAAGATCGTGGCTATGGCGCTGCAGACCCTACGTGACAACCTGGATCGGAAACTGATCGGTGTTAACCTGCTTTCAGAGAAATTTACCATGAAAGAGTTGCAGGAAGTGCATGAAGTAATTCTTGAGAAAAAACTCAGGCGGACCACCTTCCAGCGAAAAATGCTCAGCCTGGAGATCTTGGAACGGCACGAAAAAAGGTATTCAGGAGAAGCGCACAAGGCCCCTTACCTGTATAGTTTTAAGAAATAGAGCAAGACTTACTCAACTTCCCTGTCATACCATTGTTCCCAGAAACCCAGTTTACCCCGGTCGGGAAGAGTTTGTTGCCCCACAATAGTATCCAGCAACATTACCTGCTCATTTTGCAGGTCATAGGGATCCCACTGCGGTAATCCCGAACCATTTGGATTTCCGCTGTTTGCAAAATTTACCCAGTAGGCTGACATCTGATCAGCAATTTGTTGATCAATGGCTTCCCACGGGCGATCGAGCGTATGCAGATTATCATAGGCATAAACAATCTCTCCCGAGTGGAATGCTCCGAAGGCTGTCTCTGGCGCATAGGCCGGCAACTCCCTGTTAAAGTTATACACCCAGGCCCCTGATCGTCCCGATTTCGTCTGCATCTTGGCCCAGGTATAGACCTGGATCCCAAAGGTTTGGTCACGGCTCATATCAAACTGAGATCTGGCAGCCTCCTCCTCGGTTGCGGTGGGATAGACGGCAAAGAAATCATCTGCAAGTTCCCCATACCTTTCCAGGATCTGTTCCCGGAAAATGACAGAAGGTTGCGGCCTGACTAACATTTTATCGTCCCTGTTCCATCCAATAAGCACCGGTACATCATTCTGATTCCCTTTTGCATAGGTATCCATAACACTTTCTGGAATGACATAGCCATCCACATAAGGCGAATTGAGACCCCCGGAAGCAAGCAGAATAGAATCTGAGGGCAAGGCTCGTAAATCATCCAATGAACCGGCCCCCATATTTTTTGCAAATACGACACCCAGTTCTTCAGCGGCAGAAAGATTGAGAGCAGGTCCGAGAGGACTGGAAACAAATGTAGCACCACTCTCAGCAATGGCCCTGTGGAAAATTCCTTTGGCCAATGGCGATACTGTAAGGTAGTTGACCCCAAATGCACCAGCCGATTGTCCGGCAATAGTCACATTCCCCGGATCACCACCAAACTGAGCAATATTCCTGTTTACCCACTTCAGGGCAGCAATCATATCAAGAATTCCGTAGTTACCTGAACTTTCATTTTCCGATTCGGCTGTAAGTTCAGGATGGGCCAGGAAGCCAAAAAGTCCCACCCGATAGTTGATACTTACAAAAACCACTCCCTTTGAAGCCATGGAGGCCCCATCATAAATGGCGCAGCCACTTCCCCCGGAACGAAATCCTCCACCGTATATATAGACAATAACAGGAAGTTTCTCTTCAGTGGTTTCTGCTTCGGTCCACACATTTAAATAGAGACAATCTTCACTAATTGGTTCGGCAGGGATCAGGAACTCTTCCGACCAGAACATAAAGGGCATTGGTTTCCCTTGCACCGGACTTGGGCCAAAGGCATCACAATCCAGTATACCCTCCCAGGTCTCAACGGCTTGTGGAGCTTTCCACCTTAACTCTCCCACCGGGGGAGCTGCAAACGGGATACCTTTAAACGAGACTATACCCGATTCTGCGTCCTGTACTCCTAAGATCAGGCCTTCCGGCAATTGAACCAACTCCGACAGGAGCGTAGGCTTTGTGGTACATGATCCCAATAAGAGGATCAGGACCAGATATAAATACCTTGACTTCATGTGCTAAAACATTAATTATTATGCATCTTATTTAAAAAGCAGGGGCGTAAATTCTGACAGGTAAACTCGCCAGTTCTTCCAGATATGCCCCCCATCACTTTCACGATAGGTATAGGGCATCCCCATGCCATCAAGTTTCTCCGTATACAACTTTACGTTGTTGAATAGAAAATCAGTTTTACCTATCCCGATCCAGTAGAGCTCGTAACCGTTCTCCATCTGGGTAAGTAAAGTCCCATCAATATCCTGGTAAACCTCCGAACTTACGTTCTGGTTGGGCAGGATTGCTGCTGAAAATAATCCAACATAGTCGAAGGTATTCGGATAGTAGCGCGAGATATGGAGGGAATGAAATCCACCCATGGATAGTCCGGCTACGGCCCTGTGCGATTTCTTCGACTTCACCCTGTAACTATCCTCCACAAAATTTACAATATCCATAAAAGCTCCCTCATAGCTTCCGTCCATGGTTCTCTGTTCCATAAACTGCGGCTTGTAGTAGCCCCTTATTCCTTCACCCGGAGCTGCCTGCTGAGAGACATTGCCATTGGGCATCACAACGATCATTGGCTCTACCTTGCCCTGTGCGATCAGGTTATCCATTATCTGCGAGACCCTTCCCAGCTCAATCCATGCCTCTTCATCTCCACCTGCACCATGCAAGAGATAGAGCACCGGGTAGGATGATCTGTCTGACTCATATCCCGGAGGAGTATAGATGGTGATACGGCGAGTCATATCAAGACCAGGGGATCCATACCAACGGCGGGTCACAGATCCGTGGGGAACATCGTTGACCTTGTATAGGTCGGCCTGTCCACCCGGTATCAGCAAAATGTTGGTATTGGTGGAAATATCACGACTCACAAAAACGTTGTTTGGATCGTTGGTCCGGACCCCATCAATCAGATATGCATAGCCATAGAGTTCAGGTGCCAAAACATCTGTGGTATGGCTCCAGAGTCCTTTATCATCTTTAACCATGTTGACCGAGCCGGGAACCCATCCTTCGGCCGGCATCCAGTCACCACTTAACTCTATTTCTTCAGCTTCGGGTGCATTCACGTTGAAAGTCACAGTATGATTTTCGTGAATCTCCGGGGAAACAATTTCGGTTCCTCCAAATAGTGCCTGTTGCGCGAGCGAAGGGAATGTCAGCCAGGAGACAAATACCAGTGCAATAATCAATTGCTTTTTCATAGAATTATTTTGAATATTTATTTCGTAGTAATTTAGTTAAATACTTCGCTAATTGCAGTAATGTATTAAGAATGCCAGAGTAAAACATTTACTGTTCAAATATGTTAAAGATAAATAGTATTAGTCGAGAACTACTTAATGTAACTATCTGAGACAATAATACAATATGTTCACTATAATTCCTAATTCACTGGTCCCTGATAGGCTGAGGTTTGATAATTATAAGGATGTAGTTTAAATTTATTGAGAGATGTTCGGGTTCCTTATCATAATACTGCTGCTTCTTCCCATACAGGAAAAGCAAGACTACCCGCTAAAAAACGGGCGCCCCACCAGTAGGGGGATCGATAGTTATGTGGAGGATAATGCCGATGTGCTCATACTTGAGTTACAGGAATTTATTGGCGATACCCTATACAATGCTAACATCTATACAGAGGATCTTTCAAAGAACGAGGATCAAAACCCCCTGGAGCTGGGCAACTATTACCCAAATGAAATTTTCATTAATAATGCGGAGATATTCATTGCTTATGAACTGGAGGCCCTTCCCAGAAATGGCAGGGATACCATTATCAGTTCCAACCTGTTTGTAAAGGCCGCTGTGTTTCATGAGCTTATGCACCACTATATCTACCAGATTGGTATTGAGATGTTGCGGAAAGATCAAATCACAGTGGACAGGGCCTATCAATCTTTTTTTAGAATATACAGCTACCGAGAAGATCCGGGGCCCAGATTTATAGAGGAAGGGATCTGTGAGTACGTCACTTATAAAATGAATGAGACCATCTCTCAAAGGCGACCTTATATTCCCAGGAAACCTTCAGATCTGAACAATCCGGAAAAAGCCTATAAGGTATTCTATAAATACTCCGCTTATTCTCTTACTAAATTCCTCGACAATAGGAATTTAAAGGAAGGAATTAAGATATTACTACACAATCGTCCACCCTCAACAGAAGAGATCCTCAATCCCGAACTTTTCTTTGCCAAGCTTGAAGAGATCGACTAACAAGTACGATCAGAGTCAAAAGGAACGGTATTCTGTGTCCAGAAATTGATTGGCTTCTGCTTCCGCAAAATTTAAATCCGTCGTTATAATAGTTCTCGGTTTTGCCGATTAATTAGTCCTCCAAAGATTTGGTAAAAACTGGTAATACAACAAGTGCCTCCAAGTTACAAAATCATGTGCGCCATCGCTGCCAATATAGTATACATGTTCTATATTTCTCTTTTCCAGCTCTTCGTGAAATACTACATGCCTGGAGTCAGGTCTTGTTTCATTGGTTCCTGCTCCCACAAAAAGATAATCGATTTTATCATTCAGATCCGGGTCCTCAAATACTCCGGGGTTCAGATCCATAGATTCAGCTGCACTGAGCATCCCGATGGAGCCAAATACATCCAGATTATTTAGCCCGGTTATCTGAGCATGCCTTCCTCCCATTGATAAGCCGGCAATCGCGCGGCCGTGTTTGTTGGTCACAGTGCTGTAATTTTCATCAACCAATGGGATGATCACTTTTAACATCTCCTCATCAAATAGTTCGAAACTTCGTGGAGTATGGTCGGGATCCATCCGGTGTAAGACCTGATTGTTGGGTATCACAATGATCATAGGAAGCGCCTTCCCTTCAGCAATCAGATTGTCCTCGATAAAATTCACTCTTCCGAACATGGTCCATGTGGAGGCCACCTCGCCCGATCCACCTAAGAGATAGAGTACCGGATATTCTTTCCACGGATCATATCCGGGAGGCGTGTAAACAAACATTTCCCGTTCTCCATTCGTTACGTCAGAATGGTATATATGCCTGGTTATATTGCCATGCGGGACCTCCCTGGCATCATACCAGGCAGGTCCGTGCCCGTGCACTACCACCATACTGAAGCCTGGTTGATTGGCAAAGCCCACCAGAGTATTGGAAGGATCTACCACAGAAACACCATCAAGCATAAGTTTATAATAATAGATCTCAGGAGTCAGCGGCCCCACGGTCAGGCTCCAGAGACCTTCCTCATTTTTTGTAAACGGGATGGGTTCTCTGGTTTTTAATCCAAGTAAGATAGGGCCGGAAAGAGATAATTCTTTTACATCAGGGGCATTTACACGAAAAGTAACCGTATGATTATCGTGTACCTCCGGGGAAATGGTCCGGGCCATAAAGGGCGTGAGTCCATCCCCGATTGCCTGAGGAGCCCAGTCCAGATTTACATGCGCCTGTTGGGCATCAAGCTTTGGCAATCCGAAACACAGGATAAACAGAACTGGAATAGCATAATGTTTTTTCATAAGAATCAATTGTTAAAATCTTGTCTTTTTTATTCTGGCCAATCGAATTGGCTTTCGTCCATCCTGAAGAAGCGTACAGCATTGTTAAACAGGATATCTCTTTTCTGATCCTCGGAAAGGTATTGGGCATGTTCAATAACTCCCATGGAGGTTTCGAACAGACGTGGCCACATCATAAAATCAGTTCCGTACATAATTCGTTTTCCAAAACCTGCCTGTACGAGCCTTTTAATATAATAGTGGATTTCGTCCAGGGGGTAACTCCAGATAAAACCCGAAATATCGAGGTATACATACGCATTTGCCCCCATCAATGCAATCATCTCTTCCAACATGGGATATCCGGCGTGCATGACCCATATCTTCATTTTTGGATGCCGGGCAAGCAGATCTTCTAACAAAAATGGATTTCCAAGGGAGGCACGGTATTTGGGCTGTGAAAGGTTGGCCATTCCATTCCCTCCTGTCCCCATGTGTATACCCACCGGAATATTCAACTCCTCAGCAACAGCAAAATAAGGATCAAGAGCCGGATCGCTTGGAGATATGCCCTGGTACTGGGGGGCTACCTCAGCCATCACCTTGTAGAAACCATTGGACAAGGAATCGCGAAAAGCTTCCACCGTCATGGAAGTTGCATCGCTGATTCCAATTCCCGGAATAATTCTTCCGGGAGGAGCTGCATTCACCCAACTCCTTAGTACTTCTGCATCGCCAAAGGCCACCATGGTCATATTGAATTTCTTGATGCGCTTAATCACTTCATCCTTCATTTCTTCATCGCTGGTGGCAGGCATCAGTGGGTCAACACAATCTAAGTTCAGGAAAGACGGGGGGCCCTCGAGAGGATCGCCACCAGGCATATTACTTAAAAACCAGGGGCACACGGGATTGGCCCAGGCTGGATTGGTTTTCATAGCATGCACATGGATATCAAAGATTGGCAGATGCGTCACTTTTTCTTCTTCCTGGCCAAACAGTTGTATTGCCAGACCGGGGATTACGAGTAATAAAAGGAGTGCTTTTTTCATTTTGTTGGATTCATTAATTCATTATGGAACTTAAAATAGTGAAGGCATGGATCCAATCTCCAAAAGATCTTTATCATGATGACTCCGGGCCTCGATGGTATTGTCAAAAATCATGGTCTCCCCGTTTTGTTCGGTATAAGGATCCCATTGAGGTATCATTGTATTGTTGGGTTCGCCTGATCTTGCGAACGAGGCCCATGTTTTACTCATTTTCTCTGCCAGGGCATAAGCTTCCGGGGTACCCCCGTTATACTCTTCATTACGATGTATGTTATTGAATACAAAAGCAATTTCCATGCAATGGCCCGATTTCAACATTCCATCCAGAACAGGTGAATCCCAGGTGAACAGATACATATAAGCAGGCGCCCCTCCTTCCACTGAAGATTTGATATTGGCAAAGTCTACAGAGCCTGGCCGGAACATGAAGTCTATATCCATCATATCCGATGGCATTTTGGTATCCGGATAGGCCTTATCGAAGGCCGCCACAAAAGCATCAGTCTCATCCTTGTAGGTCTCTTTAAGGTGTTCGATGACCTCCTCACGGCTTCCCTTGAAATAGGGAGTTCTTGAACTTTGTCCAAACTCAGTTTTGGTGGTTCCGATCATCAGGGGAATATCTTTTGAAATAGCTTCACCATTGGGATCTCCTGTTTGATAAGGCAGGAACTCCCCGTCAAGCACAGGAGCCCAGCCCAAGCGTAAATCCTGGGCTTCTCCCCTTACTTTGTCAATGGCTTTGTTCCCTGCAGCCAGCAACTCATCATGGGGTATCTCTGTCAATTTATCCACCTCCAATTTTGATAATCCCAGAACATCAAGCAAGGCGAGACCGATCTTACTGGTTTGTTCCTGATCCCTGAAATTAGGTTTCCCCCCGCTTTGCATAATGGCTTTATGGAATAAACCTTTGGCCGACGGAGCATACATCAGGGTGGCAACCTTTCCGGCACCTCCGGATTGTCCAAAAATGGTCACATTAGCAGGATCCCCGCCAAAATTCACAATATTGGCCTGCACCCATTCCAAGGCAAGCACAATATCCATCATCCCCACGTTTGCAGATTGTTCATACTTCTTATCCACCGCAGAAAGATCCAGGAATCCCAAAACATTCAGCCGGTGGTTGATGGATACAACGACAACACCTTCGCTGCCGCTTAAGCTTTCACCATCATAGGTAGGCAATTCACAGGAAGAACCGGCTGTATAACCTCCGCCATGCAACCAGACCATAACAGGCCTCTGTTTTCCATCTTTAATTCCCGGAGACCAGACGTTGAGATTCATGCAATCTTCTTCCTTCATGAACCAGAAATTATGCTGTTGTGCAAATTCCAGCTCGTCCCATAAGATCATGGATGCGACATTTATAGGGCATACGGGTCCGTAAGACCTGGAGCTTCGAACCCCTTCCCAGGGATCTGGTTTTTCCGGAGGCATAAACCTTTCGGCTTTCGCGTAGGGGATTCCTTTAAAATTATATACCCCTTTGTGCACATAGCCGATTACATTTCCCGATTCGGTGCTTGTTAACGCAGTCTCAGAATCTGCAATCATCGGGTGAGAACCCGGGGATGAATATGGATCAGAGTTGGACACAGGCCCTTGATTCTGACATGCATTTAAAAGAATAAGGCCTATTACCAGCAGCAAGCTGGTCTTTGAAATGAGTTTCATGGTTTAATATTTTGAGTTTACTGAAGTGCATTAAAACAGTTTTGTCGCAAATATGGAAAGATAGTCTCGCCAGTTAGCCCAGGTATGTCCTCCTGAACTTTCATGGTATACATGCTCAATATTGGTTTTTTCGAGAACGTCCAGCAATCTTAAATTCGAATCCATTACAAAATCATCGATACCACAGCCAACCCAGTATAGATTGATTCCGCTACTCTTCAATGCTGTAAACTTTTCCTCCATATCAGTGCTACCCTCCCAAATTCCAGCGCTGAAAACACCAATGTATCCGAAAACATCGGGATACTCTGTTGTTGCTGTAACAGTATGGCCTCCTCCCATGGATAATCCGGCAATGGCACGATTCTCCTTACTCGCTTTTACCCGGAAATTATTTTCAATGAAAGGAATGACATCTTTCACCAGGCTTTTTTCAAATAAGCCACTGTATTGTCGATAATTCTCCCGGGTAAGTTCGGGGGCATCAGGTGCCGTTTTAAGCGACGATGTTTGAAATGCATTGCCGTTTGTCATTACGATAATCATTGGTATGGCTTTGCCTTCTGCGATCAGGTTGTCCATGATGTAATTGGCCCGTCCCAGGGAAGTCCAGGCATCTTCATCCCCACCACCTCCATGAAACAAATAAAATACCGGATACTTTTCATTACTGCTTTCATATCCGGGTGGCGTATATACATACATCCTGCGATTAAGATTCAATGATGGAGAATCGTACCAGACTTTGGACAATGTTCCGTGAGGCACATCATTAATTTCAAATATTTCAGATTTTTCACCCGGAATAATCAGCATGCTGGCATACCTGACTCCATCCCTCAAAGCATGGGCGTTTTTCGGGTCAATAGCACTTACTCCATCAATAAGAAAGTTGTAGTGATACATGGATGCTTCGAGGGGGCCAACAGTGACTGACCACACATCTTCAGCTCCTTTATTCAATTCAAGGGTTTCTCCCCATCCCATCCAGCTGCCGTTTATGGCGACAGTTTGGGCAGTCGGGGTGTGGACCTTAAAAGTTACCGTATTGTCAGCCTCAATTACCGGTGAGTCAAACTGGGGACTTTTCTGTCGATTTATTTCCTGGGCCCGAACTACATTGCCCAAAAGAGCAAATGCCAGAGCCACCAGAGCTGTTGTAAATATTCTGTTTTTCATGATAATATATTTGATCTATTAAAACTCAAAAGCCTTTCGGTCAGATTAACATAATAGATATGCCTGGTTTTCAGGAATTGCGGCAGACCTCACTTCAATAAAAGACAAGCATCCAGTCATTGAAAAATGGTGGTTCTTAGCCAATCCAGGCAATATAAACAGGCTTTTCCTCATGCTTCAACTCCCGTAAAAATGAAAAAGGTCTGATTCGAGGGTGTCGGTTAATCTGAAATAATTCCAAATTAACTGTTTATTGTCATGGCTTGAGACAATATCATTGCAAATTAATATTTTTTTGTACCTTCTCCGGCATAAACTAACACCTATTCGCCCTGTTGATAACTAAACCCTTTATAATTACGTTCCTAAAAGAGCGTTATATGTTACTAACCCAAAAACTTCCAACTATGCATTTTTCTTTAAAATGGAGAAGCGGCATACTGTCGCTATTTCTCCTAGGATTTACCTTGTTCACAGCTTACGCTCAGGAAAGAACAGTAACGGGTACTGTCTCTTCTGAAGATCTGGGACCACTTCCAGGCGTAAACATTGTGATCCAGGGCTCCACTCAAGGAGCAGTAACGGATTTAAACGGACATTACAGCATCGACGTTCCCGGGCCCGATGCAGTCCTCGTATTTTCCTTTATTGGTTATACAACCGTTGCGATACCAGTTGGCGATAAGGCGATCATTGATCAGGCTCTTGTCTCCGACGTAACTGAACTTGACGAGATCGTCGTTACCGGGTATACTTCAGTCAGAAGGGGGGATATTACCGGAGCTGTATCCATTGTGGATACAGAAGATATGAACCAGATAACCTCTGCAAGTGTTTTGCAGAAACTGGAAGGACGCGCTGCAGGTGTACAAGTCAATGTAAACGGGCAGCCCGGCAGCCGGAACACGGTCCGTATCAGGGGAATCAGCTCCTTTAGCGACAACGATCCACTCTATATCCTGGACGGGGTCCCAATTGAAACAGCACACCTTAACTACCTAAATCCTAATGACATAGAGTCAATGCAGGTATTGAAGGATCCTTCCACTGCCTCGGTATATGGTTCCCGTGCAAACAACGGTGTAATCATTATTACCACCAAGAAGGGACAGAAAGGAAAAGCCAGGCTAAGTGTGGATGTGAATGTGGGCCTTCAGAATCCTGTAAATGGTCTGGACAACATTCTGATCCAGGATGCTTTGGATTATCACTCAATTGTGAAGCAGAGCTATGAGAATGCCGGATTGGCAGTTCCCACGAACATTTACGGCGATCCCAATAACCCGACTATACCTAATTACACATGGCCCAACAACGGTGTAGACCAGACCATGACAGTGGACGAGAGTCTATATTCCTGGCCGGACTATCTGATCATGCCGGCATCCACAGGCACCAACTGGTGGGATGAAGTGTTTGATCCCTCGCTGGTCCAGGATTACAACATTGGGATGAGCGGTGGAGGCGACAATTCGGTCTACAATGTTTCCCTCCAGTATTACAACCAGGATGGTACCATGAAATATAACTGGCTGGACAGAGTTTCCCTCCGGGCCAATACCGAGTTCAAATTCGGACGATTAAGCATCGGTGAAAATTTTGCCGTCTCCCGGATTCAGAATACTGCAGGTCTTGGGTCCTATAGTACCACTAACCAGAACATGGGAGAAGGATCGATCGTCAATAATATTATTAAAATGCAGCCGGTGGTTGCGGTGTATGACATCGACGGATATTTTGGAGGTGCAAAGGCCAACTCGCTGGGTAACGCTACCAATCCGGTTGCACAGGCTTACAATGCCAAGGACAACACGAGAACTACCAGTGTGCTGGTCGGAAATATATATGCCGCACTCAATATCCTTGATGGATTGCAGTTTAAAAGTAGTTTCGGTGTGAATGCCCAGAATTCCAACTACAAAGGATTCAATTATCCTACACCTGAAAACTCGGAACCTACCATGGTCTGGAGCATGAATGAGGATTATGCAACACAATTAGAATGGACCTGGACCAACACATTAAATTACGTTAAGACATTCGGTGCAAACCACAACCTTAATGCGCTGCTCGGGTATGAAGCCATCGATTATCAGAGAAACTCGATGAATGGCGGCATGGCCGGGTATGTTTCCACTGTTCCTTCCGCCTGGTATATCCAGGATGCACTGGGGGATCCCAGTACAAAAACAGTTTTCAGTTACGGTGCCATCCACTCACTTGTCTCCATGTTTGCTAAGGTGGACTACAATTTTGCTGGCAAGTATTACCTGAGTGGTACCATCAGGAGGGACGGTTCTTCGAAATTCGGAGCTAACAACCGTTACGGAACGTTCCCTGCATTCAGTGCAGCATGGCGTGTTTCTGAGGAATCTTTTATGGGCAACCTAAGCTGGTTGAGCGACCTGAGGATCCGCGGTGGATGGGGTCTTACCGGAAACCAGAGTATCCCATCAGGAAGGACTTCAAACCAGTTCGGGGGAAGTACTAATAATACGTTCTACGATATCAACGGGACCAATACCTCCCTTGTTACTGGTTACCGGATGACCTCATTGGGCAACGAGGATATAAAATGGGAGGAAAATGAATCTGCCAATATCGGATTTGATTTCTCCATGCTTGAAAGAAGGATCACTGTGGTATTTGACCTGTACAGGCGTACGGTGAATGACCTTCTATACGGAGCCCAAATTCCTGCCACTGCAGGACAGGCTGCCCCCCCGATCGTTAACATCGGTACTATGGAAAACAGTGGGATCGACTTCTCTATTGGTTACCGAAGCAAGCTTACCGGCAAATTCCAGTGGGAACTGGAATTGATTGGGAGCCACTATAAGAACGAGATCGTGAAGATCGACGGCTCACAGGACTTTTTCTACGGACCGGCAGATGGCCGAAAAGGGGTCATGACGATCAATGAGCTGGGTTCTCCAATCGGTTCGTTCTACGGATATAAGCAGGATGGGATCTTCCAGAACCAGGGAGAAGTGGACGCGCATGCCACCCAGGATGGCAAGGCAGTGGGTCGTTTCCGTTACGAGGACGTGACAGGAGACGGTGCGGTAACTGCCGACGACAAAACTATCATTGGTAGTCCGCATCCTGATTTTACAGGAGGTTTGAATTTCTCCGCCACCTGGGGGGACTTTGATATGAGCATGTTCTTTTTCGGATCATACGGAAACGAGATCTTCAATATGAACAAGGAATTTACGGTATTTCGGCTTTTCAGCACCAATGTCAGGGAGGACCGTCTGACTGAGTCCTGGAGACCCGATAACACCGGTGGGATCTATCCCCTTCTGGACCAGAATGACCAGTTCAGCGACCAGTATAGCAGCTTTTATGTAGAGGACGGTTCCTACCTAAGGCTCAAGAATTTCCAGCTGGGCTACACCTTGCCGAAGATGGCCTGGTTTCAGAATGTCAGGGTTTATATCCAGGCTCAGAACCTGTTCACCATCACTGGATACAGCGGTATAGATCCGGCACTGCCAACCATCAGTGAGAACCTATCTTCCGGAAACGTGTCTGACATGTCGATGGGGATCGACTATGGACCCTATCCGAACAACAAGATCTTTTCAATCGGAATTAATGCTAACTTTTAAATAACAGAGCGATGAAGAACATAATAAAATCAACGGGAATTATCGCGGTTTTTCTCATTATGCTATTTGGCTGCAGTGAAGATTTTCTTGACAGGCCGGCACAGGGAAATCTGGATGCAACCACCCTGTCCAATCAGTCTGGAGTGGAAGGAAACTTAATAGCCGCCTATTCTTATCTGGATGGCCAAGCCTCTTCAGGGGGGATCGTTTCAGCAACCAGTAACTGGGTCTTTGGCAGCGTGGCATCTGACGATGCCTACAAAGGATCAGAGCCAGGTGACAATCAGACTTCAACAGATATAGAAATGTATCAGTGGTCAGCCAGTAGTGCTGATGGTGGAATGAACGAAAAATGGTCAGGACATTATGATGCCATTAGCAGGGTCAACGCCACTATCAACCTCCTATTAACCGTAGAGGGTATTTCTCAAGCTGACCAGGATCGGATAAGGGGTGAGGCACTCTTCTTACGGGCATTCTACCATTTCGAACTCTGGAAAACCTTCGTGAACATTCCTTACTATACCGAAGTGGATGTAGATTTCAGAAAAACCAATGTGGGGGTAGATCCCCTGCCCCTGATCCTCGCAGACATTGATGCGGCCATCAATCTGCTTCCTTTGGAACAGGGCGCTGTCGGGAGGGTCGATGAGTGGACAGCCAAGGCCTTTAAGGGAAAAGTCCAGGTCTACGCTGAAGACTGGGCAGGAGCGCTAATCACACTCGGTGATGTAGTCGGTGCCGGGCCTTACTCCCTGGAAGACAATTATCATTACGTCTTTGATGCCTTGCGCAATAACGGTCCCGAAACCGTGCTTGCCTATCAGGCTTCTGTCAATGATGGATCTTCGGGTGGACAGAACGGCAACCATCCCGACCGCTTGAATTTTCCACACGGCGGTAGCCCCTTTGGCTGCTGTGGCTTTCACCAGGCATCACAAAACCTGGTCAATGCCCACAAAGTGGATGTAAACGGGCTTCCCTTCCTGGATGGTACCTGGAATGATGCCGATGTGGTCATCGGTGACGCGGTGGATCCGCGCCTCGACTGGACCGTAGGACGGGACGATGTACCCTTCCTCGACTGGGGACTGCATGCGCCTGGCTGGATCAGGGATAGAGCCTGGGCTGGACCCTACAGCGTCAAGAAAACCGTATATGAGCAGGGTGCTGGTGTCGCAAGTGCCGTGGGTTGGGCTCCCTATCAGATGCATTCAATGAACCGGCATCTGCTCCGCTATGCCGATGTAATGCTACTCCTGGCAGAAGCTGAGATCCATGCCGGATCCCTGGATAATGCACGGGATCTGATCAACGAGATCAGGACCAGGGCAGCACAGGGAGCTCAAGGGCCGGATGGTGGTGCGATGGTGGTGCCTATCGATGATGCTTCGATCACCTGGGCCACCTATGATATTGGTACTTATCCTCCCGCTGGATGGGATGCAGACTATGCCATGAGGGCTCTTAAGTTTGAGCGCCGGATTGAACTCGGAATGGAAGGGCACCGTTTATTCGACCTGAGAAGGTGGGGTGATGCCATTACAGTCCTGAACGATTACCTGGCTGTCGAATCGACCAAGAGAGCCTATCTTGGTTCTGCATTCGAGTTTGAAGCAAGGCATATGGCTTACCCGCTGCCAACAATTCAAATTGATCTTAGTGTAGTAGACGGTGAGCAACGTTTGGTACAAAATCCGGGCTGGTAACAACAGGTTGAATACAAGTTGAATCTTATGCTCGTTCCCGGAAGGCACTATTAAAAAGCCTTCCGGGATTTTTTTATTTATATGAAGAAAAGCAATATTCTTTTATTCCTTTTATTCTTTGTTTCTGTGCTGAGCTCTTGCACGGAGGAGGATACGCTTTTTAGGAAGTTAAAGCCTGGGCGGACCGGGATCACTTTTTCCAACAGGATCACCGAAAGTGAGGAATATAATATCATGGCATTTGAATATGTATATAATGGAGGTGGTGTTGCGGTAGCCGATTTCAATAATGACAGCTTGCAGGATCTGTTCTTCACAGGAAATATGGTGAATAACCACCTGTACCTGAACCTGGGAAAATGGTCCTTCAGGGATGTGACCGAAGATGCCGGTTTGGAGGGCGCCGACCGCTGGAGTTCCGGTGTCGCTGTGGTAGATATCAATAATGACGGCTGGCTCGATATTTATATCTGTGCCACCTCTTATCAACCAGGTAAACGCAGGGCCAATCAGCTTTATATAAACCAGGGAGTCCAGGAAGGTGGTATACCTGTATTTGCGGAGATGGCTGAAGCATATGGGATTGCCGATACAAGCTATACCACAAATGCCGCTTTTTTTGATTACGATAACGATGGAGATCTGGATCTCTACCTTGCCATTAACCGATTTGACTCCAAACTTGCACCCAATGGATACTGGTGGCCGAATGATCCCAGGGCTGCTGTAAATGCTGATAAATTGTATGAGAACAGTTTTGACTCCGCCGCCGGGCATCCCGTACTCAGGGATGTGTCAGTAAAGGCAGGAATAGTCAAGGGAGGATTCACCCTGGGTATGAATATTGTAGACATTAACAGGGATGGCTGGAAGGATATTTATGTATCCAATGACTATAATTCGCCAGATATGTTTATGATGAACAACGGTGACGGGACATTTACGGACCATTCCGGTGAATATCTGAAGCACACCTCTTACTCGTCCATGGGGATGAATGTTGCTGATATGAACAATGACAGGCTGGCGGACATCTTCGTCCTGGACATGTTACCCGAGGATAATCTCCGTCGCAAAGTCTTTCTTC
>QMPQ01000018.1 GCA_003648635.1 Bacteroidota bacterium | reverse complement strand
CTTCATGGGTTCAGCAACAAGGAAAAGTGCTACAACCCAACCAGCAAGGTAACCTATTGAATACAGGAAGCCATCATAGCCTACAAAAGCAATCATCCCGCAAATACCCAGAAAAGAAGCTGCGGATAGATAATCACCAGCAAAGGCTATTCCATTTACAGCCCAGTGAATTGTACCTCCAGCAGCAAAATAACTGTTGGCAGATTTAGTTTTTCTAGCAAAGTAAAATGACAAACCCAGTACAATCAATACAAAAAAGACGAACAATGCAATTGCTAAATATGATACTCCGTAAATCATGATTCATCCTCCTTATTCATTTCGTTTTCAATCTTTGTACATCTCCAATTGTAAATCAGCCCCATAATTATGGCGAGAACAATTAATCCGAAGCCGTATGTTACAGCAAGGTTGAGATCTCCAATAACTAGAATACTCATTGCTTCATAATTAGTTACACCAATGGCTACAAATGCTCCATATACAAGCGTATAAGAAACGAACATCCATATGCCAAGCCTTGTTTTTCTTTTCGCTGCATGATCTACACCGAGTTCTACTGCTGGTCCGTGATCCATAGGTTTTAAATTTTCAGGGATTGATAATCGTGAATATTTTTATTACTTCATTTTTATGACGAAGAAAGCACTATCAAACATTGACAATGACTGACTAGAAAGATGTTTGTATTTGGGTTTTGATATCCTCGGGTGGGGTATATACTATCATAAGTATACACCTGGAAAGGCTGACGTGGTAGAGGTTCTGTTTGGGGTTCATTAGTTGGGGATGGGTTTCTTGTGATCAGTGATCAAAGGTTAGTATAATATCATAGTGTTAATGGATTAACAATTGGTAAATATAAAAAAAAGGTTGACCGCAGAAACGGTCAACCCCTTATTCATATAAAATATGTTTTAAAGATGTTATCTCGCAATTTTAATCATCCCTGGATCCGAACATAATGGCAACGCAGCCCTCTTGAGGTTCATCTACATTTGTTTCGGGTACAGGCACCTTGACCATGATTTTTAGTTGCTGACTCGATTCCAGGTTAAAATCCCATTTCCAGTCATAATCATTCAGGCTGTTGTCATATAACACCTTGCCATTGCGGGTGTCTACAATTTTAAACTCCACAGCTTCCAGATTGTTAGCACCGCATACACCGATCCTGTATTCTCTGTCAGAATAGAAGGTCTTATAGAGTTCAGCTTCTTCACCCTCGATCAGCAGGGCAGCATGGTAATTTCCGTCATGCTGATAAGGATCCAGGCTTGCTTTACAGGTATTTTTGGCGAACTGCTTGCATTGAGCATTCATTGCCATTGGCAAAGCAATCATGCAAGTAAGCAGGGATATAAAGAGTATGCCTTTCTTAGTCATGGTATATTGTATTAAGATATATAGCTATTTCTTATTTCAATAACTTTGGTTTTCAGCTCTGTGAAAACCCGGTTTGTAATCTTTATGGAAGATTCTGATTTGAGTGTTGTCACATTGGTTTCAGGATCTTCAACGGCAGTGACTTCACCCTGATCAATAGTGATTTTATCAAAGATGGTTTTAAGTGCTTTCACATCTTCTAAAACCGCCTGTGCATCGGCATCTTCGGGTGAAGATTCAAGAAGATTAATCATGATGTCAAGTGAAAGTTTTTGATCCACAATCCGTTCCACCAGCTTATTGTCTTCCAGATCATGTTCATTCACCAGGTTTGTGGCAATATACAAACCCTCAATCCAACCTCCCACAAGAACCACAGATGCGGTTCCCTCCAGGTCATTCTCCTTCAGAAAAGAGCTTGAATTCATCAGGGTCTCAGAGATAATGTCGATGATGGCATCCCGGTTGTTGATCTGCTCTTCCAGTTGTGTTACAGTTTCTTCGTTAATGGCATCCAGAATATTGAGCCCATCTGCCATCTCTTTAGCCGCTCCGACATAATCCAATGTGGCCTGGCTTTGGTCGAACAGACTGGCGTAGCTCAAATCGGTAGAATAAATTCCCAGATTCAGAGCCTTGCTTTTTGAGGTGATGTACTTGGAGCTGTTGGAAACTGGATTCATCAATTCCTCATTATATGCTGCCCCGGCATTTTTTATAAGCATGGCAGTCTCCAGAGGGGAGGGGAGCGCGTAGAAAATCCTCTTAGCCGTATTCAACTGTTCCTGAGTTTCTGTGTCAAGAGTGCCAGAGGCTTCAAAATCCCAGGAGCCTTCACCTTCACTCTTCTTACCCAGGTTACATCCTGTTAGGATCATACCTAGCATAAGGAAGAGAAGAAGGAAAATTCTACCAAATAATAATGGCTTACGGTTCATAATTCAGTGATTTTATTTGCAGGCTTGGTTTCCTTGTTAGAATCTTTCTTATAAAGTAAAAATAATATTTTTTTTGTTAAAGTTTTGTCAGTGTTCTTACACTGTCTAAATGTACGTAAAATATGGGGTTAGGGTTTCTACTTCTTATTAACATATCGACAAAAGTCGCGAATCCCACACTGTTCACAGGCCGGCTTGCGGGCTGTACATATATAACGGCCATGAAGAATCAGCCAGTGATGGGCCAGAGGTATCTTCTCTTCGGGAATATGTTTGATCAACTGCATCTCAGTCTCATAAGGGTTCCTGGCCCCGGTGCTTAATCCGATACGTGCTGCTACTCTGAAGACATGTGTATCTACTGCCATGGCTGGTTTTTGGAAAACTACAGAAAGGATCACATTGGCCGTTTTACGACCCACTCCCGGCAACTTCTGTAGCTCTTCCAGGGTGTCGGGAACTACACCCTGGAACTTCTGATCCAGCATGCTGGCCATTCCCCTTAGGTGCTTGGCCTTATTGTTTGGGTAGGAGCAGCTTTTAATCAGTTCAAATACCTCTTCCTGCATTGCCGAGGCCAATGTTGCGGCATCCGGGAATTGTTGAAAAAAGGGGGGCGTGATAAGGTTGACCCGTTTGTCGGTACATTGTGCAGAGAGAATAACCGCCACAATGAGTTCGTAGGGGTCCGTATATTCCAGTTCGGTTTCAGCCACGGGCATCGCCTCAGAAAAATAGTTGATTACCTTTTCAAAACGTTCTTCGGTTTTCATGAGAGCAATATTAGTAAAAGAATGTTATTGCTCCATACTACTTTCAATTTGTTAGGTAGTTTGTGATTATGCTAATAATTGATTAGGTTTACATCCGATTGTAACACAGATGGTATTTAGAAGCTCCGCATATTTCTTTTATTTTTTCACCTGCAGATAGCTGGTCGGGCTTCTTTTATGCATGCGATACCCGGCTTAAAGTCGGGTTTTTTGTTTTAGACCTATGACAAAGAAGATAGCGATACAGGGAGGATATGGTGCATTCCATGAAATTGCAGCACATCATTTCTTTGAGAATGAGGAGATTGAAATTCTTCCCAGGAATACTTTCAGAGATATGGTGACCACTTTGAAGGACAGGCAGTGCGATTTTGGGATTATGGCCATTGAAAATTCACTGGCAGGTAGTATTATACCCAACTACAACCTGATAATCAATAGTAGCATGCATATTACCGGGGAGATTTACCTGAGAATCAAACAGAACCTTGTGGCCATGCCAGGGGTGCAGATAAATGAACTTAAGGAAGTGTATTCTCATCCCATGGCTATTTTGCAGTGCCAGGTTTTCTTTGATAAGCATCCCCATATTCGTTTGATAGAGAGCATGGATACAGCCATGAGCGCGCAGGAAGTTGCAGAAAAGAAAGATGGGCAGCTTGGGGCCATATCAAGCAGGTTGGCTGCCGAAAAATATGGATTGGAGGTTGTAGCCAGGAGCATTGAAACCAATAAGAAGAATTACACCCGCTTCCTGATCCTTGCAGAAAATGGAATTGTGATTCCTCATGAAGAGGTTAACAAAGCATCTATCTACTTTACAGTTGCACATAAGTTTGGATCACTTTCAAAGATCCTCTCCATCCTCTCTTACTACGAGATCAACCTGGCTAAAATACAATCCATGCCAATCGTTGGCAAGGATTGGGAGTATATGTTCTTCGTGGATGTGGAGATCAATGATTATGATATGTATAAAAAATCACTGGAGGCCATCGGACCCTTTACTCCGTCCATTGGCATCCTGGGCGAGTATAGAAAAGGAGATTCCGTAATTGAATAAACAAATATTATGGTAGTTGATGTAGCGTTGGAACCCATATCCTTGGATGGAGCACTGTTTACAAAGCCTGTGATTATTGCAGGACCCTGTAGTGCAGAGACCGAGGAGCAGTTGTTGAATACAGCCATTCCACTGGCAAAAATGGGAATTAAAATATTCAGGGCGGGAATATGGAAACCCCGGACCAGACCCAATGCCTTTGAAGGCGTTGGTGCCGTGGGACTCAAATGGATGCAGACCGTCAAGAAGGAAACCGGTATGATGGTTGCCACAGAGGTGGCCAATGTGAAGCACGTTTACGAAGCACTTAAATCCGGAGTGGATATTATCTGGATAGGAGCCCGGACCTCGGCCAATCCCTTTGCAGTACAGGATATTGCTGATAGTCTTCAGGGAGTGAATATCCCGGTCATGATTAAAAATCCGGTGAATCCTGATGTGGACCTCTGGATCGGGGCCATTGAACGGATCAACAATGCAGGCATCAAACAACTGGCTGCCATACACCGGGGATTCTCCAGCTATGACAAGACTCTTTATCGGAATGTCCCGCAGTGGCAGGTTCCCATTGAGTTGCGCCGAAGAATTCCGGACATGCCCATTATAACCGACCCCAGTCATATTTGCGGCAACAGGGAATTTCTTTTTGATATCTCTCAAAAAGCAATGGACCTGAACTTCGATGGCTTGATTATCGAGACCCACTGCAATCCGGACAAGGCTTTGAGCGATGCGAATCAGCAGGTGACTCCCGACGGATTCAAGAAGATCATCGATCGCCTGGTGTATCGCGACCCGGATGTCAACGAGGAGTTGATGCTCACCCTGGCCGAATTACGTGATCAGATCGATAAACTGGATGACCGGATTATCAATCTTCTGGAGGATCGGATGGGAGTATCGGAAAAGATCGGTTCATATAAAAAGGACAATAACATTACTATTTTGCAGACCAAACGCTGGGATGATATGTTGAAAACCAGGTTAAATCTTGGTAACAGAAAGGGACTTAGTGAAGAGTTTATTATTAAATTGTTCCGTTCCATTCACCAGGAGTCGATCAATCATCAGACCAGTGTGATGAACGAAGAGTAACAGAGATGCACCAGGTACAGTTGACCACACCCGCGGGAGCGTGCGAAATTCTTGTTGGAGAGCTCCTATCTTCACGTCTACAGATGCTGGAGCAAGAGCCTGTATTAATGATAGATGAGAATGTACTTGTTCAGCACCACGATCTGTTTGAACCCTTCAGATCTGTCATCATACCTTCGGGAGAGTCCTATAAAACCCTCCAAACAGTGGAAGCCTTATACAGGGAGCTCGTGACTCTTGAGACCGACCGATCAACCCTGATGGTAGGCGTTGGTGGCGGACTTGCCACAGATGTTGCTGGTTTCGTGGCCTCAACCTTCCTGAGGGGAACACCCTTTGGGTTTATCAGCACTACATTGCTTGGCCAGGTGGATGCCAGCATCGGGGGAAAGAATGGTGTGAATCTGGATGGCTATAAGAATATGGTTGGAAATATCAGGCAACCCTCTTTTGTCTGGTGCGATCTTTCGCTACTGGGAACCCTGGAAAACAGGGAGTATGTCTCCGGTATTGCCGAGGTAATAAAATATGGACTAATCTGGGATATCCCCTTCATGGATTTCCTGGAGGAATCTATGGAGGCCTTGCTGAAGCAAGAGCTCAGCGTTCTTGAGCATGTGGTGACCACTTCTGCAGCCATTAAGACCGATGTGGTTCAGAAGGATGAAAAAGAATCGGACCTTCGCAAGATCCTGAATTTCGGACATACAATCGGGCATGCCATTGAGCGTCATAAAGGCGTTCTGCATGGCGAGGCTGTGGCTGTGGGAATGGTGCTTGCGGCAAGGCTTTCACATCTGCAGGGTCTCCTCACTGCTTCGGAAGTGGATCGGGTGGAGCGGCTAGCCCTATCTGCAGGGCTACCAGTGCGAATGAAACTGGATCCTGAAGAGATCTATCAGAACATTCGAAAAGACAAGAAGAAGAGCGGTGAGGATGTTCACTTTGTGTTGTTGAAGGGATTGGGGAACACCATCATCAGGCCCATTCCACTGCCGGAACTAAAATCCATCGTCTATGATCTGTGTTAGTGTCGCACATATGTCGGGATTGAGTGAGGCCATCGATTCGGGAGCTGGAATGCTGGAATTGAGACTCGACCTTATCAAAGAGGCTCCTTCAAAGCTTTTTCCTTTAATCCCCAAAGCCATATCAAGCATTCTTACCTGTCGGCCCGGAGTCTTTAGCGATGCCAAACGTGTGGAACTGCTTCAAGCGGGGATGAAACAGGGAGCTGACTATGTAGATATTGAGATTGAGACCCCAGCCGGGGATATGGAACTGCTCATCGATGCCGCCAGACTTTCAGGATGCAAAGTCATCATCTCCTATCACAATTACCTGCGGACCGCCGACCGGGAGGACCTGGAATCGGTCATGCTTGCCTGCTACGAAAAGGGGGGGGAGATTGCGAAAATAGCCACTCTGGTAAATGCTCCCGAGGATATCCGAAACCTGCTGAGCCTTTATGATCTGCCGGGAAAGAAGGTGATTCTGGGCATGGGACTACAGGGTAGGATTACCCGGGTGATGGGGCCCTATTTAGGTGCAGAATTTACCTTTGCATCTACAGGAGAAGGCGGAGAAACTGCTCCCGGACAACTAAGTGTAAAACAGTTGAATGAAATTTATAAAGTGATTGGACAATCATGAACGCATTCGGTAAATTATTCAAAGTAAGTATCTTCGGCGAATCACACGGGACATCTGTTGGCATCGTGATCGATGGTTGTCCTGCAGGCCTGCCCTTGAAACAAGCGGATTTCGAAAACGATTTTTCCAGGAGGAAAAGTGGGGCCAAAGGGACCACTCCAAGACAGGAACCTGATACACCTCGTATCATGAGCGGTGTGTTTAATGACCGCTGCACCGGTGCTCCCCTGATGATTTTATTTGAGAATACCAATACGCGGTCGGGGGACTACAGTCAGTTGAAGGATACACCTCGTCCGGGGCATGCCGATTTTACAGCTCATTATAAATTTGGTGGAAACCAGGATTATCGTGGCGGTGGACATTTCTCGGGACGTTTAACACTGGGCCTGGTAGCTGCAGGCGTCGTGGCTAAAAAGATGATCGCTCCTACAAGTGTAACATCATCCATCCTGGAGGTGGGAGGCAGCAGCGATATTGAAGCGGCACTTGACCGGGCCATCGAAAATAAGGACTCCATCGGGGGAATCATCGAATGTTCCATTACATCGGTACCTGTGGGTCTTGGTGAACCTTTCTTTGATTCTGTTGAGGCGGTATTGAGTCATATGATCTTCTCCATACCCGCCATCAAAGGTATCGAGTTTGGTGCGGGATTTCGTGCTGCAAAGATGACCGGAAGTGAGCATAACGACAATATTGTTTCCACCCAAGGAAGCACCGAGACCAATCATGCAGGGGGAATCAACGGGGGAATCTCCAATGGGAACGAGATATGCTTCAGGGTAGCGGTAAAACCAACCTCCAGTACCCATCAGACCCAGCGTACCATCAATATGCTTTCTGGAGAGATGGAGGATCTCACTATCGAAGGTCGTCATGATACCTGCATTGCACTGCGGGTTCCGGTAGTGGTGGAGGCTGCTGCAGCCATTGTAATAGCCGATCTCCTGCTGCAGGCACAGGAGATGAAACGAATTTTTTAATTACAAATCTGAATAGAATAGAATGCGTATTGCAGTTATAGGAGCCGGAAACATGGGCTCATGGTTGGTGGAGTCGCTCTGCCTGGATTATGAAGTGGGCGTATTTGATGTGGATCGAAGTAAACTTAAGTACTTCTTTAACTCGAGGAAGTTCCTCTATTATGAGGAGATCATGGATTTTTCACCTGACCTGCTGATTAATGCGGTGAGCCTTGACAAGACCCAGGTTTTGTTTGATGAGATCATCTCTTACCTGCCCAAGGAGTGTATCATTGCCGATATCACATCGGTAAAAAGCGGATTGGCAGATTACTACCAGAAATTGGGCCGGCGCTTTGTATCCACCCACCCCATGTTTGGTCCAACCTTTGGAAATGTGAAGGATTTGAGCGACGAGAATGCCATTATCATCTCAGAATCGGATGAGGAGGGGAAAGCTTTTTTCAGGGATTTTTATGGCAGCCTGAAGATCAAGGTTCATGAATACTCCTTCCAGGAGCATGATAAGACCATTGCCTATTCACTTTCCATCCCATTCTCATCTACTTTGGTATTTGCCGCCTGTATGAAAGAGCAGGAGGCACCAGGGACGACCTTTAAAAAGCATTACAGTATTGCAAAAGGCCTGCTATCGGAAGATGATTTCTTGCTTTCCGAGATCCTGCTCAGTCCTTATAGTCTAAAGCAGGTGGAACGAATCAGTGAGCAGATGGATCGCATTAAAGTGATGATTAAAGCTCGTAATACAGAGGAGCTAAAAGCCTATTTCCAATGCTTAAGGAATAATCTTGGTCTGGAAACGAAGCCTTAGTACCCTGCTGGTGGCGGGGGTGATCCGGAATCGGTGATCGATCCGGTAGCCCATGATCCAGACTATTTTTTCCCCCGAGGCCATGATCCAGGTGCGTTCCTTCTCAGGTACCGGCACCTTTTCATCCACGAAAAAATCACTGAGTTTCTTCATCTGATTCATACCCAGCGGATAGAAGTAATCTCCGTGCATCCAGCGCCGGATGACTAAGGGAAACTGGACCTCATCCAGGTCGAGACAGGCCACATTGGGATCGCTGGGAATTGATTCGAGCTCAGCTCTCTCCAGGACCTCCATATCCATGGGAAAGGGCAGGGAGGAGTGTTTTTCCGGATCGTCCAGGTAATAACGTTCAATGGATGTACTGCCGGTAGGTATCAGGATCATCCGATCGCGATCCATAAAGAGCCGGTGGGTGGTGGAAATGGACTGACGACCGGATTCCGCATCCATTATCTTTTCGATCCCCTCACACTGCAAAGGGGTAAATCCATAGGGTGAAAAAAGCTCATAAAGCCATGTCCGTAAAGGACTAAGTGCCCTGAGTTCCTTTATAGCTATGGAGATCTTCCCTTGCTTCTCTATAAATAGTTCATTTCGGAGTTGTTGAATACATTGATCATATATTTCAAACACCTCCCCAAGACGCTCCATATTCCCGTGCATAAGCTCCATAAACCCCGGGTTGATCTGTTCCATTACGGGCAACACATCGTGTCTAATCTTGTTTCTCTGGTATTTAGTCTCCAGGTTAGTGGCATCCTCCCTGAACTCAATCTTATGGCTCTTTTGATAAGATTCTATCTGTAGCCTCGATGCAAAAAGAAGGGGCCTGATGATTCTTCCCCTGCTTGGGGAGATCCCTTTTAATCCCCTGATTCCGGAGCCGCGGGACAGGTTTAGAAAGAAGGTCTCGACGGTGTCATTTTTAGTATGAGCTGTGGCCACCCGGTCAAGAGAATGCTCAGCCAGAAGCTCCTCAAACCATGCATATCGTAAGTCCCTGGCGGCCATCTGAAGGGAAATGCCATGCTCCTTCATCTCAGCCTCCACATCGAAGCGCTTACACATTACGGAGATCTCCAGATAGCTTCCCAGCGAACGGACAAAGCCTTCGTCCAGCTCAGATTCTTCACCACGCAACTGGAAATTGCAATGGGCAATGGTGCAATCATATCCTGCCTCCTTAAAAAGGTGTGCCATTACCACCGAGTCGATCCCTCCGCTAACTGTCAGCAGAATCCGGTCGTCCGGTTTGCAAAGATTCAGTTTCCTGATAAAACTATTGAAGTCCTGGAGCATGATCCTAGCGTAGTCCAACCACCTCAGGTCCCTGTTTGAACACAATATCCACCGGTATATTCAGCACCTTGAGCCTCTCCAGATCGGATTGCAGCTCCTCCCTTATAAATCCCTTCTCCTCCACCAGCTTAAGAGCCAGCTCATAATCTCCATCACCCTGGGTGGTAAGAATCAGATTCGATAACTCATGCATGGCCCGCTGCATATTTTCAAAATTGATGCTGTAGCTTCCATTCAGATCCCGTGAAAAGGCTCCAAGTTCCTGGAAGTAGTAGAAACGGATCATATTGGCTTTGCCGTGGGAACTGGCCACTCCAAATCGAATGCTGCGGAAGATACTGGCCATAAAAGTCACATAGGTATCCATCAGGTCGCGTTCACCCAGCATTCCCTCTTCATACATTTTGGTAATCAGAAAGAGGGCGAGAATATCCGCTTTTCCCTCCTCAAGTGCACTGTACTGCTCCTTCAGGGCAGATCGCACTGTTCCTGAGCCATCGATGGTCCGGTTAAGCCCCAGTCCGTGTGCCACCTCATGATACATGACGTTTTCAAAAAATGCGTCAAATGTAACATGTTCACGTTGCTCCTCTGCAATGAGTACATTGCTGATGGGCAAGAGGATCTCTTCAAACTTGTAGCGAATGGCATTTTTCAGTTGTAGTTTTCTGGAACCCTTACTTCCCTGAACGCGCTCATCATTAGGCAGGTTGATGGCAATGGTCTTGCTGCCGGCATTACAGTCGCCTGCATAATAGATCACATCATAGGCTCCCAGATCGGAATTGCTTCCCGGGACCTCCTGCTTATATACATCGGGAACAGGAAGACCCTTTTGCATCTCAGGAAGAACAGAATTGATATAGGCCAGCTTCTCGCTCCAGCTTTTGTCCTTGATCAGGATGAAGGATTCGTGAGCTGCCTTGTAATTAAAGAGTGCATCCTCGTAGTTTTCAATGGGGCCCACCACGAAATCAATGTCATTGTCCTTCATATCCATCCAGGCCATATCGGAAGCGTAGTAGTCATCGTTTAGCAGCGCCCCGGCCCTTAGTTCCAGATATTTTTTAAAACCTTCATCATCGGCCAGTTCTGAAGCTTGTTTCAATAATTCAGCAGCCCTCTGCACCTGTTCGGCAAAAGCTTCATGGTAGGGGATCACCTTTAGGTCGCCATCCTGGTCCCTGGTGATCAGCGTATAAAGGCTGCTTTTTTCAGGATCAGCCAGGGCTTCAAACTCCTCTATGCTCATATCGGCAGGGTAGTACCCAGAACCCTTAGGTTTTGGTCCGTAGCCCGGGAGATAGGGGAGGTTTCCATTAAGACGCTCCCAGGGTCCATAGTTGATCTGGAAGAAGCGGGACACAGAAGCGTCCGTCAAGGAGGCCAGTGCAGCATCCCTGTCGGGGAATACCTGTGCCCAGTAGATATCTTCCATAATATCGGCCACCTGGAAGAGCAATCCGAGCAAAGCTTTCTGATTATCTGAGAGATGGGAGAGATCGGAACTTAACTCCACTTCTGCATACTCATTGGCTTTGCGCTCCATCAGGTCGGAAAATTTCTCCAGACTGAGTTCTTTTTCGATTCCGGAAAATTGTAGCTGCAGCTTGCCTTCAGTTTTCATGTAGGTGAGTCCACTCACCGTAAGGTCGCTATTGATGGGGATTGTAGCACTGTAGGTGATTCTTTCCTCATCGTCAGAGGTGATTTCAAGGGGATAGACCTCACCCTCCAGCTCGACGGCATTGCCCTTCATGGTGAAAAACAGAGATTCAGGAAAGGTGTACCTGCTTCCATCTCCATCGGGAAGTTCAAATCGTGGAAGAGTGCCTGAAAAAAGTTCATACAAACCTTTCTCATCATTGCAGCCCTGTAAGAGCAGGAGCTTACAGGCAAACAGGACAGGGACAAGAGCTCGTAGTTTCATAAGAACGGTTTTATAATTTTAGACTTTAGTAGGCTTTTGCAATTACAACGCGTTGTTTACTAGGCTTTCCACTTACCACACATTTCCCCTCTTCCGGTTCTGCATCCTTAATCAGGCAACGAATGGAGGCCTTGGTTTCCTTGATACGGTTTTCCGATTCCAGGGTGCCATCCCAATATGCAAGGGCAAAACCTCCTTTGTTTTCAAGTACATCAAGCAGTTCATCCCAGCTATTCACCTTGTGAGTATTCTTTTCCCTGAAGTCCAGGGCCTTCTGGTAGATGTTCTCCTGGATCTCTTCCAGCAGTGATTTGATATAGGCGCTAATACCCTCCTGTGGCATTACTTTTTTCTCCAGGGTATCTCTCCGGGCAAGCTCCACGGTTCCGTTTTGAATATCGCGAGGTCCAATGGCAATTCTTACCGGAACTCCTTTTAATTCATATTCAGCAAATTTCCAGCCCGGTTTTTGTGTATCCCTATCATCAAATTTTACTGAAATACCCATGGCACTAAGCTCGTCCTTCATTTTATTTGCAACTTCTGCAATGGGAGGAAGTTCATCATCTCCTCTGTAGATGGGTACAATTACCACCTGGATGGGTGCTACCCTGGGAGGAAGCACCAGTCCGTTGTTATCGGAGTGAGCCATGATCAGGGCACCAATCATTCGGGTGGTCATGCCCCATGAAGTGGCCCATACATGGTCCAGTTTCCCCTCCCGGTTGGTAAACTGCACATCAAATGCTTTGGCAAAGTTTTGTCCAAGGAAATGTGAGGTGCCTGCCTGAAGAGCTTTCCCATCCTGCATCAGTGCTTCTATGGTAAGGGTTTCCACAGCACCGGCAAATTTTTCCGACTCGGTCTTGCTACCAGTCAGAACAGGGATGCCCAGGAATTTTTCAGCGAATTCGGCATATATATTTACCATCTGCGTGGTCTCTTCTTCGGCTTCCTGCCGGGTGGCATGAGCTGTATGGCCCTCCTGCCACAAAAACTCTGTAGTACGCAGGAAGAGCCGGGTGCGCATCTCCCACCTTACCACATTGGCCCACTGATTGATCAGGATGGGCAGGTCGCGATAGGACTGAACCCAGTTCTTATAGGTGTTCCAGATAATGGTCTCGGAGGTGGGCCTGACAATCAGTTCCTCTTCCAGCTTTGCATCAGGATCCACGATGATTTCACCAGTCTCTTCATCGGTTTTTAAACGGTAGTGGGTCACCACCGCGCACTCTTTTGCAAAACCCTTCACGTGGTCGGCCTCCCTGCTGAAAAAAGATTTCGGAATAAAGAGAGGAAAATATGCATTCTCATGCCCGGTGGCTTTAAACTTCCGGTCAAGTTCTTCCTTCATTTTCTCCCAGATTGCATAACCGTATGGTTTGATCACCATACAGCCCCTCACCGCAGAGTTCTCGGCGAGCCCTGACTTTAATACCAGATCGTTATACCACTGTGCATAATTCTCTTCCTTGCTCGTTAATACTTTGGCCATTTATATTGTTATTTTTTGCGGTACAAAGAAAAGAAAAAAAGGTGAGGGTCTGAAGCCTTAGAGCCTTAAACCGATCACCAACACATCATCAATCTGGCTTAGCTCTCCTTTCCACTCCTCGAAGATCAGACTCAGGATCCGGTGCTGTTCATCCATGGGCCGTTCGTGGACCTCAAGCAAGAGGTCCTTGAAGGGCCTGTATTTGAATTTCTTTCCCTGGGGTCCGCCAAATTGATCCGGGAATCCGTCGGTAAACATATAAACCCGGTCGCCCTGTTTCATTTCGATGGTATAGCGGGTAAAGTCGGACATCTTCTCATAATAGGCAACCGGCATGTTATTACCCTTGTACTCAAGCATCTCACCGTTCCTTACTATATATATGGGATTGTTGGCACCTGAGAATTCCAGTATCCTGGTCTGGGTATCGTAAATAATCAGAGCCATGTCGATTCCATCCTTCTGCTCACCGATCCTTCCTTCCTGCTTCAGTGTACGTGCAATGCTGAGTCGTAGGTGGTTCAAAATCTCATCTGAGTTCATGACCCCTTTTTCATTTACTATTTCATGCAACATGGTAATACCCAGCATGCTCATTAAAGATCCGGGTACGCCGTGTCCCGTACAGTCAGCCGCCGTCAGTACAATTCTATTATCGCTCTGAGAGATCCAGTAAAAATCACCACTAACAATATCCCGGGGCTTGAAAAAGATGAAGTGTTCACCAAAAAGTGTTTCAAATACTTCGTCGCCGGGCAATACGGTGTTCTGAATCTTTTTGGCATAGTCGAAACTGTATTTGATCTCCTTATTCTGTTTTTCAATATGCTCCTTCTGTGCCTGGATCTCGAAGGTGCGCTCCTGGACCTTGTCTTCCAGTTCACGATTCACCTTGTCCTTCAGTGCTGCATTTTCTTTTAGTTGATCAATAATCCTTCGCTGTGCCACCTCCCGGCTTTTCTTCAAAAGGTTGATCCGTTCACTTAATCCAATGGAGAAGGTAAGTATCTGCAGGGTTACTCCAAATTCCAGGCTGTGTTTTCCAAGTGTATAATCTTTCAGTGCATAATTTGTGGCAATGCCCAGAATCAGGAAGAGGTTTGCAAAAAGAAAGTACCGGGCCGGTTGATAATTTTCCCGGGTCAGGATCATGGCAGGTACGACGGCCAGGAATAAACAGCCAATGGCCGAAGCATATATAATGGCAATACCTCCAAGCTCAATAAAAAATGGAACATTCACGCTCAATCCCTGAAGCAGGATAATGGTGAAATTCAGTATGAGTCCACCCACTGTGAACCAGACAGCAATAAGCAGGATGGTATCCCACGCTTGCAGGGTATTGCGGGTATCCAGATAAGAACGGCCAAAGAGGAGGTAGAAAAGAAGGAAAATTTCAAGCAGGAAAATATTTATGGGTGTAGTAATCAGCCTGGGTATCAGTTCGTAGATATATCCCTCCTTATTGATAAAGAAGAAGAGGAAGGCCAGTATGTAGAGGATGTAGTAGAGGTAAGAGTTTTCTCGTCCCCTGACAAAAAGCGGAATGTGGTACAGGATCATTATCATTAGAATCCCTGTAAATATGCCGAATACCAGCCGTTTGGTACGATCGTGGGCAAGTACACTTTGCTGGGTCGAAATAGTAAAGGTAAGGTCGGAGAGGACCGACTCGGGACCAAGGGTTACCCGCAGGAAAATCGTATCAGATTCACTGGGAGGCAAATATATTAGCAGGTCGTCTGATCCGCTGATATTTACATCTTTTTTCCTGGGATGAACCATGTTCCCTGATTTACCAATAGTGAACAAATCGCTATCTAACTTCTGATGCAACCTGTACTCATCGAATTCTGAGATATCGTTACGTTGAAGGTGGAAAGAAAACTGGTGTGTGGACCGGTTTACAAAATAGAAGCGAAACCAGAAACAACTCCCGCTTGTGTTTTGCTTTAATGCAGGATCAGGGTTGCTAAAATCAACTGACTTGAACTGATGGTCCATCATCCCTGCAAACAGCTCCTGGGGGGTTGTTGTGCAATTGGGATCCTCCAGATATTGCAACTGAAGGTCAGAAATGGCAACCTCCTGAACAAAGTCAGACAGTATAACTGGTTTCTGTGCATTGAGTAATTGACAGAAAATCAGAAATATTAGGGTTAATCTAAGGTGCATTCTGGTTTTTTCCTTCCAAACGTAAATATAATGTATATTTACAAAAAGTAAATCTAAGGAATGATTAGAGAGCTTTTTAATTCAAGATTCATACAGATTGTCTTTCTGATATTGATCTCCTCCTGTTCCGGTAATGTGATACAGACCACGGTTTTTACTGATGATTTTCAGGAACTTGAGCCAGGAGACCGGCCCTATTTTGATTCGTCCGATCCTGCCATTTGCTATGATGCCCTTCGTGGAAAATTGGGAAGTTGGAGTGTGCCTTCAGCACTCAGGCAGGATGGTTTTGACAGGGCATGGGTAATCCGGAATGAGGGCGGCGTTAACTATCTGGCCCAGACCTTCACCAATCTGAATGATAAAAACTCTCCTTTGAGCCTGGTTACCCATCCCATGATAGTAGCCGGAGAGAATTTGTGGAGTGACTATTCTATCGATGTGGAATTTACACCGCTTGCTAAATTTGATAAGTGTGGTGTGGTATTTGGTTACAAGCACCCAGCCAATTTTTATTTCTTCGGTGTTGAAGGGAATACGGTTACCCTAAAACATATACAGCAATCGGTTACCCCACTACGGCCTATTGAAACGACATTGGATATCAGACCCCTGGTATGGAGCCCGGGTGAAAGATTGAATGCCACCATTACCGTTCGTAGAAACAAGGTTACCACCATTCTGAATGACTCCATCAGTATGTATGCAGAGAATCTCTCCCTGGAGGGCAGGATCGGGTTGATCTCTGACCTGCCGGCAAAGTTTCACAACGTGGAGGTAAAATTACTCGATAGCGAGCAGCGAAAGCTTTCAAGAAGAAAGAGGCAGCTCACCAGGCGATCAGAAATTCACCAGAGCACTCATCCGGAGATGGTGCGTTGGAAGAAGTTTGATACAGGGGAATTTGGGACCAACCAGAATATCAGATTGGGCGACCTGAATGGCGACGGAAACAAGGAGATTGTATTTGTCAGGCCCGATGCTTCAGGATCTGAGATTGGATCGGTTTCGGTTATTAACCTGGAGGGTGAGTTATTGTGGCAATATGGCCAACTGCTTAAACCGGATGGGTGCTCCAGTGTGGAGTTGCCGGTACAGATCCATGATCTGGATGGAGATGGATCGCGCGAAGTTATCTTTGTGAAAAAAGGCCGGATTTATATTCTTGATGGGAGGACCGGGAAGCAGATCAGGAGAACCCGAATCCCCGGATCAGGCGAGTTTAGATCAATGATTTTTGGAGACCTGATGGGTGTGGGCCGGGACAACTGTATCTTGCTTTCGGACCGTGAACATAAGCTGGTGGCCCTGAATGAAAAAGGAGAGCTGATCTGGGAACAAGAGACCACTTCGGGATCCCAACCCATGGTATATGATATGGACAAAGATGGCCGACACGAGGTCTTAATGGGCTATTCGGTCATCAATCCCGGTGGAGAGCTTATCTACGATGTGGGTGCATATATTGATGATCAATGTAATGGGGTTTCTGTGTATGAGATGATTGAGGGAGAGCAGACTACCCCTTGCCTGGTTTATGCAGCTGGTGACTGGGGATTGCTTTATTATGACTTTGAAGGACACCTTTTGAAGCAGAATATTCTTGGCCATGTAAGTCACATCGGCATAGCCGACCTGGATACAGATTCACCCGGGCTGGAAGTCATTACTTCCAACAGATGGGGGAGCAAGGGCCTGACTCATGTTATGGATGCCAATGGGATGGTCAGGACCAGTTTCCTTCCGGAATCGGGTGTGTTCAGGTGTCAAGCTGTAAATTGGAAAGGAGACGGGGAGGAATTTTTCATTAGCTCTGCCGATACCATAAGTGGAGGATTGTTTGATGGAGAGGGCCAGCTTTCAGTGGTTTTTCCAGCTGATGATCACCCGGTATCCTACTACCTGGCCACAGACCTTACTGGTGATGCCCGCGATGAGATTATCCTCTGGGATCTCAATGAACTCTGGATTTATACGCAGGACGATAATCCCAGAATGGGAAACACCTACAGCCCCCGACGCATTCCCCTTTACAATTACTCTATGCACCAGATGACCCGTTCTACAAGTGAATGGTGAGTTTTAGATTATTTATTATATTGCATGCAATCGGCAGGTGTGATTGACTGTTTTGGCACGAACTTTGTTTCTCTAACAGCAAAACACAGATGCAAAAAATACCGGGAGGAAATATTATGAAAACTTTATCACTTGCCATAATCAGTGCTGCCATCGTTCTGGCATCCTGCAGTTCCTCAAAGCAGACTGCAGCTTCGGAATACGATGATGTCTACTACAATCCCAATAAAGTAGCAAGACAAGCAGCAAAAGCTGCAGAAGTTCAGGAGCCTGTCGTAACATCACAGGATGCGATGTATGCACAAGCCATGAACCAGGAGCAAAGCTACACCAAGTCCGTGGCTACGACAGATGAGAACCTGAGTGACTATGAAGTATACAAGTTACAGCAGGAAGCAGAAATGCTCGGAGAATATTATGCTCCGGAGGGGAGTGAGGCACTTTACTCAGAACAGTATATTGAGTATGATACCCTGGGACAGTACGGTCTGGAGGGTGCCCCTGTTATTATCAATAATAATTACTATACCGATCCCAATGACTATTACTACTCTTCAAATTTGAGGAGGTTCTCGGATAACTATGCTGGTTGGAATTACTATGATCCCTACTACACCGGTATGAACTTCTATACCGGAAGTGCCTTTAGCTGGGGTATTAGCATGGGATTTGGATACCCGGGATGGGGAATGGGCTTCTCATATGGATATCCCTATCGTCCCTATTATGGTTATGGTTACGGCTACGGCAGATATTATGATCCCTGGTGTTCCTGGGGTTATGGAGGAGGGTACTACGGCGGATACTACGGCGGTTCTTACTGGTCCGGATACAACCATGGATATTACAATGGATACTATGGTTCAGATGGCTATTATCCTGAGACCTACTATCGATATGGCAGGATGGATAGCAGACATTCATACGGATATGCTTATCGATCCAAGGAGACTACTGGTAGCGCGAAGGGAACCACAACTGGCGATCCCAGGTACAGAAGCCGTACCGCATCAGCAGGATCAACAGCTGTCAAACGCACCAATACAAGCATGAGCAACACTGCCGCTCAAAGGCAGGTACGAAGCAATTCGAACACTGCCGCTCAAAGGCAGGTAAGGTCCAATACCAACTCTGCTGCACAAAGAACAAATGCCATGCAACGGAACAGCAATGGTGCCGTAAGGACCACCAGGACCTCACAGGCGATCACTGCCCAGCCGCGGAACAGCAGTTCTAATACCCAAAGGAGAGCCTATACTCCAAGTTACAGCAAGCCGCGCACAAGCTCGTCGTCGAATTACAATAAGGCGGCCACACAAAACAGGAGCTATCAGCAGTCCAATACACAGCAGCGTACTCCGGCCACTTACAATCGCTCAAGTTCATCACCAGCCCGGAGCAGTACAATCAGCCGCCCAGGTAGCTCAAACCGCAGCAGTGGTACAGTCAGCCGCCCAAGCAGCTCAAGTCGCAAGAGTACTTCTTACAGTCGCCCGAGCAGCTCATCAGGTAGCCGTTCCAGTGGATCGGTAAGCCGTAGTTCAGGAAGCTCTAGAAGCTCAGGTGGTTCAGTAAGCCGGAGCTCAGGTGGCTCCAGAAGCTCAGGTAGTTCAGGAGGCTCTAGAAGCTCAGGTAGTTCAGGGGGCTCCAGGTCTTCCGGTGGTTCATCGAGACGTTAGACTGTCATTTAACTCCAGGATCCAGCAGGATCCTGGTTTCCTAAGAACCAAAAATCAATATTGCTATGAAAAAGTTATCATTTATAGCCATGCTACTCATGGGCGCTATTCTCAGCATGAATGCCCAGAACGAGACGCAGGCACTACGATATTCCCAGTACTTTCCATTTGGAACAGCCAGGTATGCTGCCCAGGGAGGGGCCATTGGCGCACTGGGTGCCGATCTCACCTCCATGGTGACCAACCCGGCAGGACTCGCTTTCTATCGCTCTTCAGAATTCTCTGTGACCCCCTCATTCTACTGGGTCGATACCAGGTCAGATTTTATGGGATCCGTGACTGAAGACTCGGAGTTCAGGTTCAATCTGGCCAGCATGGGTATGGTCACTGCCATGACAACAAATCAGAAAGGCGGGATTAGTGGCGCAGCCTTTGGATTTGGGTACAATACCCTCGCCAATTTCAACAAAAGCACCTACACGCGTGGGATCAATGATAACAGTTCTTTGCTGGACGATTTTACCTGGCATGCCAATGCAGACCCCGGCAATCTGAGTCCTTATTATGAACAACTGGCCTTTGATACCTACCTGATGCCCTATGATTCGACTGCGGGAGTTTTCTGGCACGATATGCAGCTCGATGGCTACGGTCAGCAACTGGACCGTACAACGCGAGAATATGGCTATATAGGAGAGTATTCGTTTGCAGGAGCTGTCAATATCAGCAACTTCCTCTATTTTGGAGCCACTTTTGGGATTCATGCAGTCAGGTACTATGAAGATATCTACCATACTGAAACTGATCATGACGATCATGTACTTGATTTCGATAGTTTTAGGTTTAGAGAGTTTAATAGCACGAGGGGATGGGGATTAACCGGTCGTTTAGGAATGATCCTGAGGCCCATTCATATGCTTAGAATCGGAGCCTCAGTACATTTGCCAACTTACTACTGGCTTACCGATGAGAAATATACAGATATGAACTCCTTCTGGGACAGTGGATCGGGGATTCCGGAGACCTTTGAAGGTTCACCAAACGGGATCTACGATTATGAATTACAAACTCCCTTAAGAGTTGATGCCAATGCGTCTTTGATTTTATTCAAACTGGCTACAATATCCGTCGGCTATGAGTATGTGGATTACGGTTCGGCCAAGCTGGATGCCTATGATTACAATTTTTATGATGAAAATACCCAGATTAGCCAGGACCTCAGGGCGGTGAACAATTTTATGGCAGGGGCCGAGCTCCGCTTTGGCACCTTCTATCTGCGTGGCGGGGCTCAGTATTATAGTAGTCCATATACCGAAACACGTAACAATGCAGAGAGCTTTGTCTATTCAGCGGGCCTTGGAGTCAGGACCAAAATGGTCTATTTTGATGTCTCTTACTCCTATTCCAGCAAGACCGACGTGTATGGAATGTATTCCTACGAACCGGGATTCAATGAAGTGTCTATCAATGAAATCACTGGCAATAATGTCATGTTTACTGTGGGCTACAAGTTCTGAGACATGCATGCAGGTAAGATAGTGACTCCGGACCCAGGTTGAAGATCAGATCTAGAATGCTCAGGTTGGGCCGGAAGCCCAGGCGGTCGGAGAAGACCTGGTGATACTCCAAATGGAGGAAATCGGGATCTGCTACCGCCTGGTCCTTTTTGGGATGGATAAATTGCCTGGGATCCTCCTCTGACCTTATGGGAGTAAAAGCTTGCGAAGAGCTAATATGGATTTTCAGTCCCAAAGAAGCGAGGGTGTGCTCCACCAGCTGTTGATTCAGATCGATTAAAAATTCAAACCTCTTTTGGTAAAAGGGATTGATTTCATCGGCCAGATACTCAAAAAAAGGCGATGAAGCATAAGAAGCTACCAGGCTACGCCAGTGAATCTTGTTCCAGTTAGAATCGTAATCTATTCGTATATCCTTGAACAGTGTCTTCACCCCACGCTCTCTACTTACTGGTATGGACAGGGTAATCACCCCGTTGGGCCCCATGATCATACAGCGGTTCCTGAAGCTTTGCTTGGAATAGCTGTCAAACTGCTCCAGGACAAGTTCTTTTTGTCTTACCAGCCGGGCGTAATAGTTCAGGGGTCCGTTATAGAGAGCCGGGAAAATCACTGGAAGGGAATCTACCTGCTGGCCCTTACAATGCGGAACATCCTGTTCCAGCGGATTCCACCGTATTCTTTATCCATGCTGAGCCAGATCAGGCGGGGTTTTCCAATAACATGATCCTCTGGAACAAATCCCCAGAACCTGGAGTCGGCCGAATTGTGCCGGTTGTCGCCCATCATAAAGTAGTAGTTCATCTGGAAGGTGTAGGAGGAAACCGCCTCGCCGTTGATATACACCTGGCTGTCTTTTACCTCCAGGTTGTTTCCCTCGTAGGCCTCAATAATCCGCCTGTAGAGAGGCAGGGTCTCCATATTCAAATCCACACGCATTCCCTTTTCAGGAATGGTAAGAGGACCAAAGTACTCGAGGTTCCAGGAGTAGCGCTCATCGTGAGGAAAGATATCCCGGTCATATTGCCCCTCGGTATACAAGTTGACGGGTTCAACACTGACGATGCCCGGAAGGGTAGAGATTTTTTCAGCATTGGCAGTGCTTACGGGAAAGGTATAATTGGGATTGTTCCTTACATCTGCAGCGGCCCTTCCAATTCCATATGGTTCCAGCGAGCGCGGATTGATGGGTGTCCCATTGGTTCTTACTCTGTACCAGCGCTGGATTCCTTCAAACGCAATCTGCTTTTCCCCGTTTACATATACCTCGTTATTGATCACTTTCAGGGTCTCACCGTGAATGGCAACACAGCGCTTGATGTAGTTATCCCGCCGGTCCACCGGCCGGGTTTCCACATCATATTTTTCTGCAATTTGTTTACGCACATAATCTTCGTATACCCCCATGGGGCGTGTGCGATTGTTACGGTCCTGGTCTGCCAGCATCAGGTTGTAGGACTCGTCGCGTACCAGGTCGAAATAGTCAAAATTGCCCTTGGCATACAACTTATGATCCGATTTCTCCAGGGCCACTGTATCGGAAGCGGGGAAATTGAAGACCACAATATCGTCTCTCTTAACCGTACTAAATCCTTTCAATCGTTTATATGGCCGCTCAATCCATTCCAGGTAAGATTTACCTCCCAGCACGGTATTGGGCAGGAAGGGAACTGCCAGAGGAGTGTTGGGTGTTCTGGGGCCGTATGCAGTCTTGCTTACATAGAGGTGGTCGCCAACCAGAAGACTACCCTCCATGGAGGGGGTTGGGATTTTGTAGTTTTGAAAAAGGAAAATATTGATTAATGATACTGCAACCACAGCAAAAATAAGTGCATCGAGCCACTCAACGACCACATTGTTCTTTTTCTTCCTGCTTTTCCAGAATGACCAGTTGACCTTTTTACTCACATAAATATCGTATATCACGGGTATCCCCAGAAGGAACCAGAAATTCTTCAACCAGATCACAAAAAGAATATAGACGAAGACGGCAATCCCGAAGGTTAAGTATTTGTGTTTCAATAATTTACTGATATTCATTGCGCTTTTTATTTTATGGACCTAAAGATACGTTCTTTTCTTAAACCACCAATGAACGGGGTATCTGGTTTGATGGAGAACCAGACTACAACTGCCTTGCCAAGGAGGTGGTCCTTCGGGACAAATCCCCAGTACCTGGAATCGGCTGAATTGTGATGGTTGTCTCCCATCACAAAGTAGTAATCCATCTGAAAAACATACGAAGAGGTGGCTTCCCCGTTGATATGGATCACTCCATCTCTTACACTCATCTCGTTCTGCTCATATATTTCGATAATACGCCGATAGATGGGCAGATTCAGCTGGTCTATAAGGATGCTATCTCCTCGTTTTGGTATCCGTAGCGGACCAAAATTGTCGCCCGTCCACCGGTAATGATTGTTGTGGGGAAAAATTTCCTGGTTCTGAAAGGAGAGGGTGGGTTCTGTATATCTGCTGATACTTCTCACCTGTGGGAACGATCTCAATGATTCAACATTCTCCTTAGCCAGATATAAAACGTGCAAGGAGTTGATCGGATTGTATGTGACTGCGGATTTAAGGATATTTAACGAATCGAGCAGGGGATCGGGCAGGGGCTCCCCCCTGGTGGTAACATAGTATTTAAATTTTTGAAGAGGCAGCTCGGACCTTAGGCTACCATTCACCCGGACCATTCCTTCCGCGATAAGCAGGGTATCGCCCGGCAGGGCAATACACCTTTTGATATAATTCTCCCTCTTATCCACCGGGTGGGTAATGATATCAAATTCGGATAAAATGTAATCCCTTCCATACTTTCTTACCAGGGAGTAATAGTTCTGTCCCGGATACTGTACCACCATGGTATCGCCCTCCGGGAAATTGAAAACAATAATATCCCCTCTCTTCACACTGGAGAAACCTGAGAGTCTTTTATGCGGCATCTTAAGTTTGTCAGAGTAAGATTTTTTACCGGATGGTAGTTTGTTGTGGTAGAAGGGGATGGCCAGTGGGGTTTCGGGGAGCCTGGGGCCATAGGCAAGTTTGCTGACAAAAATATAGTCTCCGGCCAGTAAGGTCTCCTCCATGGAGGGGGTGGGGATCTTATAGGTCTCCACCAGCAGTACTTTGATGGTGAAAGAGCAAATCAGAGCAAGCAGTACAACCGAAATCCATTCAATGGACGATTGCAGGAGTCTTGGCAAGCCATAGCTCCGAAGGGTCCAGTCGACCTTTCGGGTAAGAAAAATATCGAAGAGAATCAAATTAAGCGGAAGCAGGAAGCCCAGACCAATCCAGATTACAATCATGGACCAGAAGAGGCCTGATAAGAAAAAGGCAAGGTACCTCCATGTTATGCGATCCATCCTCTTATAATTTTAGAAGATCCTGCATTCCAAAAACACCTTTCTTGTTTGTAATAAATGTTGCAGCCAGAAGTGCTCCTGCCGCAAAGGCATCTCTGGTATATGCATCGTGACTGAGCGTGATGGAGTCCAACTCGGATTCATAATGAATGCTGTGTTGACCCTTGACCTCACCCTTGCGGATGGCTTCAATGGGAAGCTGACCTGTAGCCTCTTCTGCATAAGCATCATTCTTCTTTAAATGCCACTTGCTGATCTGCCTGTTCAGTTCCAGGATCTGTTCGGCCAGGCTAATGGCAGTTCCACTGGGTGCATCCTTTTTGTGCACATGGTGCACTTCGTTTATGGAGACTTTATATTCAGGAAACTGATCCATGATCTCAGCAAGTCTACGATTCAGGGCAAAGAGAATATTGACCCCTACTGAAAAATTACTGGCATAAAACAGGGTGCCGTCTTTCGCCTTGCAATAGGCTTCTATTTCAGGGATATTCTCATTCCATCCGGTAGTTCCAGTAAGCACCGGCACCCCCAAATCGATACACTCCCTGATATTGCCAGGAGCCGTAGCAGGAGTTGAGAACTCGATGGCTGCGTCAATCCCCTTCAGGCCACCGGAACTCAGCTGTTCATGATTGTGAATATCAATGATTACAGGGAAGGAGTGACCCTGTTTCGTACCCAGGACCTCGATGGTTCTGCCCATTCTTCCATATCCGATCAATGCAAAATTCATAAGAACAAGATAAAAAAAAAGCTGCTCCAATGATCAGGAGCAGCCTTATAATGAGATTTTGAACAGGTCTTACTGAACTTTCTTCACGATGGCTTCAAAGGCCTTAGGATCGTTCATGGCTAGATCGGCAAGTACTTTACGGTTGATTTCGATGTCTGATTTACTCAGTTTCCCCATAAATTCAGAATAGGACATATCGTATTCACGTACTGCAGCGTTGATTCGCTGGATCCAGAGAGCCCTGAACTCGGCTTTCTTCTTACGACGGTCACGGTATGCATAGCTGAGGCCTTTCTCATATGCATTCTTGGAAACCGTCCAGACATTTTTTCTGCGACCAAAGTACCCTTTGGTCTGCTTCATCACTTTTTTTCTCTTCTGTCTTGCTGCGACAGCGTTGTTAACTCTTGGCATTTCTTTTTCACTTTTTGGATGCAGGCGGTCTCTTCGACGCTTTTTGGCTCCACACCCTGGTTTAAACTAATTTACCTCTAATCAAAAGTTAGTTCTTACTTCATCGCCAGCAGGCGCTTGATATTATTTTCATCGGCCTTATGTACTTGACCAAAATAAGTCAGGTTCCGCTTGCGCTTCTTTGATTTTTTGGTAAGAATATGACTCTTGTAAGCGTGTTTCCTCTTGATTTTACCGGTTCCGGTGAGTTTGAATCTCTTCTTCGCTCCCGGATTCGTCTTCATTTTTGGCATTATTCCAATCTTTATCTATATAAAAACTATTTCTTTTTTACCACTTTGGGCGCCATAAACATGGTCATCCTTTTTCCCTCAAGCTTGGGGAGCTGTTCAACTTTCCCAACCTCTTCAAGGTCCTGTGCGAGCTTTAACAATAGGATCTCACCTTTCTCCTTGTACAATATGGACCTTCCTTTGAAAAATACAAAAGCCTTTAGCTTTGCACCATCTTCAAGAAATTTATGCGCATGCTTCAGTTTAAAACTGTAATCATGCTCATCCGTGTTGGGTCCGAACCTGATCTCCTTCACCACAATCTTTGTGGCTTTGGATTTCATTTCTTTTTGTTTCTTCTTTTGCTGATAAAGAAACTTCTGATAATCGACGGCCCTGCATACAGGCGGATCTGCCTTTGGCGAAATCTCTACCAGATCAAGATCCAGTGAATCAGCAATCTTCAGAGCTTCAGCTATTGTGACAACTCCTGGAGTTTCGATGTTCTCTCCAACAAGGCGAACTGAGGTGGCACGAATCTGCAGATTCGTTTTAAAAGCGATCCTGTCCTTGTTGCGGTTATCGTTGTTGCGTCTACGATAATGACTTGGTCCTGCTATGACTAGTTCCTCCTATAATTAGTTAAATATTAGTCTCAATTGCCTGAAGCTGATTCTCAACTTCAGACTGAATAAATTTCGCAAATTCTTCCAGTTTCATCTCTCCTCTATCACCTTCTCCCTGTCTTCGAACGGAGACTGTTCCATTTTCCTGCTCCTTTTCGCCTATGATAAGCAGATATGGAATTCGCTTTAACTCACTATCCCTGATCTTCTTACCTATCTTTTCACTCCGCTCGTCAATCAGGGTGCGAATATCGCAATTTTTAAGGAATTTTGAAACTTTTTCCGCATAATCGTGGAATTTTTCGCTAATGGGCAGAATCACAGCCTGATCGGGTGTAAGCCAGAGGGGGAATTTCCCGGCTGTATGTTCGATCAATACGGCCACAAACCGCTCCATGGATCCAAAGGGTGCACGGTGAATCATAACCGGCCGATGTTTCTGATTATCAGCACCGATATACTCCAGTTCAAATCGTTCGGGAAGGTTGTAGTCTACCTGGATGGTTCCAAGTTGCCATTTCCTGCCCAGAGCATCCTTCACTATAAAGTCCAGTTTGGGCCCGTAGAAGGCAGCCTCGCCATATTCCACCACCACGTTTTCCATGCCTTTGGCCTCCACTGCTTCGAGAATGGCCTGTTCGGCTTTCTCCCAGTTCTCGTCACTACCGATATACTTCTCTTTATCCTCTGGGTCCCTCAAAGAAACCTGGGTAACAAAGTCTTTAAAGTCCAGAGTTTTAAAGATGTAGAGAATGATATCAATAACCTTCAGGAATTCCTCCTTCAACTGGTCGGGCCGGCAGAAGATATGCGCATCGTCCTGGGTAAATCCGCGAACACGGGTGAGTCCGTGCAGCTCTCCACTCTGTTCGTAGCGGTAAACCGTTCCAAATTCGGCCAGACGAACAGGCAGTTCCTTGTAAGAACGGGGTTTGAATTTGTAAATCTCGCAATGAGCGGGACAGTTCATGGGCTTCAGTAAGAATTCTTCACCTTCCTGTGGGGTGCTTATGGGCTGAAAGCTGTCCTTTCCGTACTTGGCGTAGTGTCCGGAAGTTACCCATAACTCCTTTTGACCAATATGCGGGGTGATCACCGGTTCGTATCCAGTATCGCGTTGCACCTTCTTCAGGAAGTTCTCAAGTCGTTCTCTTAGTTGTGCACCTTTAGGCAACCAGAGCGGAAGACCGGGTCCCACCCTTTGTGAAAAGGTAAAAAGCTCCAGTTCCTTACCCAATTTCCTGTGGTCGCGCAATTTGGCCTGTTCCAGAAGTTCCAGGTGCTCTTCCAGCATCTTTGCTTTGGGAAAGCTCACTCCATAGATCCGGGTCAGCTGTTTCCGCTTTTCATCCCCCCTCCAGTAGGCACCAGCCACACTTAGTAGCTTTATGGCCTTGATGGGGGAGGTGTCGGCCAGGTGTGGTCCCCGGCAGAGGTCCGTAAAATTTCCCTGGTGGTAGAAGGAGATGGTGCCATCTTCTAATTCGCTTATCAGTTCGGTTTTGTATTCATCACCCTTATCTCCAAAGAAGAGCATGGCCTCTTCCTTGCTTACCTCTTTTCTGGAATACTCCTGTTTCTGAGAGGCCAGCTCCTTCATCTTCTTTTCGATCCTGGGCAAATCACCTTCGGTGATCACCACCTCATCGCCAGTGTCCACATCGTAGTAGAATCCGTTTTCGATGGCCGGCCCAATACCAAATTTGGTACCTGGATAAAGCGACTCAATGGCTTCGGCCATAAGGTGGGCAGAGGAGTGCCAGAAGGCATGCTTCCCGTCGGGATCATCAAATTTGTTTAGTTTAATGGTGGCATCCTCCTGAATGGGACGGTTCAGATCCCACAGTTCGTCATTCACATTGACGGAGAGTACCTCCCTTGCCAGACTGTTACTCAGACTCCTGGCTATATCATATCCCGACACGCCCTGTTCAAACTGCCGTACTGAATTGTCAGGAAAAGTGATGTTGATCATTGAATTCAATTTTTTAAAAAGCAGCGCAAAGATACGAAAACTATATTATAAGAAGTATTAATAAGCAGTGGATAAAATGTGTGGCTCAGTTGTTTTTAGGCTAAGGTTTTTGGTTAATTTGATGCGGGAAGAAAAACCTTTTAGGAGATACAACGTAAAAGTTTGGCATACTATTTGGAATTACAATAGCAACAACCAAAACCAAAGGCCATGAAACGCTTTATATTCATATTGCCCTTGCTGTCACTGATCGTGATAAGCTGTACGAAGGAACCTTGTGTCATCATAGAACCCGATGCCAATGGATCCGTTGATCTGAACCCCGCTTATGTGGGAGAATATGTCCGCTTTACCAGCCATTCCACCAATTCGGACTATATCGAATGGGATATGGACGATGGCATCTTGTACAACGAACCCGTAGTGGATCACTATTTTGTGGACCCGGGTTTTTACGATGTGACCCTGAGAGCCTTTGGAACCAAAGGAGGTATTAGTTCATTTGTGATCCCCGAAGAGGTGATCGGTGCCGAACTGACCGTATTGGTAAGGTTATGGACTGATATCGAAGGTGGTGCAGATCCTGGCTACCTGCTTCCCGGTGCCGAAGTTATCTTGTATCCAACTTATGATGACTGGTTGAATTTTACCAACGGGAGCGAAACGCTTTATACCGATTCCTATGGGGAATGCACCTTTACCGGCCTTAGTTACCAGCGTTACTATGTGGATGTATGGGAAGCAAATCATGGTAATGAAGATCTGGCATTTGAGGACGTCGGGTGGATTGAGACACCCATGCTGGAAGGAGTTTACTACTGGACCTTCGAAGCCATGGTGGATTACTACCCCGATGGTAAAAAGGCAGCAGCTGCCAAAGAGCGTGCACCGAGGAGTCTGAAGGCTGCACCCGCAGGAGAGAAGAGAACACCTGCTGATATAGTCAAAAAGGTTGCCAGGGAGCGAAAATAGGTCCCTGTTAAAGAGAGGGAGAAAAAATCCCTGAAAACTACAGCGGGAAATATTAAAATTTAATATATTTGCACCCCCGAAGCGAAAATCTTCGGGGGTGTTCTTTTAAGTATTATTGTCATCTTGCCCAGATGGCAGGGCCGACCGTTAAGAAATGTTCCGGTGGAACATTTTAGGGAGGAGCCAGCCAGTGGGGAGGCCAATTCCGCCAGCTTGTTGATTAAGGTGTTTACGGAAACGGCCTGATGTTCTTTTATATGTGATTGTCATCTTGCCCAGATGGCAGGGCCGACCGTTAAGAAATGTTCCGGTGGAACATTTTAGGGAGGAGCCAGCCAGTGGGGAGGCCAATTCCGCCAGCTTGTTGATTGAGGTGGATACGGAAACGGCCTGATGTTCTTTTAAGTATTATTGTCATCTTGCCCAGATGGCGGAATTGGTAGACGCGCTAGTTTCAGGGACTAGTATACGCAAGTATGTG
>QMPQ01000017.1 GCA_003648635.1 Bacteroidota bacterium | reverse complement strand
TCACTCCTGAGAACCGGAACAACGAAGGTTTGTACCAGGTTTTCCAGGATAATTTTCCCATTACCGACACAAGAAACAATTTTGTACTGGAGTTTCTCGATTATACCGTCGATCCACCTCGTTATTCAATTGACGAGTGCATCGAGAGGGGACTAACTTTCAGTGTACCTCTGAAGGCAAAGTTGAAACTCTATTGCACAGATCCTGAACACGAAGATTTTGATACTGTCATCCAGGATGTATACCTGGGAACAATTCCCTATATGACCGAAAGGGGTGTTTTCATAATCAATGGGGCCGAAAGGGTGGTTGTAAGCCAGCTGCACCGTTCGCCCGGTGTATTCTTCGGACAGAGTGTCCATGCTAATGGAACCAAGCTCTACTCCGCCAGGATTATTCCGTTCAAAGGATCATGGATCGAATTTGCTACAGACATCAACAATGTGATGTATGCATATATCGATCGTAAAAAGAAATTACCTGTCACCACACTGCTCAGGGCCATTGGTTATGAAAGTGATAAAGATGTGCTGGAGATTTTCGGACTGGCCGATGAGGTGAAGGTAAGTAAAACCGGTCTCAAGAAACTGGTGGGCCGAACACTTGCCGCCAGGGTTCTGAAGAGCTGGATCGAGGATTTTGTAGATGAAGATACCGGTGAGGTAGTCTCCATTGAGCGAAACGAGGTGATCATTGACAGGGAGACTGTTCTTGAGACCGATCATATCGAAGAGATTATCGATTCGGGAGCCAAGACCATCCTTCTACATAAGGATGTACCCAATATCAATGACTTTGCTATTATTTACAATACGCTTCAGAAGGACCCATGTAACTCTGAGAAAGAGGCGGTGATGCATATCTACAGGCAGTTAAGGAACGCCGAACCACCTGACGAGACTACTGCCAGGGATGTGATCGATAAGTTGTTCTTCTCAGACAAGCGTTATGACCTGGGTGAGGTTGGCCGTTACAGGCTCAACAAGAAACTGGGTCTCAACACAGATGTGGAGCAAAGGGTGCTGACACGTGAAGACATTATCCAGATTATCAAATACCTCATTGAGCTGATCAACTCCAAGACCGATGTAGATGATATTGACCACCTGAGTAACAGGAGGGTACGTACCGTTGGAGAGCAGTTGATGAACCAGTTCAGCGTTGGACTTGCCAGGATGGCAAGAACTATACGTGAAAGAATGAATGTGCGGGACAACGAGGTGTTTACACCAACCGACCTGATCAACTCGAAGACACTCTCTTCAGTGATCAATTCCTTCTTTGGAACCAACCAGCTGAGTCAGTTCATGGACCAGACCAATCCACTGGCTGAGATGACCCACAAGCGTCGTATGTCGGCTCTCGGTCCAGGCGGTCTGAGTCGTGAGCGTGCCGGTTTCGAGGTTCGTGACGTACACTATACACACTATGGAAGGCTTTGTCCAATCGAGACCCCTGAAGGTCCCAACATTGGACTGATTTCCTCTCTCTGTGTATTTGCACGTATCAGCGACCTTGGTTTTATTGAGACGCCCTACAGGAAAACAGTAGGAGGGAAGGTAGAGCTTGCAAATAAGGGTATTGTTTACCTGAGCGCAGAAGAAGAAGAAGACAAATTGATTGCACAGGCCAATGCACCGCTGAATCCGGATGGTACCTTTGTGAATCCCAAGGTGAAAGCCAGGTATGAAGCGGACTATCCGCTGGCAGAGAAGGACGACGTAGTGTTGATGGACGTAGCTCCCAACCAGATCGCTTCCATTGCTGCTTCCCTGATTCCCTTCCTGGAGCACGATGATGCCAACAGGGCTTTGATGGGATCCAATATGATGCGTCAGGCGGTTCCACTGATCTATCCTGAAGCTCCAATAGTGGGGACAGGTATCGAGCTGAATGTGGTTCGCGATTCAAGATTGCAGGTAAGGGCAGAGGAGAATGGTGTTGTTGAGTTTGTGGATGCCAATGAAATTGTGGTTCGCTACGAACACAGTGAAGAGGAACGTTTTGTGAGGTTTGACGATGATATGAAGCGCTACAAACTTCCCAAATTCAGGAAGACCAACCAGAATACCTGTGTTAGCCTGAATCCCATTGTTCGAAAGAACCAGAGATTGAAAAAAGGTGATATCATGACACAGGGTTACGCCACCCAGCAGGGAGAGCTGGCCCTTGGGCGGAACCTGATGGTGGCCTTTATGCCCTGGAAAGGATACAACTTTGAGGATGCCATCGTGGTATCGGAGCGACTGGTAAGAGAAGATGTCTTTACTTCTATTCACGTGGATGAGTACCTCCTTGAGGTGCGTGATACCAAGCGTGGATTGGAAGAACTGACCTCTGATATTCCAAACGTCAGTGAAGAGGCCACCAAGAACCTGGATGAAAATGGTTTGATCCGGATTGGTGCGGAGGTAACTCCGGGTGATATTCTTATCGGTAAGATCACTCCCAAGGGTGAATCAGATCCTTCTCCGGAAGAGAAATTGCTCAGGGCCATCTTCGGTGATAAGGCAGGTGATGTAAAAGATGCATCCCTGAAAGCAGGACCATCACTCGTTGGAGTGGTAATTGACAAGAAGCTGTTCTCCCGTACCATGAAGGAGCGCAAGTCTCGTCCCGCTACCAAACAGATCCTTGAGAAGATCGATGATACCTATCAGAAGGATATAGCAGATATCAGGGCCCAGTTGATTGAGAAGCTTTTCGAACTGGTGAACGGAAAAACCTCACAGGGTGTGAAGGACTTCCTGAATATTGATATCATTCCAAAGGGAACCAAGTTTACCCAGAAGCAACTGCAGGAACTTGATTTCCCCAAGCTGAATCCTTTGAAGTGGACTACGGATAAGCATAAGAATGACCTGATCCGTGACCTGCTCCATAACTATATTATCAAGTTTAAGGAGATCGACAGTCTCTATAAGAGGAAGAAGCATAGCATTACCAGTGGTGATGAATTGCCAACAGGCATTATTCAGCTTGCCAAGGTATATGTGGCCAAGAAGCGTAAGCTAACCGTGGGTGATAAGATGGCTGGACGACATGGGAACAAGGGTATTGTTGCCAAGATTGTTCGTTCGGAAGACATGCCATTCCTTGCAGATGGAACTCCTGTGGATATCGTATTGAATCCGCTGGGTGTGCCTTCCAGGATGAACCTGGGACAGATCTATGAGACTGTACTGGGATGGGCCGGTCTGAAGCTGGACAAGAAGTTTGCAACTCCCATCTTTGATGGAGCCAAGATCGATCAGATCAACGAGCTGACCGATGAAGCGGGTGTTCCCAGATACGGTAAGACCTTCTTGTATGATGGTGGTACCGGTGAGCGTTTTGACCAGCCGGCTACAGTAGGTGTGATTTACATGCTGAAACTGGGGCATATGGTGGAAGACAAGATGCACGCCAGGAGTATCGGACCTTACTCACTGATTACGCAGCAGCCATTGGGTGGTAAAGCCCAGTTTGGTGGACAGCGTTTTGGTGAAATGGAGGTCTGGGCACTGGAGGCCTTTGGCGCTGCCAATATTCTGCAGGAAATCCTGACTGTGAAGTCGGATGATGTAATCGGAAGGGCGAAAGCCTATGAAGCCATTGTGAAAGGCGAACCGATGCCAATGCCCGGTATACCGGAGTCATTGAACGTGCTGCTCCATGAGCTGCGTGGTCTTGGACTCAGCGTGAACTTAGTATAATCTGCTATTACGGGCAAAGACCCGGTCAGCTTAAGTTTTAGAAACGTATTAATACAATATTATATGTCATTCAGGAAAGACACCAAAGTAAAAAGCAGCAATTTTACCAAGATTTCCATAGGATTGGCTTCTCCAGAAGAGATTCTGGAGAGATCCAGTGGGGAAGTCCTCAAGCCTGAAACCATCAACTACCGGACTTATAAGCCGGAAAGAGATGGTCTGTTCTGCGAAAGGATTTTTGGTCCGGTAAAAGATTACGAGTGTCATTGTGGTAAATACAAGCGGATCCGTTACAAGGGTATCGTATGTGACCGTTGTGGAGTTGAGGTGACCGAGAAGAAGGTACGCCGTGAGCGGATGGGTCATATTTCACTGGTGGTGCCGGTGGCCCATATCTGGTATTTCCGTTCATTACCAAACAAAATCGGCTACCTGCTGGGACTGCCTACCAAGAAACTTGATTCCATTATCTACTATGAAAGATACGTGGTGATCAACGCGGGTATCAAGCAGGCCGATGGTGTGAATTACCTTGATTTCTTAACAGAAGATGAATATCTCGATATCCTGGCCAGTTTGCCCAAGGAGAATCAGTTGCTGGAGGATGACCATCCCGACAAGTTCATTGCCGGTATGGGTGCCGAAGGACTGCATGCGCTGCTCGGAAGGCTGGACCTGGACGAACTTTCATACTCTTTGAGGCACAAAGCCAGTACCGAAACTTCTCAACAGCGTAAAAATGAAGCGCTGAAGAGGTTACAGGTTGTAGAAGCTTTCCGTGCATCCAAAGGTATCAACCGTCCGGAGTGGATGATTGTGAAGGTAGTACCTGTGATTCCGCCGGAACTGAGGCCTCTGGTGCCCCTGGATGGTGGAAGATTTGCTACTTCCGACCTGAACGATCTTTACCGCAGGGTAATTATCCGTAACAATCGTCTGAAGCGACTGATCGAGATCAAAGCTCCCGAGGTAATCCTCCGTAACGAAAAACGGATGTTGCAGGAAGCTGTTGATTCACTTTTTGATAACTCAAGGAAGGCAAATGCGGTTAAGACCGATGCTAACCGCCCGCTTAAATCACTGTCTGACAGTCTGAAAGGTAAGCAGGGACGTTTCCGTCAGAACCTGCTTGGTAAGCGGGTTGACTATTCGGCACGTTCGGTTATTGTTGTAGGTCCGGAACTTGCTCTTCATGAGTGCGGTCTTCCGAAAGATATGGCTGCAGAGCTTTACAAACCATTTATCATTCGTAAACTGATTGAGCGTGGTATTGTGAAGACTGTGAAATCGGCCAAGAAGATTGTGGACCGTAAGGATCCCGTTGTATGGGACATCCTTGAAAACGTACTTAAGGGGCATCCAGTATTGCTGAACCGTGCGCCAACACTGCACAGACTTGGTATCCAGGCCTTCCAGCCAAAACTGATTGAAGGAAAGGCTATCCAGCTTCACCCCTTGGTATGTACTGCTTTCAATGCTGACTTTGATGGTGACCAGATGGCCGTGCACCTTCCTCTTGGAAATGCTGCTGTTCTGGAAGCCCAGATTCTGATGCTTGCTTCCCACAATATCCTGAACCCTGCCAACGGGGCGCCGATTGCTGTTCCTTCGCAGGACATGGTATTGGGACTCTATTATATTACCAAGTCCAAGCGTTCTACCAAAAAGGAGAAGGTTAATGGTGAAGATATGACCTTTTATTCTGCCGAGGAGGTGACCATTGCCTACAATGAGAAGCGTGCCGATCTGCATGCGGTCATTAAGGTAAGGATTCCCAAGCTTGGTGGAGAGGATGGTGAGACTGAAGTGATCGAAACTACTGTGGGCCGTGTATTATTTAACGAATTTGTTCCCGAGGAGATTGGATTCATCAATGAACTACTGACCAAGAAGTCGCTTCGTGATATTATCGGACGCGTTCTGAAGATCACAGGAACTGCCGAGACGGCCAGGTTCCTGGATGATATCAAGAGCCTGGGATACGGGATGGCTTTCCGAGGAGGGCTCTCGTTTAACCTGGACGATGTAATCATTCCTGCCGAGAAGGAAACGTTTGTGGTTGACGGATATAAGCAGGTGGATGATGTGGTTGGATCTTACAATATGGGTGTGATCACCAACAATGAGCGTTACAACCAGATCATTGATATCTGGACACATACCAATGCACGTCTGACCCAGACTTTGATGAAGCAGTTGAGTACAGACAAGCAGGGATTCAACCCTGTCTATATGATGCTTGACTCAGGAGCGAGGGGTTCCAAGGAGCAGATTCGTCAGCTTTCCGGTATGCGTGGTCTGATGGCCAAGCCCCAGAAATCTGGTTCATCCGGTTCTGAGATTATTGAAAACCCGATTCTCTCCAACTTTAAGGAGGGACTTTCGGTACTTGAGTACTTTATTTCTACTCACGGTGCCCGTAAGGGTCTTGCCGATACGGCTCTGAAAACAGCCGATGCCGGTTATCTGACTCGTCGTTTGGTGGATGTATCGCAGGACGTAATTATCCAGGAACCCGATTGTGGAACCCTGCGCGGACTGGTGGCCTCTGCCATTAAGAAGAACGAAGAGGTCGTGGAGACACTTTTTGAAAGAATCCTGGGCCGTACAACGGTACACGACATCTATCATCCGCTTTCTGGTGAACTGATCATACATTCTGGACAAGAAGTCAATGAGGACTTAGGTGCCATTATCGAAGATTCGCCCATTGAGCAGGTGGAGATTCGTTCGGTACTGACCTGCGAATCCAAGAAGGGAGTATGCGCCAAGTGTTACGGACGTAACCTGGCCACCGGTAAGATGGTACAGATGGGTGAAGCTACCGGCGTTATTGCTGCTCAGTCCATCGGGGAGCCTGGTACACAGCTTACTCTGCGTACTTTCCACGTTGGGGGTACTGCTTCAAACATTACTTCGGAATCCAATGTGATTTCAAAGTATGATGGTATCGTCGAAATTGAGGAGCTGCGGACCGTTAACTCAAAAGATCCAGAGACGGGAGATAAAGTGGAGATCGTTATTGGTCGTCTTGCAGAACTTCGAGTGGTTGACAAGAATACAGGAATTGTACTGACCACACATACTATTCCTTACGGATCCAAACTTTATACAAAGGATGGAGCCACAGTTAAGAAAGGAGCACTGATGTGTGAGTGGGATCCATATAATGCATTGATTATCAGTGAAGCTGCCGGTAAGGTGGGCTTTGATAATGTGATTGATGGGATCACTTTCAGGGACGAATCGGACGAACAGACCGGTTTCAAGGAGAAGGTGATTGTGGAGAGCCGCGACCGTACCAAGAATCCGCTTATCAGGATTCTCGATAGCAAAGGGGAGCTTGTGAAGAATTATAACCTGCCCGTGGGATCACACATTGCCGTAAGTGAAGGAGATAAAGTGATTGCAGGAGAGGTGCTTGTGAAGATTCCGAGGGCAGTTGGTAAATCGGGTGACATCACTGGTGGTCTGCCGCGTGTAACAGAGCTGTTTGAGGCAAGGAATCCTTCTAATCCTGCTGTTGTGTCTGAAATTGACGGTGAAGTTGAGTTTGGTAAGATCAAACGAGGTAACCGCGAAATCATAATTACATCCAAAGCAGGTGAGGTGAAGAAATACCTGGTACCGCTGTCGAAGCAGATCCTGGTGCAGGAGAATGACTATGTGAGGGCTGGAATTCCACTTTCGGATGGCGCCATCACTCCCGCTGATATACTGGCCATTAAAGGTCCCACCAAGGTCCAGGAGTATATTGTGAACGAGGTTCAGGAGGTATACCGGATGCAGGGTGTGAAGATCAATGATAAGCACTTTGAGATCATTGTTCGCCAGATGATGCGTAAGGTAGAGATAGTGGATCCGGGCGATACCAAATTCCTGGAAAAGCAGGTGGTTGATAAGCATGTTTTCATGGATGAGAATGACTGGATCTACGGTAAGAAGGTCGTTGTAGAGCCTGGTGATTCCCCGGACTATAAGCCCGGCCAGATTATTTCTGCACGTAAGCTTCGTGACGATAACTCCGTACTGAGGCGCAAGGACCAGAAACTGATCGAAGCAAGGGAAGCTGTTCCTGCCACCTCCTCACAGGTGCTACAGGGAATCACAAAGGCTGCCCTGCAGACCAAAAGTTTCATGTCTGCTGCATCCTTCCAGGAGACCACCAAGGTGCTGAACGAAGCTGCTATTTTCGGTAAAATAGATATCCTTGACGGACTGAAGGAGAATGTCATAGTAGGTCATAAAATCCCCGCCGGAACAGGATCCAGGATATATAACAACCTGGTAGTTGGTTCCAAAGAGGAGTATGAGAGACTCACATCCGGCATCGTTGAGACCGACAAAGAAGCCTCAGAAGAGACCGAGGTCACTGAACCTGTTAAGGAATAAATCTGATACAGATGGAAGATAAAACCAAAAAGCCAAAGAACCAGATCAACATTGAGTTGAAGGAGGATGTTGCTCAGGGCACCTACTCCAATCTGGCCATCATTACCCATTCATCGTCCGAGTTTGTACTGGACTTTGTGAGGGTGATGCCAGGCATACCCAAGGCAGAGGTAAAGTCACGGATAATCCTGACACCAGAGCATGCCAAGCGTTTGCTTATGGCTTTACAGGACAATGTGGAGAAGTTTGAAAAGGCTCATGGCAAGGTGAAGAACATCGAGCCAGGTGGACCGATTATGCCGATGAATTTCGGTGGACCCACTGGTCAGGCTTAATCTATCTGATATTCCTATTGATATTAAGAAGGCTGTTCCGTAAGGTATGGCCTTCTTGCATTTTAGATGTGGAGAGCTATTAAGAATTAATGCAAAGCGTTAGTAAAGAAATATCCCGCAGGAACTTTTATGCATTTATCTGGCATGCTTCCCTGTTGGCTGTGGCAAAGAATTTCATGGATGTGGATACAGTTATCCCTTCCATGCTTATAAATGCCGGAGGAACACAGATTCATGTGGGCATCCTGACAGCCATTATGATTGGCGGTTCCCGTTTCTCCCAATTGCTATTTGCACCTGCGGTTTCAGGAGCAAGCAGAAAGAAACCCTTGCTGTTGGGGGGCATCAGTGTGCGTATCCTTTCCCTGGCAGGAACAGCCTTCCTGTTTCTTGGAATACAATCTTTCAGTCCGTCGGTGCTTATCACACTGATTTTTATTATTATCAGTATCTTCTCTGTCAGCGGGGCCTTTGCCAGCCTCCCTTTTACAGATATTTTAGGAAAGTCTATCAGAGAGGGTCAGCGCAAACAGTTTTTCTCTCTAAGGCAGATCATATCAAGCGTGGGCATATTTGGCTCTGCTTTTTTTGTCCGGGAAGTTCTGAGCCGCCATCCCTATCCTGACAACTACACCCGAGTGTTTTTCTTTGCTGCTGGTTTTCTTTTTTTGGCCAGCCTGGGATTCTGGATGTTAAAAGAGTTTATCCCTCAGGATTACACACCTGTAAAGCAATCATTCAGAGATGTTTTTATTGAATTAAAGCACAACAAACGCCTGCAGTATTTTCTGATCAGCATTAACACCCTGGGTCTTGGAATCGGGATCCTTCCCTTTGTTCTGCTGTATTCACGCGGTTTCAGAGAGTTAAGCAGTCAGTTCATCGGCAACCTGTTAATAGCCAAAACCCTTGGTCTTATTTTAGCGGGTTTGTGGTTGTTTTACCGCGGCGGAAAGGTAAGGTATCACCGAATGATGCAGTCTATGGTTGTGCTGGGAATACTTTCTGTGGCAATTGCATGGGCTTTTCCGGGTATGACCACTTCATATATCCTGAGCCTTTTTGCGGGAGGACTATTTCTCAGCCTTTATCAGATTATCCAGAGTGGGGTTCTGCTTGAGATCAGCAGCATACATAACCGCAGCCTTTATACTGCAATAGCGGGTGCCGGTAGCATTCTGCCTGTAATATTTCCCCTCTTAGGCGGGGCGCTTATAGGTATAATCGGGTTTCACTTCTTTTTTGCCATCTACGTAGTCCTTATGGCCACCAGTGTTGTCTTCATTCAAAAATTAAATTGTAAGAAATGAAAGCATGGACTTTGCCCCTGATGCAAGGCATCATCGATCTTCTAAACAAGATTCAATCTCCTTGATGTGATCTATCAAAAAAGAGGAACTACTTCCGGATACGGCCCTGATCCATGTTTTTAGCCGGAGGTTCTGTTCATATACCTTCTTGCAACTGCGTTCCTCCTCTTCGTCGGTGATTGTTTCGTTCTGGTCATAGACGGATTTTAGTTTCTCCAGCAAGCGGTTCTTTTCCTGGCACCATTCGGAGTTACGATCATCGCATGCACACTTTGCATCATCAATCCACTGGAACAATCCCTCCGGGATATATACTCTGTGCTTCATCCGCTTAAAATCTTTTTATAATACCTTCCAAAGGAGTCTTATTCTGCCTGTTTCAGGACAATTTCTGATGTAAGCTCCAGAGCCTCATTGTATACGGCGCTTACCCCACAGTACGTTTCTTCGGAGAGTGATACCGCCTTCTTGATCTTATCCAGAGGCAAATCCTTGCCTTCAATTTCGTAGGTCACGTGCATTTTATAAAATCGCCTGGGGTGCTCCGTTGTGAGCCCTCCTTCAACCTTAACGTTCAAGTTCTTGATATCTACCCTCATTTTCTTCAGGATAGAGACCACATCCATGCCGGTACATCCTCCCAGTGCGGCCAGCATAAAAGGTTTTGGCCTGGGCCCCAGGTCGTCACCGCCCACATCGGGCTCCGCATCAATTATAATTTTATGCCCGTTGATTTCTGTTTCAAAGGACATGTTCTCAAGCCACTTTGTGTTTACCACCTCTTTTTCTTTCACTTCCATCTTTAATCGGTTTTTGAAATGCAAATATAGCTACTAAAACAATGTAAACTTAAGGTTCATAAAACGCATCATATCTTCTACCTCAAGCGATACTTTTTCAATAATTGTTTCGATCTCCCCACCAAACAGTTTTCCCATAACGGCTCCGTTGGAGGTAGAGACATAGACCTGGCCATCCGATTTCTCATAGACTGCAAATGATTTGGGCATCATGCTCCCTATTTTCTTACGATCGTCTGCACTCAGCATATCTGCAGAATAGGAGCCTGAGCAATACTTGATGATTTTGAAGCTTCCGATGGAATATCCACCATTGGTGATAACTTCATGATTCTGATCGATGATCGCTGTTACGTGCCAGCCTTCAGCAGCATTGATGCGGTCCGACATAAGCGATACAGTCTTGTCAAAGTCATAGGGACTCTTGATCTCTTTCACAAGCATTTCACCTGTGGAGATGCTGATCACTACTCCCGAAAAGATGATTCCGGCAATAAATCCGAAGATGATATAAATAACTGTACTGATTTTCGTTTTCATAATAGTAGAATTAATCTTCATTAACGCAAATTTCACCCTGCTTGATTTTCCCCATGGTTGCCCATGTTACAAAGCCAATGGTGATGATTGTCAGCGCAAACATGATGAATGACAAGTATTTATATATTGGCTGAGCGGTGATCTGGTAGGCCGCCACCGAGGCCAGGGTAATGGCATCCAGCGGGAAAGTTAAGGCCCACCATGAGATAAAGAACTTAAGATTTTTGAAACTTTTATAGAGGAAAAGAATAAGTACTACGAAGAAATAGGCCAGGAACAACATAAAAAATGCAAAATTATCCAGGCTCTGGGTAATTCGCAGGTAGGCTATGAAACCCACTGCCGGAGGTGCGATAAGTATAAACAGGGTTGGGATGAATTTCTGGGGTAGCTGGTGATGGAAAATGGCCCTGTTCAGGAAAATGGTAAACAGAATGATCCAGAAGAAGAATCCCGCTGCAAAATAGAAATAGGAGAAGGCTTTTGGCATGAATTCCACACCGGCCACAGGAACCAGCATGTTTCCCACCACCGGGATAAACCAGGCGGGGTTCATGAACTGTATCTCAAAGTTGTGCTGTATCCAGAAACTGATGGTATAGAACATGAGTACTGTATGCAGCAAGACACCCACCCACCAGAACACCATGGCAAGAAATGGCCAGTAAGCGAGGAAAGCGATGGAAAGCATCAGGAACGAAATGGAAATGGCCGAGAAAAAATTGACACGGATCCTGTGATTAAAGTCCTTCTTTACCTCATCAAAATGCCTGATGGCCTTGCGGCCATACAGAAAGCTGATGACCAGGAATAGTGCCAGGGTAAAGAACAACAAGCCATCAAATAAGAACTTGGGCAGCCATTGCATGTGATAAAACTTGCTAAAAACGATGACCAGTCCGCTTAAGCCCATGATGATTGAATAGGCTGTGATGGGAAAAAATTGTAAACGCTCTTTCATCTCCGTATCTGTTAAGATCTTAAATATTCAGCTGCACTCAGGGAAGCTATGGTCCCGTCAGCAACTGCAGTGGTAACCTGCCGGTACTTTTTTGCAATGCAGTCTCCTGCAGCAAACACCCCGGGAACACTGGTCTTCATTTCAGCATCCGCCACGATTTCCTTTCGCTCATTGAGGGCAACAATCCCCTCCAGATCGGCTGTATTGGGCATATAACCAACGAAAATAAAGACTCCGTCGATGCTCCTGGTGGAGGTCTCACCTGTGGGAAGATGCTCCAGGCTAACCTCTTGCAACACCCCATTGCCCGAGAAGGAGCGCAGCTCCGACTCCATGATAAACTCAATCTTGGGATTCAATTCAGCCTGATCGATGGCATGTTGAAAAGCCTGAAAATGATCAAACTGGTGCACAATGGTTACCTTTGAGGCATGATGGGTCAGGGCAACCGCCTCTTCAAGGGCAGAGTTTCCTCCGCCCACAACGATCACCTCTTTGCCAGTAAAGAATTCACCATCGCAGGTGGCACAATAGGAGATGCCACTCCCTTTGAATTGATCCTCACCGGATATCTGAAGCGGCCTGGGGCTGCCTCCCGGAGTGAGAATCACGCTGCGTGAACTGAACTCCCTGCCATCTTCAAGAACTATGTGCTTGATCTTATCTTCCAGATCGTAGGACTTGATCTTCAGGTTGGATTTAATCTTACAGCCGAACTCTTTGGCCTGCTTCTTCATGATATTGGCCAGTAGATATCCGTTGGTCTTTTCAACCCCCGGGTAGTTGGCAATCTCATCGGTAAGTACCATCTGACCACCTATTGCTCCCTCATTCAGGATCAGGGTGGAGAGGCGTGCACGTGAGCTGTAAATGCCAGCGGTGAGGCCTGCAGCCCCACCACCGACAACAATGACATCAAATATTTCCTCTGTACTCATGCCTAAGCATTTTGAACATCAGAAGTGCTGAATTGCTCATTCAGGATGGAGCTTACCTGCTGCATATTCTGGATACTGCTGGTAGCTTTTGCAACTTCCCCATTCTTATAATACATGGTAAAGGGAAGTCCCATAAATCCGCGGCATGCATCATCATTTCTAATGATTCCTGCTTCTGGTGAATCAAAAGCCATAACCGCGAATTTCACATCGCTACGATCTTCTTCCAGCTCTTCCATCACGTCATATACAGGGATGCACATGGGTCCCATGCGTCCGCAACATACCATCACGTTTTCATTCTCAGCAATCAGCTTTTCAAGTTCAGCTGCAGTTTCTATCTCAAGTAAATTTGTGTGTAGCATCTTCATTTTTCTAAATCTTTTATGGTTTAATGTTTCTGTTTATTTTGATCGTGCAAAGATCTTTCATTTGTTATGAAGGTGCACCAGGAGTGAACGGGGATTTGATAGCTTTTTTACTATCATTTTTCAGCTAACTTTGGATTGATTTTTTAAAACAAAGCATAGAAGACAGATGGCAGAGCAGAATCACAATCAAGATGGTGGCAAGCGGCAGAATGAGCCGGACTGTTTTCAGCTGATTTCCAGGGAGGATCTGAAGTCACTCAGTGAAAACCGAACCCAGATCACTTACCTGAAAGGGGAAACCATATTTAAACAGGGGGCCTTTGCACCTCATGTGCTTTTTATACAATCCGGGCTCATCAGGGTTTATCTCCAGACCGGCCGGAACAAGGTGCAGAATCTGTGGATTTCTAAAAGCGGTGATTTCCTGGCCTTCTCCTCCATGTTCGGGGAACGGACCTACTCTTATTCGGCTGTGGCTATGAAAGATTCCGAACTGCTGATGATCGATAAGGAAAATCTGATAAAACTCTTGCAGACCAATCCCGAATTTGGTTTCAGAATCACCTCCAAAAACTTCAATTCGGAGAAGTACCTGATGGAGCTGGTAGCCAGCCTGTCCTACAAACAGATGCGCGGGAAACTTGCCACTGCTTTGCTTTATCTGGATTCAGACACACTCAGGAGCGAAGAGGTGTTCAATTATCTGACCAGGCAGGATATTGCAGATTTTGCATCCATCTCGGTGGAGAGTGTGATTAAGTTCCTCAAGGAGTTTGAGAAAGAAGGTATTCTCTCTCTTGTCGGCAAGGATATTGTAATTACCGACCCGGGAAGGTTGTCAGAGATCAGTGCTACCGGCTAATAAGTACTATTCCTTAACGCTTACATAAAACCCGGGGCTCCAGTTCTCCTCTTTCCTCCATTTTGCTTCGCTTCCTCTTCTGCTAAATAATGTTCCACTTTTCCTATTTAAGCTGAAAAGAACGACTGGAGTGGCTGTCTTAGCTCCATTCATCTTCACACGGTTTTTTTCGATTACATTGGAGATGCGTATCCATTCAAGAGATAGCACCACATCTCCACTTATGAATATGTTGCGATTTGCCAGATCAATTTTTTGCCAACCTGATTTTTCACTTACTGTCAGGTAAATATTCTCCGTCAGTAATTCTTCAGCAGGCAATCCACTTTCCAGGGAACGAATATGTAATCTGAAAACAATGGTATCAAAGGACTGCTTGCGCACACTAAGATTCAAGTCCTCGATTTTCGCAGTTTTGTTGCCAACATCCAATAGCAATCCTAGTTCGTGACCACGTCCAAAATCTGTTCCTCCCCAACCGCAAACACCCCCTATTTTTGTTGTTTTGAAAGTCCCGATTTTTCGTGTGGTTCCATTCCATTTTATGGCAACTTCTTCGAGCTCAATCGCTTTTTTTACCAGTTTGATTGTATTGAAACTACTGAGTAAGTCCTGGATTTTAAATGTTTGTGATTCATACCCGATCATTGAAAATCGAACTTCAGCATCCTCGGGCAAATCATTGCAGTTTAGTTGAAATTCTCCCGGTTCAGTTGATATGGTTCCTCTGGTAACATTGATGACTCCCACATTCACATAAGCCAGTGGCCTTTCATCCAAGGAGTCAAGTATCTTTCCTTGTATGACTTGTCCACTCAGATTTGAGGAAATCAATAAAAATCCCAGGGCTGTAAGTATGAATTCAATTATTTTCCTTCCCATGATGCATAGCTATTCTCAAAAATACCAAAATTGATACTTCTTCCAATGACGAGAATGATATACTGATTTGCAGGATCAGGTTTTGGCTAAATGATTGCTATTGAGTAAAAGAAGTAAGATACTCATCAGCATTCATAACAGGAATCATTGACTTTTTAAAGTCTTTTTGGTTTCGGGTGATAATGATGTCCTGACTGTTTTCAACAGCTGTATGATATTGCAGGCCATCTTCAAAATCCTCGAAAGCACTGTCATTTAGGGCCAATTCAATGATTTTATCATCAAGAGCGAAAACATTTACCAGGATTTTTAATTTTCGGAGGATATCACGCACTTCCCTGGGTTGGAGTGATTTTGATAAGATATAGTAAGCTGTTGCAAAACTAAGTGAGCTTACTGAAAGCAAAACTTTATGTTTATCTGCAAGAGAGAAAATTTGAGCAGCATAATTGTAGAAAGGTTCTCTCCTGGCCAACAGATCCAGTACTATATTGGTGTCAATCAGTAATTTTGTCATCCATATTTTTTTGTCAGGTGATCAGAATACTCCTCTTTGTAATCATAATTATTATCAATCTTGATAACCCCGCTGAGACTTTCCACAAGGGGTGTAATTTCAAAATCATCTCTCTTTTGACTTGTTAATGAAGCAAGATAGGTTTCAATTAATCGGGACAAACTGATTTTCTGAGATTTGGCATATGCTTTCGCTTGCTCTATGACAGCTTTATCTACATTCAGTGTCAGCTTTGTATTCATAACAGTCGATTTACGTATAAATTTACAATATTGACACGTAAGATGCAAATGGCTCTTGTTCTCATCAATTTGCATGGTCAGATTTTTTACTTTATTCAAGCTTTAAGGAATTTAAAGTTAATGTGTTGAGTGCACACTAGATCATTGCCTTTTTGTATTGATTTTAGATAACCACTTTTCTAGGAGCATTTTTAGAATTCTTTTATATTTGCATCGTCTTAAAATCAGATTAATATGCGTATTCTCATTTGTATTAGCAATGTACCTGATACCACCACCAAGGTGAAGTTTTCGACCGATAACACAAGCTTTGATGATGGCGGAGTTCAGTGGATTATCAATCCATGGGACGAATTGGCACTTACCAGGGCCATGGAACTGAAGGAGGATGCCTCCAACCCTGTATCGAATGTGACTGTGGTGACCGTTGGTTCTCCTGCAGCAGAGCCCACTCTCCGTAAGGCACTGGCCATTGGAGCCGACGACGCCATAAGGGTGGATGCTGTTTCTACCGATGCTCATTTTGTGGCCTCACAGCTGGCAGCAGTTGCTGCTAATGGTGACTTTGGAGTGGTCCTCTGTGGAATTGAATCCAGCGACTACAATGGATCGGCTGTTGGAGGAATGATTTCTGAGATTATGGGTATTCCTTCCGTATCGGCAGTCTCTGAATTTAAATTCGATGGGGGAGAGGTAGTGTTATCCCGGGATATCGATGGAGGTAAAGAAGAGGTAAGTGTTCCTGCACCTTTTGTGGCTATTGTGCAAAAGGGAATTGCCAAGGAGCCTCGGATTGCTGCCATGCGCGGAATCATGATGGCAAGGAAGAAGCCCTTACAGGTAGTTCCTGCAGCGGATGCGGAATCATTTACTGCGTACCAGGCCTTTGCAATGCCGGAACCCAAAGCCCCCTGTAAAATGGTGGATGCCGACAATGTGAAAGAACTTGTCAACCTCCTCCAGAACGAGGCCAAAGTCCTCTAGAGATTTAGACTAACCATTAACTTATAACCATTAACTATATACATATGTCAGTATTAGTTTATACAGAAAACTGGGATGGCAAATTCAAGAAGTTCTCTTATGAATTGGTATCCTATGCCTTAAGTGTGGCCGCTTTAACAGGGGGCGATGTGACTGCCCTCTCAATTGGCACCGTGGACCAGGATGAACTGTCAACTCTTGGCAAATATGGAGCCTCCCTGGTATTTAGTGCGGATGGAGCCCCATCCGGACTCGATAACCAGGTTTTTACTTCAATCATTGCTGCGGCCATGGAGAAGTGCGGAGCCAAAGTGCTGGTAATGGCCCATAATAACACCGGTAAGGCCATTGCTCCCCGTCTATCTGTCAGCTTGAAGGCAGGGCTGGCTGCTGGCGTTACAGCTGTACCAGAATCAGTCAATCCCCTGGTGGTAAACAAAAAAGTATTTAGCGGGAAAGCTTTTGGTAAGGTGGAGATTCTTACAGAAAAAGCCATCCTGACCCTCTCGCAGAATTCCTTTGAGATTGCGGAGACCGGAGGCACTGCCAGCGTAGAAGCCTTTGATTCGGGCGTGGATGTGTCTGCTGCTGAAACGACCATCAAGGATGTTCAGAAGCAGGAGGGAAAACTCTTGCTCACTGATGCCGATGTGGTTATTTCAGGTGGAAGGGGAATGAAATCGGGTGATAACTGGGCTCCCATTGAAGAGCTTGCCGGCATCCTAGAAGGAGCCACTGCTTGTTCACGTCCTGTATCGGACGAGGGGTGGAGGCCCCACGGGGAACATACCGGGCAGACCGGGAAAATCATTGCTCCCAATCTTTATATGGCCTTCGGCATCTCTGGTGCCATTCAACACCTGGCAGGAGTCAGCTCCTCCAAGTGCATTGTAGCTGTAAATACTGATAAGGATGCACCAATTTTTGAATCGGCCGATTATGGAATCGTAGGGGATGCCCTGAAGGTGCTGCCTGAACTGATCTCTGAGATCAGGGCTGCTAAAGCTCAATAGCTTACTTAATCCTTTTCACATGGACAGACAGATAGTTTTCCTGCTTGTATTGCTGCTTACTCTGCTGGTTTTCGGCTTTACTGTGCGCAAGTATTCAGGCTATTTCAAGCATACACGCAAGGGCTTTCCAGTCAAACAACTTGGCCGAAGGTTCGGCGTGATGATGGAGGTGGCCATTGGTCAGACCAAAATTTTCCGTCGGCCGGTGATGGGTTTGTTGCATGCCCTGGTATTTTGGGGTTTTCTGGTGATTCTGATCGGAAGCATCGAGATGATTATCGATGGACTAAGCGGGACCGAACGGGCGCTTGCCTTCCTTGGCGGGTTTCATAGTTTTATCATGGCATCGGGCGATATCTTTGCCTTGATTATTGCTGTTGGCATCCTGGTATTTCTCTTCAGACGCGTTTTCCTTCATGTGAAGCGCTTCTCAGGGATCGAGATGAAACATATTTCCCACCTGGATGCCAATGTGGCGCTCACCATGATACTGCTTTTAATGGTTTCTCTGCTGGGAATGAACACCTTTTATATCCTGTCAGCCACCCATGCAGGTCATGAGGTCGTGGGACTTTATCCGATAAGCAATATGTTTGCTTCCTGGATCGATGCCGGGGATCATAACGAATTCTGGCACCAGTTCAACTGGTGGATGCATATCGGACTCATTTTTGTTTTTGCCAACTATCTTCCCTACTCCAAGCATTTCCACGTATTTATGTCTGTTCCAAATGTTTTCCTGAGCAGGCTGGAGCCACTGGGCAAGGTGGATACCATGGAGAGTATAACCAGGGAGGTAAAGATCATGATGGATCCGGATCAGGCCTTTGCTTCACCACCTGAAGGTGCCGAGGCAGAAGAGGAGGTTCCTGAGCGTTTTGGGATCATGGATGTGGAGGATGTTAGTTGGAAAAACTATTTTGATTCCCTGGCCTGCACCGAATGTGGCCGCTGTACCTCTGTTTGTCCGGCCAACATAACAGGAAAAATGCTTTCACCTCGCAAGATCGTGATGGATGTACGAGCCAGGATGAAAGAGAAGGGTCCTGGTCTGGTCAAGAACGGTACTGACTATTCCGACGAGCGTTCGCTGCTCAGGGACTACATCTCCGAAGAGGAACTATGGGCCTGTACCCTCTGTAATGCCTGTGCTCAGGAGTGTCCCATTAACATTAATCATCCCTCTATTATTTTGGGAATGCGTCGCTACCTGGTTATGGAAGAATCGGCTGCACCGGGCGAATTGAATGCCATCTTCTCCAACATTGAGAACAACGGAGCTCCCTGGCAATTCTCGCAGGAGGACCGTGTGTTATGGAGCGAAGGGAAGGTAGAAGTGCCTTTGATGTCTGACTTTCCGGCCAAGGGGGAAAACCCGGAATACCTGTTATGGGTGGGAAGTGCCGGAGCTTTTGACGACCGTTATAAGCAGGTCAGTGTGGCTTTTGCCAAGGTCCTGAACCACCTGGGAATCTCTTATGCCACTCTGGGTGTGGAGGAGTCCTCCAGCGGAGATGTGGCTCGCAGGGCCGGGAACGAAATGCTGTTCCAGATGCAGGCCATGATGAACATTGAACTGCTGAATGGCTACGAGGTGAAGAAGATTATCACCTGTGATCCCCATGCCTTCAATACCCTTAAGAATGAGTATCCCGATCTGGGAGGGGAGTACGAGGTAATTCACCATTCGCAGTTTTTACGTGAGCTGATGAAGGATGGAAGACTATCTTTGAATGGCGCTTCACTCTCCGGGAAGAAGATCACCTTCCACGATCCATGTTACCTGGGACGTGCCAATGGCGAATACAATGCTCCCAGGGAGGTGCTGGAAGCGCTTGGATCAACGGTGGAGATGAAGCGTAATAAGAGCTTTGCCCTTTGCTGTGGTGCCGGAGGTGGTCAGATGTTCAAAGAGGCTGAGAAAGGGGAGAAGGAGGTGTTTATCGAACGGACCGAAGATGCTTTGGAGACAGGTGCCGATATCATAGCAACAGCTTGTCCCTATTGCATGGTGATGATGACGGATGGACTTAAATATAAGAACAAAGAGGAGGAAATAAGCAACTACGATATTGCAGAGCTGGTTGCCAACTCCTTAAATTTATAATAACTTAGTAACTACTAAGCGTTAACACACGTACAGCGAGTAAATTTTAAAATAATGGAAGAGAAGAAATTGATAACTGGGGGTGAATTTTTGGTCAAAGAGACCAGTCCGGACGATATTTTTATTCCCGAAGAGCTTGATGAAGAGCAGCGAATGATAGGAGAATCCTGCAAAGATTTCCTGGAAACAGAAGTCTTTCCGGTGGTCGATCGTATCGATGCCCAGGAAGAGGGGCTGATGAGGAGTCTGCTTGAGAAGTCGGGCGAACTGGGTTTGCTTGGGATCACTATCCCGGAAGAATACGATGGATTCGGTCAGAACTTCATTACCGCCATGTATTCCAGCGAAGTACTGGGTGCAGGCTACTCTTATGCAGTGGCTTACTCCTGTCACACCGGGATCGGAACACTTCCCATTCTCTACTATGGAAACGAAGAGCAACGTGCCAAATATGTTTCCAAGCTGGCTACAGGTGAACTGATCGGGGCCTATTGCCTCACTGAACCGGGTGCAGGATCGGATGCTAACTCCGGAACCACAAAGGCCGTACTTTCCGAAGATGGGAAACATTATATCGTGAATGGCGCAAAGATGTGGATCACCAATGCAGGCTTTGCAGATGTATTTACCGTTTTTGCCAAAATCGATAACGACCGGGTATTGAGTGCCTTTATCCTGGAGCGTGATTATGAAGGGATCACTTTTAATCCCGAAGAAAAGAAATTGGGAATCAAGGGTTCATCCACCCGCCAGGTCTTTTTTAACGATGTAAAGGTACCCGTGGAGAATATGCTGGGTAAGAGGGGTGAAGGTTTTCGGATTGCCCTGAATATCTTGCATATGGGACGAATTAAGCTGGGTGCCAATGTAATTGGTTCTGCCAAGAAAGCCATTGATCAGAGTGTTCAATATGCCAATGAGAGAAAGCAGTTCAACTGCCTGATTTCCCAATTTGGTGCCATCAAGCACAAGTTGGCCGAGCAGGTAATCCAGACCTTTGCCACCGAGTGTTCAGTGTACCGCGCCAGCAAGGCTTTGGACAATGCCATCACACATTCTGTGGCCAATGGCGACGACAAAGGAAGAGATACCATGGAGGCTTTCAATCAATTTGCAGTTGAAGCTGCAGCTATGAAGGTATTTGGATCCGAGGCCCTGGATTATGTAGTGGATGAGGGTGTCCAGATCCATGGCGGCATGGGTTACTCAGCAGAGATGTTCATCGACAAAGGCTACCGCGATTCCAGGATAAACAGGATCTTCGAAGGTACCAACGAGATCAACCGTCTTTTGCTGGTTGATAGTGTTCTGAAGAAAGGTGCCAAGAAAGTGCTTCCGGTGATGGAACTTGCAGAGAAGGCCTTCGAGGAGGTAAAGGCCATGAATGGTATTCCGGCTCCGGCAGAAGGATGGATTGAGGAGAAGGATCAGTATGTGGCTAACCAGAAAAAGGTGGTCCTGATGCTCCTGAAAGCTGCCTCGGAGAAATTCAATCGTACCCTGGTAACTGAGCAGGAGATTCTGAGCAACATTTCAGACTGCATCATCCAGGTATATGTCGCCGAGTCTGTGGTTCTGCGTTTGAAGAAGATGGAGGCCATGAAGGGAGAAGAGGCATGTAAGATTTATCGCGATATGGCTGATGTATTTGTTTATGATGCAGCTGCCAGGATTGCCAAATTTGCCAGGGATGCTACCTACTCCTTTGCCTATGGCGAGGTGCGTGATTTACTGGAGAAAGGGATCAATAATTTTACCTGGGTGGCCGGTGTGAATGTAAAGGAAGCGCGTAGAAGGATTGCTGACCAGCTGATTGACGAGAACAAATATTGCTTCTAAAAATCAGATCATCGAATCGCTTGATTCTTATAATATTGTAATGATTGGTGCCGGGAATGTGTCTACACATATTTCCCGGCATTTTCATTCTGCAGGGCATCAGATAAGCTGTGTCTATTCCAGAACAGAAGAGTCGGTACAAAGACTGTCTGGTGAGCTGGGAGTACCCGGCACTTCAAATATGGAGAAGGTACCACTGGAGGCTGATTTCTTCATCCTCTGTGTACCTGACCATACTGTGGCTGAAGTAGCCGAACAGCTCCAGGGACGGAAGGGGATCTGGCTTCACACAGCCGGGGCACTCTCCATGGAAGTGTTTCATGGCATCACGAATGAATTCGGAGTGCTCTATCCCCTGCAGAGTCTGAGCAAGGACCGGAACATACAGAAGGGTCACATTCCCTTCCTTATTGAGGCTTCTTCCCTCCAGGTAATGGAAAGAATTACAGCCTTGGTCCTAAGCATATCAGAAAGGGTGGAGGAGGTAGATTCCCATACGCGTTTAAAGGTCCACCTGGCTGCTGTATTTACCAATAACTTTTCCAACCATATGGTGCATGTGGCTCAACAGATATTTGAGGAGGCGAAACTGGATGCCGGACTGTTGGATCTGCTGCTGGAAGAGACCTTTCATAAGCTCAAAGAGATGGATGCTGGTAGCGCCCAGACAGGCCCGGCGGTGCGGGGCGACCAGGAAACCATGAATAAACATATAGAATTATTGAAGGACCACCCTGAATGGGAGAAATTGTATACTTTTATAAGCCGGGATATTGAAAGGTCCCGGGAGTAGGTAAGCTCTGAATTTTATTGATTGCATGACAAATTTTAAAGAAGGACTAAAGGCTGTAAAAGCTTTTGTATTTGATGTGGACGGTGTATTGAGCAGTCCGGAAGTTTACCTGCATCCCACCGGGGAGATTATGCGCTCCATGAATACCAAGGATGGATATGCCGTGCAGTATGCTGTAAAACGCGGCTATCCTATAGCTATTATTACAGGAGGAAATACCCAGTCGGTGGCCCTTCGTTTTAAAGGACTGGGAATTACAGATATCTACCTGGCTTCCTCCTACAAAATGGACGATTTCAAGGATTTTCTTTTTAAGTACGATCTCAAGCCGCAGGAGGTACTCTATATGGGCGATGATCTGCCCGATATTGAGGTGATGAAGGCAGTAGGTGTACCCTGTTGTCCGGCCGATGCAGTAGATGAAGTCAAATCTGTGGCCCATTATATCTCCCCATTTAAGGGAGGTAAGGGTTGTGTGCGCGATGTAATGGAACAGGTGCTGCGTCTGCACGGCAGGTGGAATGATGGAGAACCTTTTACCTGGTAATCAAGAGTAATGAGTAAAAAAATTCTATCCATATTCAGCCTGGTCAGGTTCCCAAACCTGCTGATTATTGCCTTCACGCAGTATGCCATGCGTTACCTTCTGATGGAACCCCTGCTTCCATCCGATTCATTTGAGCTTCAGTTTGGTGATTTTCAGTTTGCACTGCTGGTTTTTTCCACCATGCTGATTGCGGCTGCGGGATATATTATCAATGATTACTTTGATACACGGGCCGATTTGATCAATAAGCCGACCCGGGTAGTGGTTGGAGTGGCAATCAGCCGAAAGGTCGCCATGATTCTTCATTTAATATTGAATATTATTGGAGTGGGGATCGGTGTGTATCTGGCTTTTTATATAGGCTTACCTGCGCTTTCCCTGGTTTTTATGCTCTCCACCGGTTTGCTCTGGTTTTACTCAACCAACTATAAAAAACAGTTCCTGGTGGGGAACCTGATTGTTGCATTTCTTACCGCTTTGGTTCCCTTGATGGTGGTCCTGTTTGAGATTCCCCTTCTGAACCGTGAGTATGGAGAGGTCATGATCCGCTACGATGCCGATTTCAACTACCTGTTTGCCTGGGTGAGTGCCTTCAGTTTTTTTGCTTTCATTACCACCCTGATCAGAGAAATTATCAAAGATGCGGAAGATTTTGAAGGTGATAATGCTTATGGAATGAAGACGGTACCCATCGTGCTGGGGACCTTCTGGACCAGGATGCTTGTGGTAGCATTGATTGCTACAACGCTATTTGCTTTGATTTTACTATTGCTGAAGTATATTTATTTCTCAGTCGATCCGGTTGATTATATCTCCCTTGTCTATTTTTCGCTGTTCCTGCTTTTGCCTTTAATTCTTCTGGCCATTCAGGTGATGGCAGCCAGAGGCAAGAGGGCTTACCACCGTGCCAGTACACTCATTAAGCTGGTTATGCTATTCGGGATAGGCTATTCGGTGGTGGTGTTCTACCTGATTCGTTTCAAGTATTAAGAGTTGTTGGATCCTAAGCACTCATATGAAATCTTGCTGGCCTCCCAGTCGCCCAGGAGATCGGCCCTGATGAAAGAGCTGGGGATCACCTTCAGGGTGGTTGAAACCGAGCATTCCGACGAGAAGTATCCTGCAGATCTTTCGGGTGGAACAATTGCTCAATATCTTGCAGAACATAAGTCGGAGTCTTACACAAAGAGGCTGGAGAGCAAGCAAATTCTGCTAACGGCCGATACCATTGTATGGCACGGGGAGAAAGAATTGGGAAAGCCTGCTGAGCGCGAAGAAGCAGTAGAGATGTTAAGGCTTCTTTCGGGCGATACGCACCAGGTATTTACAGGAGTATGCCTCCGGTCGGCTGAGGCGCAATCATCTTTTTTCGCTGTAACTGATGTAACATTTTCCAGGTTAAGCAGCGAAGAGATTGAGCATTATGTAGACCTGTACAAGCCTTTTGATAAAGCAGGGGCCTATGGAATTCAGGAGTGGATCGGTCATATAGCTGTGGAGAAGATCGTTGGGAGCTATTTTAATGTGATGGGCCTTCCTGTTCAGAGAGTGTATAGTGAATTAAAGAAATTTATTGGTGAATAATTAAAAACGTAGCACAGAGATGAAGACTTACCCCAGGACATCAAAGAATGGAATTATATTGTTGATGGCAGCTATCTTATTGACGGCAGGCATTGTGAATGTGAAGGCAGAGGAGGGAATGTGGATTCCTATGTTGCTTGAAAAATATAACATTGGTAAGATGCAGGAGGCCGGTTTAAGGTTGAGCGCCGAGGATATCTACAGCATTAACCAGGATTGTCTGAAGGATGCCCTGGTAATCTTTGGCAGGGGATGTACGGGGGAGATGATATCAGCCGACGGACTCCTTCTGACCAATCACCATTGTGGCTATGGAGCCATTCAGCGACACAGCTCCGTGGAGAGTGATTATCTCACCGATGGATTCTGGGCCATGAGCCAGGAAGAGGAACTGCCCAATGAGGGACTTACCGTTACCTATCTTCGCTATATGAAGGAGGTAAGCCTTGAGATGGACGAGGGGATCAACGGGGAGATGGATCCAGAAGAAGTCCAGAAGCAGATGGAACTCAATATGCGCGAGCTGATCAAAGGAGCATGCGAGGATAACCACTACAGCGCTATTATCAGGCCATTTTACTATGGGAATGCTTATTATATGTTTGTATATGAGACATTTACCGATGTAAGACTGGTGGGTGCACCCCCCGAGTCGATAGGAAACTTTGGAGCAGACCAGGATAACTGGATGTGGCCAAGGCATACGGGAGATTTTTCCATGTTCAGGGTCTACGCCAATGAGGAGAATAAGCCTGCTGCCTATGATCCTTCCAATCAACCTTACAAGCCCAGAAAGCATCTGGAAATAGCTGCAGGGGGGATAGAAGAAGGCGATTTTACCATGGTAATGGGTTACCCTGGATCCACCACGCAATACCTGTACTCTGCAGCTGTAAGATCCATGCTGGAGACCTCCCTTCCCATAAAGATCGGGCTGCGGACCACCAGGCTGGAGATTATGGATCGTTATATGCGGGCCGACGATGTGGTCAGGATTCAGTATGCCAGCAAATACAGGGGTGTAAGCAATGCCTGGAAGAAATGGCAGGGAATTATCCTGGGATTGACCAGGAACCATGCTGTAGATGTAAAATTGGAGGAAGAAGAGAAATTCAGAGCATGGCTTGAAGCAGATGGTGAGCGTATTTTGAAATATGATGGTGTTCTGGATGAATTTGCCAGGCTATATGATGAGATGGGCCCCTATGAAATGGCCATGGCTATGATGAATGAATCGGTAATGGCCATTGAACTTTTCAGGCAGGCTTCACGCATTGAAAGGATGATGAGTCAGGGTATGTCCAGGGAACGCATTGAGCGAACGATGGAAGGTTTTTATAAGAATTATTACAGGCCAGTGGACCAGGAGATTTGTGCTGCCATGCTGGAAGCCTATTTTAAGCAGATGCCGGCAGCTTTTGCACCGGCTTGCAAGGAAGAGATCAATGGCAAGTACAAAGGGGACTACAGCGCATATACAGAGTCGCTTTATAATAAGACTGTTTTTAATAATCCGGAGAAGTTCGTAAAGTTGATGGACAAGTATGCCAAGAACTCTGAAAAGGGAATTAATTCATTTAAAAAGGATCCCATTGTAGCTACCGTCTCTCAGTTTTCCGATCTCTTAATGGCAGAAGCGGGTCCCGTTTACGGTAAGCTACAGGATCTGCTGCAAAGGAACTATCAGATCTATATGGCAGCGCTGATGGAAATGGAGCAGGATCGTATGCTCTATCCGGATGCCAATTTCACCATGCGCTTTACCTATGGCAAGGTAGATAGCTATAATCCAAAGGATGGCGTGGAATACGATTACTATACAACCCTTTCCGGTGTCATGGACAAAGCGACGGAAGGCTTTGTGGACTATGTAATTCCTGAGAAACTGAAGGAGCTGTATGAAAGCAAAGACTTTGGGAACTATGGTGTGAACGGAACCATGCCTGTTTGTTTTATCGCCTCCAACCACACTTCGGGTGGTAATTCGGGAAGTCCGGTGATGGATGCCGATGGGCGCCTCCTCGGGATCAACTTTGACCGAAACTGGGAAGGGACCATGAGCGATGTACATTACGATCCGTCCCTTTGCCGGAATATTTCCGTGGATATTCGCTACGTGCTGTTTATCATAGATAAGTTTGCAGGAGCAGAGTACCTGCTCGAGGAGATGGATATCGTATGGTAGTCTCCGAGACTTCTTATTCCGACTGAGATGGGAACAGATAACCGTAAAGGGGCCCTCTATGCCATCTTCACTGCTTCGCTGTGGGGCTTTATGGCCATTATACTAAAGATTATCACCAGTGAGTTGACTCCCGTCACTGTTGTCTGGTTCAGGTTCGCCATTGCCTTTGTAGTGCTGGGTCTGTGGACCCTCATCTTCAGGAAAGAAGATTTCAGGATATTTCTTCGTCCCCCTTTTCTCTTAGTGGTGACAGCCCTTTTCCTGGCGCTGAACTACCTGGGATTTATTACCGGGATCAAGTATGTATCCCCGTCCAGCTCCCAGGTATTCATACAAATTGCTCCTGTAAGTTTTGCACTTTCAGGCATTATTATTTTCCGGGAGCATGTAAACTGGAAGCACATTGTGGGATTCATCCTGGTACTTTCCGGCATTGGCCTGTTCTACTCGGAGCAGTTACGAGATCTTGCAGCTGGTGGAGAGCATTTTACACGTGGGATGCTGCTGGTGCTGGGAGGTGGACTTTCCTGGGCCATTTTTGCTACCCTGCAAAAATCATTGTTGAGCAAGATATCACCCAATCAGCTGAATCTTTTTATTTATGGAGCCTGTGCCCTCGCCCTGGCTCCCATGGTGAAGTTCGGTCAGTTGGACGGCATGTCCGGGGCACATTGGATTCTTCTTGTCTACCTGGGTCTGAATACGGTTTTGGCATACGGCTCGCTGGCCATGGCCATCAAACTCACCGAGGCCACCCGTGTCAGTGTGATCATCACCCTCAATCCCATTATCACCTTTATCACCATGGCCATATTATCAAAGATGGAGGTAAGCTGGATCGAGCCTGAGACTTTCTCTATGTTCAGCCTTATTGGAGCCCTGACGGTTCTGGGAGGAGCCATCCTGGTCATCTCAGCCGGTTGGAGACGAAAAACTACCGAAGGAGGACATCCGACATGAGCCGAATAAAATTTGCATTCGACTCATATATGCGCTATATTTGAGCCGAATAACTCATCTAATCGACTCATGAGCTATAATTGGCAGCAAAAAAATTGGCCCCACTTTCAGTATCGAACTGAAGATATTGAGGACCTCTTACTTGATTTTGCAGAGAGAACAGGTAAGATCAGTGGTCTTCTAGAGGGACTTACAGAGACTGCTAAAACTGAAGCGATGATTCAGACAATGATCTCCGAGGCCATGAAATCTTCCGAAATTGAAGGGGAATACCTGAACCGGGGAGATGTTGCATCTTCCATACGTAAAAATTTAGGTCTGGATCATGATGCACCTCCCATAAAAGATAAAAGAGCTCAAGGGATTGCTGAGCTAATGCTGGAGGTAAGAAATACATTCCCTGAAGCTCTTTCCAAAGAAATGCTTTTCGCATGGCACACAATGTTACTGAAGGGAAAAGAAAACATTCAGTTGGGCAAATGGCGTTCTCATATGGAACCCATGCAAATTATTTCCGGTGCATCAGGCAAAGAGAAGATTCATTTTGAAGCTCCGCCCTCCACCTCTGTTCCGAACGAAATGAATAACTTCATCAAGTGGTTCAATGATACCTCACCTTCATCTTCCGCGGAGATGAAGAAACCTGTGGTCCGGGCTGCAATTACACATCTTTATTTTGAATCTATTCACCCCTTCGAGGATGGGAATGGAAGGATTGGGCGTGCGATATCCGAAAAAGCACTATCCCAGAGTGTTAACAGACCAATATTACTCAGCATTTCAAAAGCCATTGAAGCGAGAAAAAGTGATTACTACGAAGCCTTGAAGATTACACAATGCTCCAATGAAATTACCCCCTGGATAAAGTACTTCATTCAGACCGTTCTGGATGCTCAAATAGATGCTGAAAAAGAAATAGCATTTACCTTGAAAAAGACCCGGTTTTTCGACCTCCACAAGGGTGATCTAAACGAACGTCAGCAAAAAGCGATAAGTCGCATGTTAGAAGAGGGTCCTATGGGTTTTGAGGGGGGAATGAATACCCGGAAATACATTTCATTAACCCGAACCTCCAAGGCAACTGCAACAAGAGATTTACAGGACCTGGTACAGAAGAAGATTCTTTTTCCGTCTGGGGGCGGGCGCAGTACCAGTTATGACTTAAAACTCTAGTTCTGAATGTAACCATCCGCCTTCACCATGTACAAATCAAAACCACCCAGTCCACCGGGCCTGTCGGATGAGAAGATCATGAGATTCTTCTGGACCTCCTCAAAGGAAAAGATGATGGGTCTGTATTCGTCGTAATCCGTATTTATTTTCGGTCCGAAGTTCACCGGAGCAGACCATGCACCATCTTCCAGTAGTGAATAGTAGAGATCGAATCCTCCATAGCCACCTTCTCTGTCGGAAACGAATACCATGATATCTGCATGAATGTATGGACACTTGTCATTGGATTCACTTGAAAGCTCGGAAATCAATACTGCTTCTCCGGGTTCATCGGAACTAAGAAAATCATGAAGGCCAGCAGGACCGGGCAACTGCATGCTATATATATTAAAATGCTCATTCTCACGGTTGCTGCAAAAGAACAGCTTTGTCAGGTCTTCCGTAAAGCTTGGATAGAGATCGTCTTTATCAGAGTTTACAGGCATAAGCGTATCGGGACCATTGATGATTTCCGGGGAACTGGGCGTGTAAAAATCAGTTTTTAGATAATGGGTGAAACAGATGTCGTAATCGCCATTCTGATTGTCCGCATAAAAGAAATAGCTGTATTCTTCCGGGCCATATAAGGAGAGGGGACCCAGTTGATCGTCTGATGATTTTATCAGATCTAAGAGTTTGATGTCGTAAGAGTCGAGATTGTAAGGATCAGCGTATTTCACATTCAACACATCATCTTTCACATGATAGGATAATCCCAGCTTCCGGACGATGATATCATAGTCCCTTCCGTAGGTGCCTCTGTTGGATGAAAAATAAATAACAGATTGATCATACGGATAGGGCAGATCCGAATTGTAGTCGTCTTGCCTGGAATTGATTCCTTCCAGGTTTACCGGAGTGTCCGGAATAATGTTTTC
>QMPQ01000016.1 GCA_003648635.1 Bacteroidota bacterium | reverse complement strand
TCACGCGCGTGGCGAAGCATCTGCTTGTAATAACTAACCCTTACCTGGTAGAATTCCTCCATGTTGTTGGAGTAGATTGCCAGGAATTTAATGCGTTCGTAAAGGGGGAGGGTCTTGTCCATGGCTTCCTGAAGGACCCTTAAATTAAATGAGAGCCAGCTAATATCCCGGTTGGTGTATTCGTATTTGCCCATATGGAGGAGATGAATATACAAATGTAGCGATAGTTTGCAAAATGATCAGCATGCGAAAGGCTTTACCTGTCCCAAAATAGGTGGAATTCCTGTAGGGGATATCCAGGATTTTCGTATTTTAGTAGAAAACACCCTGACATGGATATATTATCTGACCCTGCAGTAATCTGGTTCCTTGTTGGTCTGGGTCTGCTGCTTCTCGAATTGGTCCTTCCCGGACTGGTGATTCTGTTTTTTGGTGCAGGTGCCTGGGTAACGGCCCTGGTATGCGCCATCACCGATATCAACCTGAACTGGCAAATCCTGATTTTCCTTGTTGCTTCCCTGCTGGGCCTGGTATTGCTCCGAAAATACCTGAAGAAACGCTTCTTCGGTCGAACGGATAAAGAGATCGTTGATCAGCTTGAAGAGTTTATCGGCCGAAAAGCCTTAGCAATTAATGATTTTAAGGATGGAGCCGGAAAGGTTGAGTTCAAAGGAACTCGGTGGACGGCGCGCAGTGATGATCCGGTAGCCAAAGGCGACTGGGTGATAATCCGAAGCAAGGACAGCCTTACCTTTAACGTTGAAAAACCCTCTTAAACTTCAAAAATTTAAACATTCTAACACTTTCTTATGGAAATGAATGCACTTACACTGGTATATGCCGGATTGATCCTCCTGGCACTGATCATTCTCTTGTCCTCTATCAAAGTAGTACCCCAGCGCAAAGCCTTTATCGTGGAGAGATTGGGGAAATACCGCGTTACGCTGATGGCGGGATTTAATATCATCATGCCTTTTATTGACAGGGTAAGGTACAGGCATACACTGAAGGAACAGGCCATTGATGTGGCGTCCCAGATCTGTATCACCAGGGATAATATCTCTGTGGAGGTAGACGGGATTCTTTATTTGCAGGTAATCGATCCCATGAAAGCCTCCTACGGCATTGATCACTATCAGTTTGCGTCGATTCAAATTGCCCAGACCACCATGCGGAGTATTATTGGAAAACTGGAACTTGACCGCACTTTTGAGGAGCGGGAGACCATTAACAACAGCATTGTAAGTGCAGTGGATAAGGCCAGCGATTCATGGGGCGTAAAGGTCACGCGCTACGAGGTAAAAAATATCATTCCACCCCAGAGCATCAAAGATGCCATGGAGAAGCAGATGCGTGCTGAGCGTGAAAAACGCGCTGTGATTGCTGAATCGGAGGGCGAGAAGCAGGCAAAGATCAATGTGGCAGCAGGCTCCAGACAGGAGGCAATCGCCGAATCGGAAGGGGAAATGCAGAAGCGGATCAATGAAGCCCAAGGCAAGGCCTCTGAGATTGAGCAGGTAGCAGTGGCCACAGCAAACGGGATCAGGGCCATCGCACTCGCAATCAATGAAAAAGGCGGGAAGGACGCCGTGAATCTGAGGATTGCAGAGCAGTACCTTATGCAATTCGGGAAGCTGGCCAAGGAGTCAAATACCCTGATTATGCCTTCCAACCTGACAGATATCTCAAGCATTATTGCCACAGCCACCAAGGTTTTTGATGCTACCAAGAAAACCTGATTATTGATTTTTTTTTAAAACCGGCGCTACAATTATATATATAGTTATACTTTTGCACCGTTGAATAGACAGTGGAGCTAAAGATAGGTGCTGTATGCGTGGTCGGTTAATTAAAATAGCGGTATTGATTTTCATGGTAGGCTCGCTTTCTGCAGCCACCTTTTTTATTTCCAGGGGAACAAGATCCATTGAAACTATAGCGGCACAGGTTCCTGTGTCCTATGTTGAGGAGAATGATCCTTCGAGCTTATCTCCACCCTTCAGGGAGTTTGTACAGTTTATGGAGCAGGAGCTGGACAGCACACAAAACGTTGGGGCAGCCTTTACCATTGTCCATGGTGGGGAAGTTGTTTTTACGGGCACTTATGGGGTGCGGGAGAAAGGGAGTCTGAAGGAAGTGGATGAGCATACCCTTTTCAGGATGGCTTCAGTGTCCAAAGGATTTGCAGGGGTGCTGGCCAGCATGCTGGAACAGGATGGTGCGTTTTCACTAAACGACAAAGTAGTGGAACACTATCCAGGGTTTTTACTTAAAGATTCTGTTAGTACAGCCAAGCTCTCCATCCGTAACCTTTTAAGTCATACCTCGGGGTTGGTACCCTATGCCTTCGACAACCTGGTAGAAGCAGATCAGGATTTGACTACCATTATTGAACGCCTGGACGAGGTAGATATTTCTGCTCCCCCCGGTGAACTCTACGGGTACCAGAATGTGATGTTCAGTATGCTTGATCCCATCGTCAGGAATGCTACTGGCATCCCTTACAAGGCACTCTTACAGGACAAGATATTCAATCCGCTGGGCATGACCGATGCATCGGCGGGACCGGTCTATATGGATCGGAATCCCAACCTGGCCTATCCACATGTAAGGACCAAGAACGGTTACGTAGCCCTTCAGCCGCATGAAGGATATTACAATGTGCTACCTGCAGCAGGAGTAAATGCCAGTATCTCCGATATGAGTAAGTGGCTTATTGCTTTGCTGGGCTACAATCCGGAATGGATGTCCGACACCATATTGAGCAATATTTCCACACCTGTCATATACACACCCCTGAAGTGGCAATATACCCGTTACTGGAAACCTTTCAGGGAGCGTTATTATAGCCTGGGATGGAGGATTTATACCTACCAGGGACGTCAAATTGTATATCATGGAGGCTATATTCGGGGATACAGGGCCGAAATCGCTTTCTGTCCATCCGAGGATGTGGGTATCGCCTTCATGCAGAACTCGCCCAACAATCTGGCTTCACGCTGTGTTCCCACTTTTATGGATCTTTTCCTGAAGTAATCGGACGCGTTGGAAGCACCGGTCAGTCCACAGGGCCACACCTTCATTATGAGGTCCGCTTAGATGGGAATCATCTGAATCCTGCAGATTTTTACTGATTCAGGTAAACCCTAATTCGTTTTGGTTGTTATAATCTCGTAAATTCGTGAGATAATATTAAACCCAACCAGAATGAACTTTGATCTTTTAGTAATTGGCAGCGGACCCGGAGGTTACGTTGCAGCCATCCGTGCCTCCCAACTGGGATTGAAAACTGCAGTGGTAGAGCGTGAATCCCTAGGCGGGATTTGCCTGAACTGGGGTTGTATACCCACAAAATCATTATTGAAAAGTGCACAGGTATACGAGTACTTCCTTCATGCTGCTGATTATGGAATTGCAGTGGATGGCTCTGTAAAACCCGACTTTGAAAAAGTGGTAGGTCGCAGCCGTACGGTGGCCGAGGGGATGAGCAATGGAATCAAGTTTCTGTTTAAAAAGAACAAGATCGAAGTCATCAATGGCACCGGGAAACTAAAGTCTCCCGGTGTTGTTGAAGTGACCGATGCAGGGGGAAAGGTATCTGAAGTGAAAGCCAGTCATATTATCCTTGCTACCGGGGCACGCTCCAAAGAACTTCCCAATCTGAAGCAGGATGGGAAAAAGATCATTGGCTACCGTGAAGCCATGACACTGCCGGCTCTTCCAGCATCTATGGTGGTTGTGGGTTCTGGTGCCATAGGAAGCGAGTTTGCCAATTTCTATAATACCATGGGAACCCAGGTCACACTGGTGGAGTTTCTGCCTAATGTTGTACCACTGGAAGATGAAGAGGTCTCCAAGCAGCTGGAACGCTCGTTTAAGAAGGCGAAGATGAAGGTAATGACTTCTTCTTCGGTGGAGTCTGTCGATACCTCAGGAAACTTATGCAAGGTGAAGATCAAGACTCCCAAGGGAGAGCAGGAGGTCGAAGCGGAAATTGTCCTATCAGCTGTAGGGGTTAGCCCCAATATTGAAGGGATCGGACTCGAAGAGCTGGGAATTGAAATGGAAACGGGTAAGGTGAAGGTGGATGATTTTTACCGGACCAATGTAAATGGAGTTTATGCCATTGGGGATATTGTCGGAGGGCCTGCACTGGCCCATGTGGCTTCAGCAGAGGGAATCACCTGCGTAGAGAAGATAGCCGGGCACAACCCACATGCCATTGATTACAATAATATTCCCGGATGTACTTATACCAGTCCGGAAGTAGCTTCCGTGGGCATGAGCGAAAAGGCAGCAAAGGAGGCAGGTTATGAACTAAAGGTGGGCAAGTTTCCCTTTACAGCCTCTGGAAAAGCTTCAGCTGCCGGGGCAAAGGAGGGATTCGTCAAGCTTGTGTTTGATGCGAAATACGGCGAGCTACTGGGAGCACATCTGATCGGGGCTAACGTAACTGAGTTGATTGCCGAACTGGTTGTGGCCCGAAAACTAGAGACCACCGGGGAAGAGATTATTAAAGCTGTTCATCCCCATCCGACTATGTCGGAGGCGGTAATGGAAGCTGCAGCGGCTGCCTATGGTGAGGTTATACACATTTAGGCACGCATGCTTAAATATGGGTTAATAGTTATTGCTTAATGCTTAATAGGCTGGTTCGGCTACCTTCCCCATAAAGAGGATTGATTTGCTGCTCTTTTCTGTTATGGCAAAAAGAAAGGGGCGGTCCAGCCTGATCTCGTTTATGGGTCCGATGGAAGTAAGCTCCATGACTACTGCAGTTACTGCAGCTGCTTCGGTTCCCTCTTCATTCACTTTGATATAAGTCTTGTGGATCACGTCCGAAATCAGGAGATCAACGGGACTGATCCCGGAGAAATCGGCATGCTCCGTAAAAGCAATATTCAGTCCCATGGCCTTCAGATCATCTGCCAGTGAGCGTTCAAATTCAAATTCGAATCTAGGCATATAAACGCTGAAATCTTCCTGTTCTTTAAAGCTCTTCATCCGTGCTTCCCATTCAGCTCCATCCAGCTCCTGTACCAGGAGATCCACAGAGCTCTCTTCAGAGGGGAGGAAAAGAAACATAGAAAATTTTCCATTTTTATAGGGAAGCTCCACGGCGCTGAAAGACTGGTTGGTTGACACCTTAAATGTACTTTCCAGCTGCATCATATCCACCTTTCCAAACAGGCTCCCATTTTCATTATAAAAATTGGCCTGATGGGTGTCATCCGGATCAAACTCCACATCCCATATGCAGTTAAAGTAGATTGCATTTATAAGGAACATCATCGTGGCAGGATCGATACTGTCAATGATCTCCTCAATCTTGCCATGGGTTTTACCATTCACCCAGTCGTTAATTGTTTTTACTGCATCTGCACTTCCGAAATCCAATTCCTTCACCTCTGCATCGTAATAGTGGCTGTTCAGAGTGATAAATTCGGGTTCAACGGGGAATTCTTCATCGTACCAAAGGGAGTTGGCAATCTCCAGCAGGTTGCCATTTACATTGGTAACCAGTACCTGGATCAACTCTTTTGTGATCTCATTAACCTCCTCCCGGGTGAGGCCCTCGTAGTTCAACACCTCTTCAAAAGCAAAGCGGGTAGTGGTCTCGGCTCCATTATATGCCATGCCCAGGGCAATACTGACCGATGCAGGTGAGATCATCACATTGGCTTCCTCTTCGGCTTCAAATACTTTTTTTAAGAGTTCAAGGCCAAAAAGGTTATTGGTTTCGATCACCTTGGCCGACTTCAGGTTGTAATCGAATTCCGGGCTAACAATATCCTGGCTGCAGCTGCATCCGAGAATGGATGTTGACAATGCAATTATAAGTAAGAATCTATAGGTTTTCATTTTTCAGAAATAGTTAAAGTATTTATAATACGCTAATGCAGGGTTCATATTGTGTCCCGGTTCTGTGTTTCACGAAAAAGACGGGTGGCTGCCCTTCAGGGTTGCGTACGCAACCTTAAAACTATCTTTTGCATCCTTGTACTGTGACCCGGGATGAGATATCTTGCCAATTTGCATAAATTTGTAATGGAGGAAAACTGGATTGGCAGAAAAACTGGATATATTATTAAAGGAGTGCAAACGAGGTAAGTCACGAAGCCAGGAGGAACTTTACCGAAGATTTGCATCAGCCATGTATGGTTTGTGCTTGCAGTATGCCAGTAATGAAGAGGATGCCCAGGATATAATGCAGGAAGGGTTCATTAAAGTATTTGCAAAACTGGACCAGGTGAAGAACCCGGCAGCGTTGCCCGGTTGGATTAGAAGGGTGATGATTAACACAGCACTGGAGAAGTACCGCAGCCAGGTTATACTTCAACGAGTTGATGAAGTAAGGGAGGAGCACCAGGAGGATGCCGGGAATGAGGCCCTGGACAGGCTTAGTTGTGATGAGCTTGTGGGATTAATTCAGACCCTGACTCCCAGGTACCGGGTGGTGTTTAACCTTTATGCCATCGAAGGATTTACACACCAGGAGATCAGTGAAGAGCTGGGTATCTCTATTGGCACCTCCAAATCAAACCTATCCAGAGCCAGGGGTGTTTTGCAGGAAAAGATTAAAACCATGTATGGATCAGCAATAGTAAGATGAGTGATCAGACAGATATGGAAAAGGGATTTTTGAAGGAAAAGCTGGGGAATTACCGGGCGGATCCTCCTGAGAAGGTGTGGGACTCAATCTCCGCTCAAATAGATAATGGTAGTAAGAGGAGAGGAATGTATATCCTGCTCCTGGCTACTGCAGCTTCCATTGCCCTGGCAATCACCCTTGGCGTACATTTCTTTGGTCCCGATCTGCCCCAGGAACAATCCCGTATGGAGGAATCCCGGGTAGAGGAAGGGGCACCTGAAATGGCTATACAAGAGGAAAGCAAACAACTGGAGATGGAAGAGCCCGTGGAAGCCAAGCTTGCCGTGACAATTCAGCAGGCGGAAAAGGAGGAAGCGGACACTCCTGTATTACCCGAAAAGGAACAGAACCCGGATCCAATTGGCAGTATTGAAACACTGATTGAAACTGAACTGGCAAATGAAGCTGATGCCGTAGTCGATCCAGAACCCACAAGCGACCCGATGGTTTTATTACTACCTGATACGGCCGATGAGCTTAGTACAGATCCATTCCCCATCATCGAGCAGGATAAAAAAAGAGATCCAAGGTGGATGGTGGGTGCCGCCGTTTCACCCCTCTATAGTTATCGTGATGCTGAAGCTGTGGACAAGCCATCCAACCAGGCTGAATCGGGGATGCTGTCCTACTCTACCGGGGTGCAGGTAAGTTACAGGAGAAACTCAAGGCTCTCCTTCGAGACGGGCATCTATTATAATAAAACCGGGATTGCCATTGGGGCTCCGGGAATCAAGGTGTTCAGTCAGCGTCGCGACGCTTTGGTCTTTGGAGCTGGATCGGAACAAGCAGATATCAATAATGTGAGCAACTCAGTTGGGAATATTGTAGCCTATTCCGGCGATATCTATATGAATGAATACAAGATCTTTGCTGAAAACAATTCAGATGCCACGGCATATGATGTCCTGGATGAACTTAAGGCTTCTGAATCCGGAATTCAGCAACACCTGGATTTTCTGGAGTTGCCCTTTAATCTGCGGTATTCGGTTATTGACAGAACCATAGAATTGCAGCTGGTAGGCGGAATGAGCACCAACTTCCTGGTTGGCAATTCAGTGACTGTAGAGGGCCCTTCGGGTAGGGAAGAGATTGGTTACCTTTCCAATGTTAACACGGTAAATTACTCCGGGAATGCAGGACTGGGAATGATTTATCACGTGGGCAAAAATCTGAATCTGATTCTGGAGCCCAGATTCCGGTATTTTCTTAATTCAGTAAATGATGCTTCACTTCCCTCCACCCGACCCTATTCACTGGCGTTTTACACCGGACTGAGTTACACCTTTTAGAGGCATTCACTTCTTTCCTTAGCAGAATGGAAACATTTCAGTAATTTTGTGCGTTACTGTGGTAATGGGCATTCATTTATTGAGATAGATTATGAGCAGGGAAGAAAACGGCAGGAGGGCAAAGCATTACCTTTTTATTACATCCTTTGTAGTTACAGTGATTCTGGCAGTTTCAGTGGCTTTTACCGGATATACGGGAAGCGTTGATGGATCGGAGGAACCAGTTGACAGGGAATCCTATTCCGTTTATGGAGTTGAGATTCCTGGCAAAGTAAGCTTTGCTGGAGAACCATTACCCCTGGACCTCTTTGATGTGAAGGAGTCCCTGGACAGAGAACTTCTTTCCAATACCTATTTTCACTCACAGACCATCCGTTTGATCAAAATGGCAAATCGTTATTTTCCCCAGATCGAACCGGTGCTGAAAAAGAATCTGATTCCCGACGACTTCAAATATCTGGTCCTGGCAGAGAGCGGTTTAACACAGGCCGTTTCTCCTGCAAAAGCAGTTGGATTCTGGCAATTGATGAAGGGAACCGCGCAGGAATACGGTCTCGAGGTAGGGAGTGAGGTGGATGAACGTTATAATGTGGCTCTTTCCACTGAAGTGGCATGTCAATACCTGATTGATTCATACCAAAAATATGGAAACTGGACTATGACAGCTGCCTCCTACAACGCTGGACGCAGAGGTATGGACCGGCAGGTTGAGCGTCAAAAAAAGGAAAATTATTATGACTTGCTCCTGAATGAAGAAACTGCCAGGTACCTCTTCAGGGTAGTGGCTTTTAAACTAATCTTTGAAGATCCTTCAGCCTATGGATTCACCATTTCCAAGAAAGATCTCTATCCTGAGATACCAGTTTATAAGGTTGAGGTGGATAGTACCATTGCCGATTTTGCCGATTTTGCAGCTGAACATGGAACTAATTATAAAATCTTGAAATATCTGAATCCCTGGCTAAGGGATAGTAAGATGTCCAATCCCTCGCATAAGAAGTACGAGATTCTTGTTCCGGAAAGCGGATTTCGCCGGCCGGATGCCTGGGAGCCGAATTAAAAAGGGCATGCCAAAGCGTGAGAAAGGAAGAGCAGAAAATAGAGGTGTTGGGTGCGCGGGTGCATAACCTGAAAAACATTGATGTAAGCATCCCCCGGAACAGATTGACGGTCATTACCGGCTTGAGCGGAAGTGGTAAGTCGTCCCTGGCTTTTGATACCATCTATGCAGAGGGCCAGCGAAGATATATAGAGACACTCAGTTCCTATGCCAGGCAATTTTTGGGTACTATGGAACGTCCCGATGTGGATAAGATTACCGGCTTGAGCCCTGTTATTTCCATTGAACAGAAAACCACAAATAAAAATCCCAGGTCTACTGTAGGAACGGTGACTGAGATTTATGATTTCCTGAGGCTTCTATATGCAAGGGCATCCGATGCATACTCCTATGTGACAGGAGAGAAGATGGTGAAATATACGGAGGATCAAATCCTGAGCATTATCATGGAAGCCTTCTCGGAAAAGAAAATCTATGTGCTGGCCCCGGTGGTGCGGGGGCGTAAGGGTCACTACAGGGAATTGTTTGAACAGATCAGGCGGAACGGTTATATCTATGCACGCATCGATGGGGAGATTGAGGAGCTTATGCCCGGCATGCGTATTGATCGTTACAAGAATCATGACATCGAAGTGGTTGTGGACCGGCTATCGGTCAGGGAGAAAGACCGGGACAGATTGAAAAAGTCTCTCTCTGCCTCATTGAAACAGGGTAAAGGAGTATGCATGATCCTTGAAAAGGATGGAGCCGATCCCCGTTACTTCTCCAGTCAGTTGATGTGTCCCACTTCCGGAATTTCATACAATGAACCGGCCCCACACAGTTTCTCTTTTAATTCCCCACAGGGTGCATGTCCCCATTGCAATGGATTGGGAACAATCAATGATGTGGATGCCAGGAAGATTATCCCTGATGATAGTAAAAGCATCCGTAACGGGGCAATAGTTCCCCTGGGAAAGCAGAGAAATGCGCTTATATTCTGGCAATTAGAGGCGATTGCTACCAAGTACGGTTTTACCCTGGATACCCCTGTGAAGGAGATCCCTGAACAGGCTTTGCGTTGTATCCTTTTTGGCTCGGAGGAGCCGCTGAAACTGCAGAATACTCCCCTTGGAGCAAACTCTAACTATTTTCTCAGTTTTGATGGTATTATCAATCACATCCAGAACAATGCCGGGGAAGGCAATGGCAGCAACGGAAAACAACAGGCGAGACAGTTTATCAGGAAAGTGACCTGCCCACACTGTAAGGGGCATCGTCTGAAAGCAGAGATGCTCTATTTCAAGATCAGTGGAGAGAGTATTTCCGCCTTGTCAGCCATGGATATTGGTGAGCTTGCAGAGTGGTTCAAACACATAGAGGAACATTTGAGTGAGCGTCAGAATATCATTGCCAGGGATATCCTGAAGGAGATTCGCAGCAGGTTGGGATTTCTGCTGGATGTGGGACTCAACTATCTCTCTCTTCAACGAAGCGCACGTTCGCTATCAGGAGGGGAGAGTCAGCGGATTCGCCTGGCGACCCAAATAGGTTCCAGACTGGTCAATGTACTTTATATTCTGGATGAACCCAGTATTGGCTTGCATCAGCGGGACAACCGGAAACTTATCGCTTCACTGCAAAACCTTCGTGATCAGGGAAATTCTGTGATTGTGGTGGAGCATGATAAGGACATGATTCTCTCCGCCGATCATATTGTTGACCTGGGTCCGGGAGCCGGCCGGCTGGGAGGAGAACTGGTTGCCAGTGGTTCGCCTGAGCAGATCCTCAAGGGAAAAACTCTTACCGCCGAATACCTGAACCTAAGCAAAAAGATTGCCATTCCTGAACAGCGAAGGCCCGGCAACGGTAAGCATCTAAGGCTTTGCGGAGCATCAGGAAATAACCTGAAAAATGTGAGTGTAAACTTCCCCCTGGGGAAGTTCATCTGTGTTACCGGAGTCAGCGGCAGCGGCAAGTCGACCCTGATCAATGAGACCCTGCAGCCCATCATCAGTCAAAAACTATATAGATCCAACAGGGATCCTTTGCCATATGAAGCCCTGGAGGGGCTCGATCTGGTCGATAAGGTGATCGAGGTGAACCAGAGTCCCCTGGGCCGGACTCCGCGTTCAAATCCTGTGACCTATACCGGAGTGTTCAGCGACATCCGGAAACTATATGAATCAACACCAGATGCGAAGATTCGCGGATACAAGGCCAGCAGGTTCTCATTCAATGTAAAGGGTGGCCGTTGCGAAACATGTGGTGGGGCAGGGGTGCAAACCATTGAAATGAATTTTCTTCCGGATGTATATGTGCGGTGTAAAGCTTGCAACGGGAAACGCTATAACCGGGAGACTCTGGAGGTCAGATACAAGGACAAGAACATCAATGATGTGTTGAAAATGACCATCAACCAGGCCGTTGAGTTTTTTTCCAGTATCCCATCCATACTGCGAAAATTGAAGACCCTGCAGGAGGTGGGTCTGGGCTATATCAGGCTTGGGCAACCATCCACCACACTTTCAGGTGGTGAATCCCAAAGGGTAAAACTCTCTGCTGAACTGGCAAAAAAAGATACAGGGAAGACCCTTTATATTTTGGATGAACCAACCACCGGACTTCATTTTGAGGATGTACGGGTATTGCTGGAAGTAATTGCCAGGTTGGTGAACAAGGGCAACACAGTGATTATGATAGAGCACAACATGGATGTTATTAAGGTGGCCGACCATATCATTGACCTGGGCAGGGAGGGCGGAAGCCTGGGTGGCAATATCCTGGCTGAAGGAACTCCGGAAGAGGTGGCCATGATGAAAGATAGCTATACGGGTAATTTTCTCAATGAGGAACTGCCTTTAGGATAAATTGGCTAAATTGTTTACTTGAAAAAACATGAGATAATGGGCATAAGCGAAGATAAAATCAAGAAGGCCTTTAAGCAAAAAACATGGAATGAAATAAAGAGCTCCGATTCATGGCAGATCTTTAAGATCATGGCCGAGTTTGTGGAAGGTTTCGAAAAGATGGCTTCTATTGGGCCCTGTGTATCCCTGTTTGGTTCGGCCAGAACAGAACCTGAGAACAAGTATTATACCCTTGCCGAAGAGATTGCATATAAGCTAACCCAGAGTGGCTACGGTGTGATCACCGGTGGTGGGCCAGGCATCATGGAAGCAGCCAACAAAGGGGCCATGCGTGGAGATGGAATAAGTGTCGGACTAAACATCCACCTTCCCTTTGAGCAGGGAGCCAATCCATATATCGATTCGGATAAACTGATCACTTTTAAGCATTTCTTTGTGAGGAAAGTGATGTTTCAGAAGTATGCCCAGGGATTTATTGTTTTGCCCGGGGGATTCGGCACTTTCGATGAATTCTTTGAATCGGTCACCCTGATCCAAACCGGCAAAATAGGCAAATTTCCCATTGTGCTTGTGGGCTCTGAGTTCTGGCAGGGCCTGGTCACCTGGATCGAAAAGGTGGTGCATGAGGAAGAGAAGAATATCAGCCCGGAAGATATAGATCTGTTTACTGTGGTGGACAGTGCAGATGAGGCGGTGGATGTTATTAACGGATTCTATTCAAAATACCTCCTGAGTCCAAATTTCTAAGCTCAGATCATCTTGGAGTGTTAGTAATTACGGAGATTGTTTGATAAATTATTTTGTACATTGTATCGGAAATTTAACCCTTTACATGATGAAGTACATTACTCATTGTCTAGCCGTTTTCATACTTTCCATGGCATTTTCGCTAAGGGGACAAGATGTAGAGATATCCATTGACCATCCCGACATGGTGAAAGCAGGAGAGAATTTCGAAGTTACTGTGACCATCAAAAAGGGCTCTCTGACAGACTATTCCCGGTTCTCGCAGGACCTTCATCTTGGTCTCGCTGCCACTAATGTGAGTTCCCCCAATGCAGATTTTAGTTTTGATGAGCAACGGGTACGGATCATATGGCTTAAGTTGCCGAAAGCCAGTGAAATCGTGGTCTCCTATCAGGTATCTGTAGATGCCAGACTTAAAGGGACATTCTCCCTGGGAGGAGTGTTTGCCTACGTGGTAGGTGATGAACGTAAGTTCCTGAATTTTGATCAGCAAAAGCAGATCACCATTGTTCCCTCAAACACCATTGATCCTGCACTGATTGTTAATATTCAAGACTTCAGGGGAGGAAAGGCTCCTGTAGTTCAAGCCCCAGTCTCAGCAGGAGGTGGGCCTTTTGCCATGGCCGTCCGACAGAAGCCTGAGTTATTGAGTAGCGGTGGATATCGTATTCATCTTTTGATAGATAATCCCCCTGGAAGTAAGTATGCCAAGGTGGAGGAATCCATTCCGTCGGGTTATCTATTTGAGAAGGTGAATTCAAATGATGGAATTGTTTCACATGCTGCTTCCACGGTGAAGTTTATTTGGATGAAAATGCCTGAACAATCTGAATTTGAGGTTGTTTACAGACTTGTCCCAAAACAAAATGAGCCCCAGGGTAATATGCTTATTGAAGGCCTGTTAACCTATACGGATGGAAATGAGAACAGGGAAGCTGTGATTGTTGAGATGGATGTTTCCCTTGACGATCTGGGGGCTACCCAAAAAAGAGACCTTTTGGCCACCGGGAAAGTCCCACAAACGACCAGGACCACACAAGCGGTGAAAACAGAGACCAGGCCTCCTGCAAGCAATCCTGATATGGGCAGTGCTTCGGGCAGGACCATCGTCAATACAAAGGTGCTCGACCGGGGTACAGGAGTCTACTTCCGGGTACAACTGACAGCCAACATGAATGCTTTTGACGCTACAACTTTTTACCGGGATGCCGGAGTAAACAGAGAGGTGTTTGTTGAACAGCACAATGGATACTATAAGTACACTATTGGTTCATTCCAAACTTATAGCCAGGCACTCTCGTACAAAGAACAAGTTGAGAGATTGCAGGAGGTTGACGGACCATTTGTGGTAGGGTACAATAATGGAAATCGTGTTTCCGCCGGATCACTCAGGTAAGAGAAAGATAAGCGATAAACTCACTTGCATTGTTCACAATTATATAGATTTTTCCTTCTATTCCTGGCCATGCTTCCCTTTGTGGTTCAGGGACAGGAGATCGATTATGATTCCCTGCTTCAACGGATCGATACCATAGAAAACCCTGTGTATAAGCCCGTAGTCTCTTTTTCCTACGGAGTGCTGAATTTCCGCGGAGATGTGCAAAATAGTCTTAATACTCCGGTCATTGGTAACAATGCTCTGGCTGTAAACCTCTCCACCTTTGTGGATCGACAACATAATTACATCGCAAATTTTCAATTCCTGATCGGAAACCTGAGCGGCAATTCATACGACCACAGCGATCTTTCCAGAAATCTGAATTTCAAATCTTCGCTTACTTCCATTGGGGCAAATGTTGAATACAGGTTTGGCCATATTATTGATAAAGATGCCCTGATACGTCCCTATCTGTCCCTGGGAGCAGGGATATTGAGCTTCAATGCAAAAGGAGACCTGGTAGATGGCAATGGCCAGACCTATTATTACTGGTCAGACGGTTCAATAATGGATATACCTGAATTGTCTTCAGGAGAGGCCCTCCCGCTATACCGCGATTACCAATATGAAATTGATCTTCGTCTTCGTGAGCAGGAGGAGTTCGGATTGGGGGATTATAGTCAGGTCGCTCTTGCATTCCCCATAAGTCTGGGTGCCCATTTTCGGATCAGCGACCGCGCTTTTTTCAGTCTTGGAGTCTCCTATTTCTATGCTGTGTCTGATATGCTGGATAATGTGGCATATGAAGGCACCAGTATTCAGGGGAGTAAGGGGAATGACAGCTTTGTCTATTCACATCTGTCCCTTCACTTTGACCTATTCTCCGATCCAACTACAAGAACAGTGGAACTATTATATGCCGATGTGGAATTTGATCCCTTGCTGTTTGACGATGAAGATGGCGATTTTGTACTGGATGTCACGGATCGTTGTCCAGGGACACCCTATGGTGTGGAGGTGGACACACTTGGTTGTCCATTGGATGGTGATATGGATGGTGTACCCGACTACCTTGATCTGGAGCTTTTTACAGAGCGGGGTGTATGGGTTGATGATCAGGGTGTCACCCTTTTTGAAGAGGAATTTCTTCAAAGCATGGAGCTCCGGAACAATGCCATGCCCCGGGAAGGAGTGGACGATTACATGACCATTATAAGCGGAGATTACGAGCTGACTTCAAAGGAGGCAATCCCGGCTAAGTTCCAGGCACTTGATACAAATGGTGATGGTGAACTCTCTTTCGAAGAGCTACTTCATGTGATCGATAGCTACTTTGATCTTCAGCTTGACCTGGATCTTGAGGATATCAGGCAACTCAATGACTTCTTCTTCTCTCAGTAGTATAATAGCTACTTAATTTTCTTGAGGCGATCCAGCTGGCGCTGGGCGTCTTTTCGTTTAATCGTTTCCCGCTTATCGAACTCCCGTTTTCCCCTGGCCAGCCCAATTTCCAATTTGGCATAACCGGAGTCTGAAAGAAATAACTTTAAGCATGCAATGGTCAGACCGCTTTCCCGGGTTTTACGCTTCAGCTTCTTCAGCTCGTGTCGGGTCATCAATAGTTTCCGGTCGCGACCCGGTATATGTTTGTTGAAACTCCCCCAGGCATAATCGGAGATTTGCATGCCCCTTACGTAAAGTTCTTTGTTTTCGAAGAGGCAATAGGATTCCCCCAGACTCACCTTTCCCATGCGGATCGATTTGATCTCCGTTCCCTGCAGTTGAATTCCGGCCACGTACTTTTCAAGGATTTCATAGTTGTGGTAGGCCTTCTTATTCCTGATGTTGATCTTGTCTGCCATAGCTGTTGCGCCCCCAAAGGTATAAAAAAGGTATATTTGATTTTACATGTAAAGGAAATGATTGATCTAGTTACGGTCCTTGGTCATACAGCCGCTGGAAAAACTGCTTTCGCAGCACATCTTGCCCATCGTCTGAAAGGGGAGATTATCAGTGCCGATTCACGGCAGGTATATCGCGGAATGGATATTGGAACGGGCAAAGATTACAAGGATTACCTGGTACAGGATCACCGGATACTGACGCACCTGATCGATATAGTGGATGCCGGCTACGAATACAATGTGTACCTCTTCAAGCGAGACTTCTTAAGGGTTTTTACAGATATTTCCGAACGGGGACTTATGCCAGTTCTTTGCGGTGGTACAGGTCTGTATATCGAGTCGGTTCTTCGAAATTATAAGCTCTTGAATGTGCCTTTGAACAACAGTTTGAGAGAAGAACTTGAAAGAATGAGCTATGAAGAGCTGGTAGAGACTCTCAAGTTGCATGGTCCACTTCATAACATCACCGATACGGGCAATCGCAAACGTTTAATCCGGGGCATTGAAATCGCCAGGCACCAATCGGCTCAGCCTGAAGTTACGGACGAGGGGCGGGAACTAAGACCGCTAGTATTTGGAATCAGATTTGATAGAGATATTCGAAGAGAACGGATTACAAAGCGTTTAAGGGATCGAATGGAGGAGGGAATGGTGGAAGAGGTAGAGGGGCTTTTAAGTCGAGGTGTAGGGGCCGATAAACTTGATTACTATGGACTTGAATATCGTTTTGTCTGTAAATACATCCAGGAAGAGCTTAGTTATGAGGAGATGTTCCATAAATTGAATACAGCTATTCATCAATTTGCCAAACGTCAGATGACCTATTTCAGGGGGATGGAGCGAAGGGGCATTCCCATATACTGGTTGGATGGGGAACTTCCCATGGAAGAAAAAATTAAGCAGGCTGTTGCCCGGTTCAAACTTACCTGAATTCCCAGGGAAGATCCATAATAAACCAGATCATACCCAGGGCTATTATAATATTCAATCCCGCTACTATGTAATTGTAGGTGACACGCCAGGAGATAATTCTGCGGCGAATCATGATTCCGATATTGGGTATGAAAAAGGCAAAAATGCTGAAAACGGTAAGTATATTCAGAATCTTTTCCTCATCCACCTCCTCTGTTGGTCCCGAACTGGCGGAAAAGAAGAGGATCAGGTATGCCATTAAGAGAAAACAGGCCAGGTATATCAGGTAAGAGGCTTTGATGAGGATGGTCGAAACGGGACGCTTACGATGTATTCGGAAGGGTTTAAGAATGATAATAGCAATAATATAGATTAGCAGAAATGCTGCAATAAATATAAAATGTAACAGGAAATTCATGCCTGATAAACAGATTAAGATTTATTTGATCTACTCTTCAGTACCCTTGATGGCTGCTTTGATTTTCCCTTCTATCTCTTCCGATAATTCGGGGTTATCTCTTAGAAGGTTCCTTACAGCATCCCGGCCCTGACCAAGCCTTGTCTCACCATAACTGAACCATGAGCCACTCTTTTTCAAGATGTTAAGATCCACGCCCATATCGATCAGTTCGCCTGTTTTGGAAATACCCTGACCATAGAGGATATCAAATTCCGCTTTACGGAATGGAGGAGCCAGTTTGTTTTTTACCACTTTCACCCTGGTCCGGTTGCCCTGTATTTCTTCACCCTCTTTTAATTGACCAATGCGCCTGATATCGATGCGTACCGATGCATAAAACTTCAAGGCATTGCCACCGGTGGTGGTTTCAGGATTTCCGAACATCACGCCAATCTTTTCGCGGAGCTGGTTGATGAAAACGCAGGTGGTATTGGTACGGTTGATATTGGCAGTAAGTTTTCTGAGTGCCTGGGACATGAGCCGGGCCTGCAGACCCATCTTTGACTCGCCCATTTCCCCTTCAATCTCAGCCTTGGGAGTCAGTGCTGCAACAGAATCGATCACAACGATATCGATGGCACCGGAACGGATCAGGTGATCTACAATTTCCAATGCCTGTTCGCCATTATCTGGCTGTGAGATATAGAGATTTTCGGTATCCACCCCTAACTTCTTAGCATAGAAGCGGTCGAATGCATGCTCTGCATCAATAAAAGCTGCAATGCCCCCGGCCTTCTGTGCTTCAGCCATAGCGTGTAAGGCCAGGGTCGTTTTTCCTGAAGATTCAGGCCCGTAGATCTCAACCACACGTCCTCGGGGATAACCACCCACACCCAACGCCAGGTCCACTCCCAGGGATCCGGAAGGGATCACCTGAACATCTTCAATTGCGTTGTCACCCAGTTTCATAATGGTACCCTTACCATAGCCCTTTTCAATCTTATCCAGTGTTAGCTGAAGTGCTTTGAGTTTCTCCTTGTTATTGTCACTGCCGTTTCCGTTGCTCATGCTATTTTACTGCTTAATGTGATAATTCAGCAAATATCTGTTTGCTGTGTTCCTTTGTTTTTACTTTCTCAATAATCTTTTCAACATAGCCCTCTTCATTGATGATGTAAGTCTTCCGGAGGATTCCCATGTACTTTTTTCCATACAGACTCTTTTCGCCCCATGCTCCATAATCCTGAAGAACCTTTTTATCTGGATCTGAGATCAGCCTGAAGGGAAGTTTATATTTGCTTATAAATTTCTGATGCGATTTTTCACTATCCGCACTCACGCCAATGATCTCAAAACCCTGCTCAATAAACTGTGAATAGTTGTCCCTCAGATCACATGACTCTACAGTACACCCGGGTGTGTTGTCTCTGGGATAAAAATAAAGGACGACTTTCTTTCCTCTATATTCTTCCAGGGTGATTGGTTCTCCGTTTTCGTCTGAGGCCTTAATGGCTGGCGCCAGGTCTCCTTCTTTCAAATCCAACATAGCAAAATAAAGTATAAATGTACGAAGATTGACATAAACAGCTTGCCTTTGAGCTAGAGTCTTTATTAACAATCAGGACTTCTCCCATGCCATGGATTATTACTATTTTTGAGCCTCAAATACCAAGCAATATTATGTTTAAACAAGTTACCAAACCTTTTGTTCCGCTTGCAGTCCTATTATTATTTATGGCTGGAATCGGGCTTCATGGCCAGCAGCATTCCGTAAATATTCAAGAGGTGAGAGAGACCTCACTGGCCAGTTTTGAGCAGGGCAACTATCGCTCAGCTTTAACCGGATTCCGGACCTTGATGGAGCTTGACGGTGCTGATCCGCTTTACAGCTATTATGTTGGCAGGTGCCTTGTTGAGCTAAATGAAGAACTGGATGAGGCCATTGAACTGCTTTATGGCGCTTCAAAAAAAAATGTGCCGGTGGATGCAGTTTTCTATCTGGGCCGAGCCTATCATCTTTCATACAACTTCCAGGATGCAAGTAGCTATTACGAGAGCTACGAAAGGACAGCCAGCAAGCAGGACCGGAAAACACATAATGTGAAACACCTGATTTCAACCTGCCGGAGCGCCAGCGAGATCACTTCCACTTATAATCCTTTCGAGGTCATGAATGTGACTTTCATGGATATGTCAGATTCTTTGCAGTACACCCAGGTGAAGATGAAAGGGGGAGACCTGGTTCAGAAATCAAAGGCCTATTTTCGTGGTGATGAAGACCGCGAGGCGCTCACTGCCCTGATGTTCATGCCAAAAGATCCAGTCAGGGGGGACTATCTATATTTTTCTGGCTACGGGAAAAGTTCAAAGGAAGGATCTCAGATTTTCAGGGCCCGGAAAGGTTCCGGAAAATCATGGGGCGATCCGCAAGAGGTCTCATCCCTGAACAGCACGGGTAACGAAATACTACCCTACTATGATCCCATCGAAAATGATCTCTATTTTGCTTCCGATGGAAGACAAGGTATTGGAGGATTTGATCTTTACAGGTCACACTATGATGTGGAACGTGATCAGTGGACCGAAGTTGTCAATCTGGGTTTCCCTGTAAATTCTGTGGCGGATGAATACCTCCTGCTGCCGGGATCGGACCTGGGAATGGTGCTTTTTTTCTCCACCAGACAGGGAACAGACTCAACAGTCACCATTTACAGGGTACACCTGGTTGAACCCAAGAAAAAAACAGCGCTTAACAATGAGAAGCAGCTTCGTGAAATTTCTTTGCTCGGAGGAGTCGCCGAAGAGATGCAGGCTGAGCTTGCAGCCGCCTTACCTCCGGTAGAGATGGGCAACAGAGACAGTGAAGGAGAGCAGAATGAAACTCTTGCTCCGCTTTCGGATATCCCTGAAGAGGGAAGGCTTCCGGTATACCAGGAGACGCTTGCTGAGGCCCTGAAACATCAGGCTGTTTCAGACTCATTGAAGGATCTGGCCACTAAAGCCAGGACCAATGTAAGAGAATCCGACGATCCCAATGACAGATGGGTCTGGCAAAAACAGATCATGGTATGGGAGAAGAGGGCCAGCGATGAGGAGCTGATGGCCGATCAGCTCTATGCCCAAATGGAGCTGGAACGCTCGATACAATCGGAAAGAGCGGCTGTGAATCCGCCTGAAACCATTGAAGTGGACAGGAAACTTGGCGATCTGACAGTTTACAGGTATACGAATGCTGAACCGGAAACTAAGGGAGAGCGGATCAACAGGTTTGACATTCTGGGTCAGGCCCCATACACCGCAGCCAATCCTATTCCCATGGATGTGGCTTTGCCCCCCGGAACATTTTACCGGATTCAGCTTGGTGCCTTTGGAACTGCCCTTGATCCGGATGCCTTTGGAGGGATTAGTCCAATTACAGGTGAATATCTGAAGGATCGTGGATTGATAAAATATTATGCCGGTAAATTTTCCAGGTATGAGGATGCTTCTACGGCACTACCCAGAATTCATTCCCAGGGCTATGAAGATGCGTTTATTGTAGCATGGTATAATGGGACCCAGGTATCGACGCAGAAGGCAAAACAGTTGGAGTGAGTCTTATTTGAGCAAGATTTTTTTTATATTTGATGAGTGTGATAGTATTAGAACATGGACAGTAATTTTACCAGCAGACCTCAAAAGCTAAGTTCAGATAGTGTGGATCATCAGAACCAGGCAACACTTGTGCTCCATAACGATGATATTAATACCTTTGATTTCGTGATGGAAATACTGGTGGAGATTTGTGACCACTCTATGACACAGGCTGAGCAGTGTGCCACCATTACCCACTTTAAAGGCAAATGCGAAGTCAGATCGGGGGCTCCTACTGCTATGAAGGAGCTCCGTTACCAGCTTATTTCACGAGGTCTGAAGGCCACCGTGGATAATTGATCCAGTTATGACCGTAATTATCATTTTAGTTGTATTGGGAATTCTGCTTTTTGTAATTGAGTTCCTTCTTGTACCGGGAGTAACCATTGCGGGAATAGGCGGATTGGTACTGACCGTACTGGGGGTATACAAGGCTTTCAATGATTTTGGAGCTAGCACGGGTGTGTGGGTGTTGATCGGGACCCTGATGGTGAGCGTTTTTGTGATTGCCATGTCACTCAGGGCCAGAACCTGGAATCGTTTGATGCTAAAAACAAATGTAAAGGGGACGGTGGATAGCGATATTACTGAAGATCAGATTAAAGTAGGCGACGGTGGTATAGCCATGACCCGGCTGGCACCCATGGGAAAGATTGAAGTCAATGGGATTGTACGTGAAGCAAAATCCCTGGAAGGGTATATTGATGAGCATTCCGCCATCGAAGTGGTCGTTGTTGAAGGGACCAGAATCAGTGTGAAAAACTTAAAAAAACAATAGATATGGAAGCATTTGATTTCTCTTGGATTATCATAGTGGTGGCCAGTATTATTGGCCTGTGGATCATTTTATATTTTATACCTATCGGATTGTGGTTTACTGCACTCCTTTCCGGGGTGCGAATCTCCTTGCTACAGTTAATTTTGATGCGCTGGAGAAAGGTTCCCCCCACAGTTATAGTCAGGTCGATGATCGAAGCATATAAAGCGGGACTCGCATCTATCCAACGGGATGACCTGGAGGCACACTATCTGGCAGGTGGACATGTGGAACAGGTGATCCATGCACTGGTCTCGGCCAGCAAGGCCAATATTGACCTCACTTTCAAAATGGCAACGGCCATTGACCTTGCAGGAAGGGATGTGCTGGAGGCGGTTCAGATGTCGGTAAACCCCAAGGTGATCAATACGCCACCGGTAACAGCAGTAGCTAAAGACGGAATCCAGTTGATAGCCCTGGCTCGTGTAACTGTAAGGGCCAGTATCAAACAGCTTGTGGGTGGTGCTGGAGAAGAGACTGTACTGGCCAGGGTTGGCGAAGGTATTGTTTCATCCATTGGTTCCTCCAAATCCCACAAAGAGGTGCTTGAGAATCCCGATAATATTTCGAAGATGGTATTGGAAAAGGGACTGGATGCCGGAACAGCTTTTGAGATTCTCTCCATTGATGTGGCTGATATCGATATCGGGAAAAACATTGGTGCTGTGCTCCAGATGGATCAGGCCAATGCAGATAAGAATATTGCCCAGGCCAAAGCTGAGGAGCGAAGGGCCATGGCAGTGGCTACCGAACAGGAGATGAAAGCCAAGTCTCAGGAGGCAAGGGCCAAGGTAATTGAGGCGGAAGTGCAGATTCCGCTGGCCATGGCTGAGGCATTCAGGAGCGGTAACCTGGGTATCATGGACTACTACAAGTTTAAGAATATCGAAGCGGATACCTCCATGAGGGATTCCATCTCAAAAGGCACCCAAAAACCTAGAAACAAGGATCGGGATAAGTAATCCCACAGCTTCATTATTTCATCAAATAGCTGTAGATATTAACAATTTGTTAATATCCTATGTGGATGAAATGTGAATAGAGAAAAGCTTCTGCTTCTTGACTTTTTTGGATCGATGGCCTATTTTTGATTTTACCGAGTAAGAGATAACAGGCCGCTCGAGGAATTGTCCGGTGTAGTGAGCCAAACCTACGGGTTTTGGTTAGCCAACCGGCCGGATCAGGGATTTACCCCAATCCGGAGATTCATCCAGAGCCAGGCATATATCATGAAACAATGTTTCCTGGTATATTTAACCTCAGGGTCTCCTCTTGGTTGATCTTTCAAAGGTTGATCCGAAAGGTTGAAGAGCCAAAAAGAATCCTCCGGGGTTCCACTAAGCTTTTTCACTCTGGCCTCAGGCAGATCGTAAGAGCTGGCTGAGGCAGGGGCCTTAAGGAGCCAGTCCTGGAAATCTGGTGTATCACCGGGTGAAAGGACGGTAGCAGGTCAATGTTCTATGGAACATGGGCTGAGGATCCGGGCCTGCCGATTAAAAAACCCTTCGGGGATGATCGGTTGGGCCGGCCATAATAACTGTAGCTCGGCACTGATTGGTGGCTATGGGTACTTATCAGTGAAATGGGAGCAAACCCAAAAGTTTGCTCCCATTTTGTTTTTTGTGGCCTGGCAGATCTATTATTTCAGACCATTAGTCGAACGACCACTTAGCTTCCTGATCCACTCAACAATCATTCCCACCAGGATTCCAAAAATACATGCCGCAAAAGCATACATTACCAGTTGTTCAGAGATCCCGATGAGGATGGCCGGTACAATGACACCTATCAGGCAGAAGAGGATAGAGAGCCAAACGCTGAGCCGGTTAATTTTAGGGTAGATCCATAGGACCAGAACCAGCAATCCCAGCGACATGGTGAGGGATACAAAGAAGAAGGTAGCATCCACAATATCTCGTAGTATCAGAGCCATGCCTACCCCCAGCATCATCAGGACCACCATGCTGTAGCGCATGGTCTTTCTCATGTTATCTGACTTTGTTAACCCCGTTTTCTCCAGGAAATCCTGTGAAACTGAAGCAGAAGCAGTAAACATATAGGTGTCGGCCGAAGAAGAGACCGAGGAATAGATAATGACCACAGACAAACCTGCCAGTCCAACCGGCAACAGTCTGCTGAATCCAATAATCAGCGAAGTGTCGGGCTCGATGCCGGGAATATCTGCACGAATGACCAGTCCGATAAGAAGCAGGATAAACCCGACAATGATATAGAATACAGAGGATAGAATAATACTTCGCCTGAAATTCTTCTTGTCCTTGATGGCATAGACCCGTTGCCAGAGCTCCGGTGAGGCCATGGGAATGAAGAATCCTGCCAGGAAGAAACTGATTATCTGCATGACCGGAATGCTAAAGAGGTCCATAAATGCCAGTCCGGGTTTTGTAGTAGTTGTGGTCAACAGGTACATCATCAGAACAAACAACAGGAAGATGCCAAAGGTTTGCACGATATCGGTCTTGACCACGGCATCAAATCCACCAGCAATGAGGTAAATCAGAATGATGCCTCCCACAATTATAACCGATATATCATAACTAATGGGCGTATACTCCGAAACAAGTTTAGCACCTGCTGTGAAATTGAGCACCACCCATCCAAACATAATAATTATGGTGGTAATGGTGGCCAGGTAACCTGCGGTTTTCCCTTTCAGAAAGAAAAAGAAATCGGGCATGGTATAAAACTTCTCTTTATCTGCCAGCTTTTTCACTTTCAGTCCGAAGAAGTAGAAAACGAAGAGACCAAATACAGAACCTATAAAATACCACAAAGCTCCCATGCCATACATATAGACCAGGGCCGTATAGGTGAGCAGAATGGCTGCCCCGATACGACTTGAGAAGATGGTGGTGGTAGCCTGAAGAGTTGTGAGTTTCCTTCCGGAGATCAAAAACTCCTCCTTATCCTGTTTCCTCCCGGTAAGGGCCCCGACAACAAGAATCACAAGAAAATAAGCAGAGATAATGAGATAGTCGGTAAGGGTTAGCATAGAGCTTAGTTTTGGTATTTAGTTATGTAAATATATTAAAATCTGCATAACACTTTTTTTATTTGATTTTATGTATTCAAAATGATTGCTTGATCTTGACCCCCTCTAAGATGTCATATACCCTCCTGTTTGGGCAGAATTGTTCCCAATGCTCCTGTATTATCAGTAAACAGCATCAATCGCACCCACAAATGGATGGTTAAACCCCGCAAACGGATAAAATCAGACTTGAAGTACAGAATGTCTGCACAAATCTGCCATTGCTTGATATAATTAGATAAACAGTGAGCTTTCTGCCATATTCAGCTCAAAATAAATCTACAAACAGTGTTTGCATTGTGTTTGGTATTCTTCTGCAGGGACACGATCGGTAGAGAAACTTATTAATCGTAAAACTAAATCTGAGTCTATGAAAAACAAAAAAGTCTTAAGCTTTTTGCTATTTATGGCACTGGGCACGCTGACCTTATTTGGTCAGTCCCGGGAAATCACCGGCACGGTGACGGGAGCCGATGACGGAGCGCCATTGCCGGGTGTTTCCGTTTCTGTAAAAGGGACCTCCATTGGGACCATTACAGATATGAACGGTTTTTATTCAATAGATGTTCCTCAGAATTCCGAAGCTCTGATGTTCAGCTTTGTGGGTATGGCTACCCAGGAGCTGACATTGAATAATCAATCTGAAATTATTGTGATTCTGGAGTCAACATCCATGGAACTGGATGAGGTTATTGTAACCGCGCTTGGGGTCTCCCGGGAAAAGAAATCTCTTGGATATGCAGTCCAGGAGGTTGATGGAGAAGCTGTCAACAAGGTAAAGACAGACAACCTGGTTAATGCGCTTTCAGGTAAGATCGCTGGTGTTCAGGTCAAGATGGCCAACAATATTGGTGGATCTTCAAATATCCTGATCAGAGGCTCATCCTCTCTTTTTCAGTCCAACCAGGCCATGTTTGTGGTTGATGGAGTTCCCATCAGCAATTCCATGACCAACAAGGACTACGGTGCTCAGGCCCAGGGTCGTCAGGCCTATGATTATGGAAATGCGGTTTCTGACCTTGATCTGAATGATATTGAGTCCATTTCAGTTCTGAAAGGAGCCGCAGCTACTGCCCTTTATGGGTCCAGGGCAGCCAATGGAGTGATCATTATTACCAGCAAGAAAGGTAAGCCGAGCTCTAAACTTGGAGTAACTATCAACTCTAACGTTACCGTTGGAGTTATCGATCCATCCACCTTCCCCAAATTTCAAACCAAGTATGGAGCAGGATATGATCCGGGCTGGCACAATTCTGACCTTCCGGGACTTGATTGGGACGATATTAATGGGGATGGTCTTGAAGATACGGATAAATATCTGGTACCTTATTACGATGATGCATCGCGGGGTGGACCCCTGGATGGTACACTCGTGTATCAATACGACGCATGGTTACCAGAATCAGAGAATTTTGGGATACCAACGCCCTATTCTGCTCCTGAGAATGGACCTCTAAGCTATTTTAATAATTCGGTAAGTCTCTCCAACAGCATCGATGTCAGTGGAGGAACCGAAAAAACAACTTACCGGATGGCTTATTCCAATAGATCTGCAACTGGTATCTATCCGAACAGCTCTCTGATGAGGAATAACTTCACTTTCAGTGGATCACACAATGTTGTTAAGAGTCTGAAGGTTTCATCTTCAGTTCAATACATCAATTCCAAGGGAAAAGGGCGGAACAGTACAGGATACAGTGGAAACATTATGTCCATGTTCCGACAGTGGTACCAGGTTAACGTAGACATGGTGCAACAAAAAGAGCTGTACGATCAAACCGGAGAGAACCTTACCTGGAATCCCAATGCATGGAACGATCCTACACCGATATTCTGGGATAATCCTTACTGGACAGCCTATCAGAACTATCCGGAAGACCGGAGGTCCAGGCTGATTGGCTATGTGCAGGCTGACTGGGAAATTACCGATTATCTAAGTATGATGGGTCGCGTTTCTGCTGATTACTACAACGAGCTTCAGGAGGAGCGAAGGGCTGTGGGTTCCACTGCAGCAGAATTTGGAACCGGATTTCCACGTCAGGAAGTCACCTCGGGTTATTCAAGGTTTGACCGTGAATTTATTGAAACCAATTTGGATCTCATGATGAACTTCCATAAAGATCTGGGAGATAAGATTAACATGACCGCCATGCTGGGGACAAATATTCGCAGAAGCAATATGGAATCTGTATTCGCAGCAACCAATGGAGGACTTGCAGTCCCCGAACTTTATGCCCTGAGCAATAGCGCCTCACCTATGTTACCACCCGATGAACGGCTACATCAGATCGGTGTGAATGGTATCTTCGGAAGTATTTCGCTGGGTTATACCAACCTTCTATATTTGGATGCAACCTTGCGAAATGATGTATCCTCAACATTGCCAGCTGAGAACAACTCCTATATGTATCCTTCAATATCGACAAGTTTCCTGTTCAACAATTTGTTTGAAGCAGATTGGCTTCAGCTGGGTAAACTGAGGCTCAACTATGCAGAAGTAGGAAGCGATGCTCCACCCTTGAGTATTCTTGATACTTACGATGGTGCGTCACCATTCGCTGGTAATACCCTGGCGTCTGTGAATCCTACGAAAAACAATGCAGACCTACTGCCTGAGAATACGAAAAGTATTGAGGCAGGTCTGGAGATGAGGATGTTCCAGAGCAGAGTCGGATTTGATGCTGCAATTTATCAAACCAATACCATCAACCAGTTGATGCCTGTAGATGTTTCTTTCGCCACGGGATATCGCAGAACCTGGGTGAATGCCGGTGAAATAGAGAATAAAGGGATCGAATTGGCTGCGTGGTTTACCCCGGTTAAATCGGTCGATTTCAGCTGGGATATCAGCCTGAACTGGTCTAAGAATAAAAATAAGGTACTCTCCCTCTTTACGGATGACGCCGGTAATGAGGTTCAGAGTATTGTGATTGGTGACCTTCAGGGAGTTACGATTCAAGCCAAAGTGGGCGAACCATATGGAACCATTCATGGAAGAGATTATGTCTATCATGAAAATGGAGAACCCATTGTGCTCTCAAGTGGTCTTTACGACAAGACGGCTACCTCAGACCAGGTGATTGGAAATGTAAATCCAGACTGGATCGGTGGTATCAATAACCGTTTCACTTATAAGAATCTATCCTTGAGCTTCCTCATTGACTGGCAGCAGGGGGGTCATATTTTCTCTCTTGACAACTGGTATGGAGTAGGTACCGGTCTTTATGAAGAGACTGCAGATAACAACGATCTGGGGAATCCCCAGAGAGATCCTGTCAACGGAGAGGAAGGCGGAGGAATTATTCTCCCCGGTGTTCTCGAAGACGGGGCGCCCAATAATATCAGGATTGAATCTGACATCTTTGCCGAAGGTTGGGTCAGGAGCCCTCATGCCAGGTTTATATATGAGGCGACCTATATTAAGCTGAGGGAGTTGGTATTAACCTACGACTTGCCGCGGGAACTAATCAACAGGACTCCTCTGGCGGGTATCTCTGTCAGCTTTGTGGGATCGAATCTCTGGATCATTAAAAAGGATCTTCCGCACGCTGATCCTGAGGCCAGCCAGGGAGCAGGCAATATTCAGGGATGGCAGAGTGGCGTAATGCCAACCACACGCAATTTTGGATTTAGTCTTAATCTTCAATTTTAAACCAGAAAACTATGAAAATTAAATATCTATTATATCTGGTATTGATCATTTCGATATCCTCATGTACGGATAAATTTGAAGATTTCAATACAGATAAGAAAAACCCTGCATCGGTCGCTGGTGAGGCATTGTTCAGCAATGCGCAGAAAAACCTGGTCGATCAGATGAGCACTCCCAACGTAAACCGCAATATCACAGAGATATGGGCACAGTACTGGAACGAAACAACCTATACCGATGAAGCCAACTACGATATTGTTGAACGTGGCCAGTCGGAACAAATATTCAGGTATCTCTACAGAGATGTCCTTATGGATCTGGCTGAAGCTAGCAAGGTGATCAGTGATGTGGAACCTTTTGATAGTGATGCCGCTATCGAAAAAGCAAATAAACTTCATATCATTGATATTTTGAATGTTTTTGTTTATCAGAGACTTGTGGATATTTTCGGAGCTGTTCCCTATTCAGAAGCACTGGATATTGGCAACGTCTATCCAGAATATGAAATGGGGGATGTCATTTACAGCGACCTGATCACCCGACTGGATGCAGCTATGGCCGGATTGGATCCTTCTCATGGCAGCTATGGTAGTACCGACCTTATTTATAATGGTGATGTAGATTCCTGGATCAGGTTTGCAAATTCAGAAAAACTTAAGATAGGGATCCACCTGGCTGATGTAAACAGCACCCTGGCTCAGTCAACCATTGAGGAGGCAGTTGCCGATGGAGTCCTTACTTCTGCTTCGGATGAGGCATTATTTATGTATCAATCCGGTGCTCCCAATTACAACCAGATCCATGCGGAACTGATTGTTACCGGAAGGAAGGACTTTGTTTCAACCAATACCATCATTGATATCATGGCCGGAGTAAACGATCCACGACTGGATAATTATTTCGATCCTACTTCCATTCAGCCTTTTCCGTTTCCACGTGACGACAACGGAAGCAAGATGGATGTGGTCTATGAAGACGGTGAGAATACCATCCTGTTTTATCCCCTGGGGGGTGGAGAGTATGATGAGGTCTTTATGGAAGGTCCCTTTACAGTTCCCGTTTCTGATTCTGCAGCTGGGATCATGACATGGCTGGGAGGCACCTATGGGGATGCCAGTCAGTTTTCACGGCATACCCAGGTATCCCCTAACATTACGGAAGCAACCTTCCCGGGTCTGGTCATGACCTATTCCGAGGTGCTTTTTTACCTTGCAGAAGCAGCTGCAAGGGAATATAATGTTGGTATGACAGCTGAAGAGGCATATAATGCGGGGGTCACTGAATCCATCTTATGGTGGGGAGGAACTCAGCAAGACGCTGATGATTACCTGGCTTACCCGGATGTGGCCTATGCAACAGCTAAGGGTGACTGGAAACAGAAGATAGCCTACCAGTCATGGATTGCTTCTTATATCAATGGGCTGTTGGGTTACACGACCTGGAGAAGATTGGATTATCCTGTTTTGAACATCACTCCCACCAATGAGGAGATCGTGGAGGTCACGGATATACCGGTGAGGTTCACTTTCCCGGTGAATGAGCAATCATTGAATGAAGCCAATTATGCTGCAGCATCTGAGGCCATAGGTGGTGACGATTTACTTACCAAAATCTTTTGGGATCTCTATGATGCCAATGCTAATTAGCCTATAATTTTTATCCAACAATGAGGCCGTCTCAAAGGTGAAACTGAGACGGCCTCTTTGATCCCGGATTTCTAATTTCATGCAGGATGTCTCGACATATTCTTTTCGTATATCTCATAGTGACTGCTTTTGTACTATTCTCAGGATGTATCGAAGAATACTATCCTGATGATGAAGTGTTGAAAACCGGCACCCTGGTAGTCCAGGCGCATCTTAACAATAAAGCGGGTGAGCAAACTTTAGTCATCTCCCGGTCATCCACACTCATCTACCCCGAATTTGATCCCCTCTCCGGATGTATTGTGGAAGTGGTTAATATGGAGGGGGATTCAAGGGAGTTCATTGAATCAGCACCGGGTAATTATGTTTTCAATCATGATGATCAATTTTTTCGAATCAATGAGGAATATTGTCTGATTTTTGTTACTCCGGGAGGCAGGCAATATGAATCCGAGTTTGAAAAAATTCATCCGGTAGCTGAGATAGAATCAATCTATTATCAGCTGGAGAGTCACCCCACCTACGAACAGGATGTGAATGAGGAGGGTGTACAATTCTACATGGATTTCGAGATTGAAAAGGAATCGGGAAGGTACCTCAGATGGCAGGTGACTGAAACCTATGAGATCCATAATCATGAATCGGAAGCATGGATTTTTGATGTGGACCGCCGCTTAAAATTGTTGCCGGATTCCAGCTCATGGCGTAACTGCTGGATCACCCTTGGTATCCCGGAGATCTTCACGCTTGATCTTGGGCATGTGGAAGGAGAGATCTACAAGAAGATGCCATTAAATTATGTTAATACAGAAACACG
>QMPQ01000015.1 GCA_003648635.1 Bacteroidota bacterium | reverse complement strand
CTCAACAATACAAGTATAACATCATCTACCTGCATCACCACATCGTACTTTTCACTATTCGCATCTCCTTTGGGCAGACTCAATACGGTGCCAGATATGGAAAGCGGCCTGCTAAACACATAATCAATTTTACCACCAATAGTTAGTTCTACCTCAGCTCCTATTCCGGCTTTCACACACAACTCCACTGCCTCCGGATCATAGATACCAGCCAGAACAGCATCTGATACCTGGTGTGCCAGCAATCGCTCGAGGACCAGGGTACCATCACCTGCTGCACCTGCCGTAATATTATCTCCCGAGTCTGTAATAAATACGGTGCTATCCTGAGACTCCTGTGCCATCTCAATTGCATCGTCAATGCTGGCAGTCTCCACATCAAATTGAAGGTTGTTACGCTGCTCCCAAATAGAATTGGCAAGGGCTTCTGCCTGATCCTGAGCCTTCAATAAATACTGTGCATCTGCTGCCACCACCTGAACACTCATTCCGGCTCTTGCCACATCGGTCCAGGGCATACCCACAAAGATGCTAGCATCCATGAGACCTTCCATACCGGCAATTTCAGGCAATCGATCGTAGAAAGATTTGACCGGTTCCACATTGGTAATTCCCTTTTCACCCGGAATTAAAATGGGTATGTTGATATGTGCAACCTGAGGTAAATAGTTATGATGGAGTGCTTCAAGCAATAATTTCACCGTGCGCAAACGGGTCTCGTCTCCATCTACATGTGGAGCTGTTCGGTACGCTGAAAGAATGTTAAGTCCATCCATAAACTCCTGAGAGATGTTGCCATGAAGATCAAAACTGGCAGCTACGACGACATCTTTCCCTACAATCTTGCGGATTGCCTGAATGAAATCGACCTGGGCATCAGGGTAGTCCTCAACGTGCAAGGCCCCATGCATATCTAAGAAAATTCCATCAACCGGGCCAGCATCCTGAAATGCTTGGAGGATCTCATCCCGGAAAGATTCATAGGCTTCTTTGGAAACAATACCAGATGGCCCGCTGGTAGCAGTCAGGGTGGGAATCACTTCAATACCCTCTTCCTCCAGGAAAATTGCCCATGCCCGATCCTTGGTAACATCAGTACCACGCAGAATAGTAAAGTCATCTACAGCAGTCAAATACGGCATAAAGCTATTTGACTCATGCCTTATTCCGGCAGTCAATATCCTATACCCTGCTTTCTTTTCCGGTGTACACCCAAGACCGATGAAAAGAACAAGAACTATGAGAATCGATTTGATATTCAATTTAAACCACATGGAACCTCCCATTTTTTTAGTGATCCCTAAATTTAACACTAAATCCTCAAAGCTGTCAATGCCTGAGAATTGCTTACATTTATTCATGATCAAAACACCACTGCTCTTTCTCGCCATGCTACTTGGTATTATTATATCCTGTAACTCTGAAAGCTCTTCTAAGACCACTCTTAAACAACCCAATGTGATATTGATCATGGCTGATGACCTGGGCTATGAAACCATCGGGGTCAATGGTGGCTCTTCTTATCAAACACCAGAAATTGATCGTCTGGCTGCAAATGGAATGCGCTTTGAACACTGTTATGCACAGCCCCTCTGTACTCCAACCCGGGTGCAGTTAATGACTGGTGTTTACAATGTGCGGAATTATGTCCGCTTTGGCTTATTGGAAGAGAACCAAACTACCTTTGGTCATCTCTTTCAAAAGGCAGGATATGCCACCTGCATTGTGGGAAAATGGCAATTGGGAAAGGATCCAGTCAGTCCACAGCATGCAGGATTTGACACACATTGCCTGTGGCAGGTTCGCTTGGGACGTGTGGATTCCTCTGGACGGGATACCCGTTATTCCAAACCGGTGTTGGAAGTCAATGGGAAGGTGGTTAGCTATGATGATACCGATTACGGACCGAAAATAGTCAGTCAGTATGGTCTCGATTTTATACAAGAGAGTCATGAAAAAGGACAGCCCTTTCTCCTATACTATCCCATGATTCTCACCCATTGTCCATTTAGTCCCACTCCCCATTCTCCTGAATGGAACCAGGGCGACACCACCACCATGACCTACAAAGGAGAAGAACGTTATTTTGAAGACATGGTCTTTCAAATGGATCAGATTGTTGGAGGGATAGTCGATAAACTGGAAGAACTGGGTATTCAAAACAATACCCTGGTGATTTTTACCGGAGACAATGGGACGGATGTACCGGTAGTCTCTATGATGAATGGCAGAGAAATAGCTGGGGCAAAAGGTAAGTCCACCGATGCGGGTACCCGGGTTCCATTAATCGTTCAATGGCCTTATGTGATCAAGCCTCATTCCATCAATACAGATCTTATTGACTTTACTGATTTCTTGCCCACCCTCGGCCAGGCTGCAAATATAAACCTGGATTCTCAGGATTTGGATGGCCGGAGCTTTCTGCCTCAACTACATGGGGAAACGGGCAATCCCAGGGAATGGATTTACAGCTGGTATTCAAGAAGTGGAGAGCTTGACAAAGCACGTGTATTTGCCCGTAACCATCGCTATAAGTTGTATGATTCCGGGGAGTTTTATGTAATTCCCAAAGACTATGAAGAACAACATCCACTTGATAGGTCTACCCTGGATACAGACACAAAGAAAGTCTATCAGCAACTGAGCGAGGTTCTGGAACACTATGGAGGACGAAGATTGGAAATGATTAACAATAACAATTATGGCAACTGATAAAGCATTCGTGGATTTCGTTCTGGATCAAATTGAAAATGCAGGCGAAATCACGGCCAAAAAAATGTTTGGCGAATATGGAGTTTTCTCAAATGGAAAGATATTCGCACTCATTTGTGATAACAAACTATTTATAAAACCAAGCGAATCGGGAAGGGCCTTTATCCAGGATGTAGTGGAAGCCCCACCCTACAAGGGAGCAAAACCAAGTTTCCTGATTGAAGATAAAATCGAGGACAGAGAATGGTTAAGTGAACTCATTCGCATAAGCTTAAAAGAACTCCCTGAACCGAAGCCTAAAAAGAAGAAAAAAAGCAAGTGAAATTCCAAGCATTAGCCGCATCTTAGTTCAGGTCATTGTTTAGGTACAATTTTTGTGCGAAAGAATGGGTATTGCATAAAGCTATGATATGAAATCAATGCTGTCCCTTTTGGGCTTATTGATATTTCTAATGCCCCATCAGCTCCTGATTGCACAGGAGACTGATGAGACAGCCATGATTCGCTACTCTCCCGAATTTAAGTTCAAGGATGGACTATATCTAAATATCGAAGATGTAAAGACAAACGATCCCATTCCCCTGGCGCGGATCGTTACTGATCTGGGATCTTATAATAAGGATTTCGTCGATGAATTGTATAAGAGTGGAAAAATCATACTATACGATGACTATGGTATTCAAAGATATATATATACAAAGCATATCTGGGGATATGCGGAGGACGGACGACTTTTTATCATGGTAGGTGGTCAGTTTATGAGGATAATTATTCAAGGCAGTATTTCCATTTTTACAGCCTCAGCAACAACACATGAGAGAAAAACGTTTCAGCCAAGAGATACCACTGTATATTCTACAACAACAGATCTTTATCGCTCTCACAATAAAAAATACTACTATGCAAACGTTACAGGGGAGAGGCAAGAATATCTTTTTGATTTTGAATCAAATACATTAGCAGCCTATAATGTTGATGTCTTTGAGAAACTACTGGTAAGAGATGCTGTGCTTTTCACCGAATATGCTTCCCTTCGAAAACGGGATAAGAAAATTAAAATAGGAGAATTTATCCGTAGATATAACACCAATCACCCGCTCTATTTTCCTGCAAATTCATTACATAATACTGGAAAAGTTATAGATTAATGAAAAACTGGCTCCCATTAATTGTATTAATCTTCGCTCTTCACATTAGCTGTTCAACCGAGAATATACAGTATCAAATTACAGGAAGCGTTTCAGATTCTGCCGATAGAACGATTGAGATAGATGGTCAAACAATACCGATTTCTGAAGGTGGCGGATTCAGCTTTGTCAAAGAGATAGAAAGACCGGTCTTTCTGGATATTTCATATGCAAACTTAGAATGGACAGTTTTTCTGCTACCGGAAAGCAGCCTTGATATTCAAATAAGCGGAGGAAGCCTGGATGCGATTGAATACAAGGGCGACTTAATTCCCTCCAACACTTTTCTCCTTGGAATAGTGCCAGTCTCACAAGAAATCAATGATTTTCTCAATCAGAATTGGGTACAGATTCATCAACAAGACCAGGAAGATTACATCTCCACCATTGACTCTATGAAAGGACGCTTCATGGAAGACCTCCCGGCTGATGAAGTTTTTGTGAAGGCCTGGAAAACAGATGTTAATTTTGCGTTTAATAAGATCATGCTCTATTACCCAAGAAATCACTTCTATTATACAGGTGAAAAGGTGGAGTTAAGTGATGAATCCATCTCTTATATCAAGGTACCGGAAATCGATACGCTTGCCTGTTTTGATTTACCCAGTTATAAAGATTTTGCCGAAGACTGGATTGACTATAAATCGGAGCATCTGCTGGAAGGCAAAACTTCTTCGAAGCATTACAAGCTCATGAAAATGGATGCAGTAAGCAGGCTGATTCCTGAGATATTCACCAGCCAATTTTTAAGAGATTATTGGTATGCTGAATACTTAAAAGAGCATATCGAAAATAATAGCCTCTCTAACAGTCAACCCTACATCAAAGAGTTTGAAGAAGTGTGCAAATCAGATACAATTGTCACGGAGATGCAGAATTATTTAACTGCTGTTAGGGATTCAAGGGCCGACCATGAAGTTGAAATATACAAAACAGATAATTCTTTTAATCTGGAAGCACATATTTTCTATCCAAATGATACACTTGCCCTGGAGAGACATCCGGCTATTGTCATTTTTCATGGGGGAGGTTGGAATTCGGGAAATCCTTCATGGGCGTTTGAAAGAGCTAAGCATTTCAGAGACCTGGGCCTGGTGGCCATTGCTGCTCAGTATCGATTATGTAATGTACACGATATCACTGCCATTGAATCCATGTCTGATGCAAGAGACCTGATAATGTGGATGCGTCAAAGTGCAACTTCCCTGAATATCGATCCTGATCGCATTGTGGCTTATGGCTGGTCCGCCGGAGCCCACCTGGTTTCATCTGCGGCCATTTTTAGTGAATCCATCCCGGGAAATACAATTAATTCCATCCCCGACGCAATGATCCTGGTTTCACCGGCAGTATCACTTCCAAAAGGAAAGGGCTGGGAAGGTTGGAAATTTAACGTCTTTGGTGCCAATACTACAGTGAGCAGTGCCAATCCGGTTGAGCATGTTCGTGTAGGATTGCCCCCAACCATTATTCTCCAGGGACAAGATGATACCGTTACACCCTTAGATGGAGTTCAGCAGTTTCATGATCTTATGTTGGGCTATGGAAATCATTGTGAATTATTTGTTTATGATGGTGTCGGGCATCTTTTCACCCCCAATACAATACCAGATAACAGAGAGCCCCATCCGGACAAAGAAGTCCAGGGGAAAGCCTATGATCAGGCAGATGCATTTCTTAAGAAATTGGGATATATATAGAGCGTACATTTAATAATATGAACTAAGCCGCAATACTTGGGTTTACTTATAAAATAGCTTATGAAAATTATAAACTGGAAAAGCCTAGACATCGTTGACACCCCTCACAAATTGGATGTGCGTAGACTATATGATTACGACAATGCACAGGCCATGCATATCAGTCTGAAACCGGGCGATAGCTTAAAACCACATATCACACCAGTCGATGTTTTCTTTTACATTCTCGAAGGTGCGGTTGATGTGCGAGTTGGCGATGAAACAATCACAGTTGAAAAAGATAATCTTGTAGAAAGTCCAAAAGACATCGTACATTGTTTGTCGAATAGCTCAGGTAATTTGAGCCGCATACTGGTAGTGAAATCACCAAAGCCCACATCAAAAACCAAGCTTTTGTAAACAGACCTATGCAAAAGGAGTCCGTCATTCTCAATAAACTCAAAGCGTTGAAAGATGCTGCCTGGGGCTTGCCGGTGAAAAATCATCGTAGCTATTTATTTGCCAGAAAATATGCAATCAAAACCAAGGGTCTCATTGATGAAGGGGTTCGTGCTGTTGGAGAAGAGGCCGGTGAGACTGAAGAGATGGCCCGCTCTTTTTTCAAATTACTGGAAGCGAAACTGGATTTGAGTGGACGGAAAGAGCCCCCTTCCGAAGAGGAAGTTGAAGCAGCTATCGAACAGTTAAAGGATGTGGGTCGATTCTCCATCTTCACTACTCTGGTTATCTTGCCAGGCGGTGTCGTCTCTCTGCTTGGACTAGAAATACTGGCACGCCGATTTGGCATCAAAGGATTCAATCTGATCCCCTCTTCCTTCCGGAAAAGGCAGAAATCAAATCTACCTGCGAAACCTGAATAATAGCAGTGCTGGCTATTTGCCTGTCTTCATTCCTAGCATAGTATGGACTTCAGCTAAGCTTACCTCGGGATTGGCCCCGTTTTTCGAAGCTACAATGGAGCCCACGGCACAGGCAAAATTAATGGCCTCCTGAGCATTCATGCCATTCAGAAGCTGAGAGATAATGGTAGCCAGGAAGGAGTCTCCGGCCCCTACGGTATCGGCTACTGTTACCTTGTAGCCTTTGTTGTAGTAAAAGGTGCTATTGTTGAAGAGAACCGCTCCGTCTTTCCCCAGGGTTACGCAGATCTGGTCTGTGCCTGTCTGCTCAGATATAAAGCTGATACACGCTTCCAGGGATTGCTCATTAAACTCCAGGTGAGCACAAATCTCATAGAGTTCCTCATCATTGAATTTAACAAAATCAGCTGCTTCCATTAAGCTGATAATTCTTTCCGGGGTGTAATGGGGTGGCCTCAGGTTCACGTCAAATACCTTATAACGAGCATGATCAAGTAAAGCAAAAAGTGTCTCCCTGGAAGTTCTGTTTCGGACCACAAGGCTCCCATAGATAAAAGCATCTGAGGCCTTCACAGCTTCCACATCGCGCTCCAGGAGTGAAATATTATCCCAGGCACAAGGCATTTTTATTTCATATGACGCTGTCCCATGTTCGTCAAGGGCTACCAATACTTCACTGGTGGCATACTCTCCGGTCTCCTGTATATGCACAAGGCTACCGCCATGAACCTTCATAGCTTCGGCAAGTTCTTCTCCAATTTTGTCCCTGCCTATACTGCTAATCATGGCCGCCTTGTTCCCAAATGACTGAGCCCGGAGTGAAACATTAAGGGGTGCACCCCCCAGCTTTCTTCCAGCTGGCGATACATCCCATAATACCTCCCCAAAACAAATGATCGATTTCATACCTGGTTCATTTAAATTAGCAATAAAAAGATAGGAATATTTTTTGGACCAATTTTTGATCTGATTTATCTACATCAGTAGTCCTGAAATATGAAAACTATATATCTACTCCTGCTTGCATTCATGCTTACTCCTGTCTCCATGCTGGGACAAAAGGTATTCAAGGTTGAGTATGAAAGTCAGGCCGATCTGAAAGTGTTTGTAGTGGAGTATGAATCGCAGTGCGATCTAAAGATCTATTTTGTGGAGTATGAATCGCAAGCCAATGAAGATGGTTTATGGTATTTTGTGGAATATGAGAGTCAGGCCGAGAAAAAGATTTATTTCGTAGAATACGAGAGCCAGGCCGACCTTAAGATCTTCAAAGTGAAGTATGAGTCGCAGGCTGGCTGGAACAAAAATGAGAAGCAACACCTCCTGTTGTAAGAGCGCAAGAAACGGGTTTTGGAAACCAGTATCCGCGCCTATCTTTACACCATGCAAGCAGAAGTTAACTACAAACGTATTGAGCGTGCCATTCATTATTTCCTGGGACTTCAGGCCACTGGAGGGGCCATTGGTAAAAATCCGATAGCCTTCCTTATCCCCTGTCACCGGGTGGTTCGTAAGACGGGAGAGATCAATGGTTACCGGTGGGGATTAAACAGAAAATCGGCCTTGATCGGATGGGAAGCAGCTCATCGATAAGAGCTGTTAAATTAGTTTGCATTCACAGTTTAAATGCATAGTTTTAGGACCACTACGAACCTAAAACTATTTCCAAAATGAGTGGCTTCTTCGGGGCAATTGCCAAACAGGATTGCGTGTACGATGTATTTTATGGAACCGATTATCACTCCCACCTGGGTACCAAGAGGGCAGGGATGGTGTTCTACAACGAAAAGGAAGGATTCAGAAGGTCCATCCATAGCCTCGAAGATGGATATTTCAGATCGAAATTCGAACCCGATCTGGCAAAATTCAGTGGAAACGGTGGAATCGGAATTATCAGCGACACCGACCCCCAACCCATTATGTTCAATTCACATATGGGTCGATTCGCTATCGCCACGGTTTGCCGCATGGTCAATATTGATGATCTTGAACAGCACTTCCTGGACAAGAAGGGGCACTTCACTGAGAACTTCCAGGGCAATGTAAATCCCACCGAAGTGGTGGCCAACCTGGTCTGCGAGGAAAATGATTTTGTGGCAGGCATAGAAAACGTCTACGAGAGAGTCAGGGGATCCTGTACTCTGATGATCCTGACTCCTGACAAAATCATTGCGGCGCGGGACAAACTGGGCCGGACTACAGCCATCATAGGAAAAAAGGATGGGGCCTATGCTGTTGCTTCAGAGACCTGCGCTTTTCCCAATAATGGGTATGAAATTGAGTACTATCTCGGACCAGGCGAAATTGTTGAGATTACTGCCAGTGGTTACCGGACCCTGAAGCCAGCAGGCGAAAAAATGCAGGTATGTGCCTTCCTCTGGGTCTACTATGGTTACCCACCCTCTTACTATGAAGGGATCAATGTGGATGAGGTGAGGTATCGTTGTGGTGCCGCCCTTGCAAAAAGAGATACAGTGAAGCCCGATTTTGTCTGCGGGGTTCCCGATTCTGGAGTGGGCCATGCCATCGGCTATGGTAACCACAATGGCGTTCCCTACAAAAGAGCATACTCCAAATATACCCCCACATGGCCAAGGAGCTTCATGCCACAACACCAGGATATGCGAGAACTGGTTGCCAAAATGAAACTGATCCCCAACAAAGCAATGATAGAGGATAAATGCATGGTCTTCCTCGATGACTCCATTGTGCGTGGAACCCAGCTCAAGGACAATACTGCCGACCTTCGGCAGGCGGGAGCCAAGGAGGTTCATATGCGAATTGCATGTCCGCCACTCACCTTTCCTTGCAACTTTCTGAACTTCTCACAATCGCGATCCACCATGGAATTGGCCACCCGAAAGGCTATCAAACAGCTGGAGGGTGAAGAAATCCACCTGGAGGAGTATGCCGATCCCACTACTGAGAAGTACAAGCAAATGGTAGAGCAAATTGCAAAAAACCTGGGAATTGATTCCCTCATGTACCAGGACCTGGGCGATCTGATTGAGGCCATCGGGCTACCCAAAGAGAAGCTGTGTACCCACTGTTGGGATGGGAGTAGCTACTATTAGATCCTGTCTATTTCGTCTAGATTGATTATCTTGCAGGGAACCGTCAAATCATCAACCATGGTCCCCACACGTAATTTTGATCTGCTAGAACGCTTTACCACAAAGTTTCCCGGTAAAAATGCCCTGTCCGAAAAAATCAAGGGTGAATGGAATTTCTATTCTTCAGAGAAATACAGCCAAATATCCCATCAGTTTGGCCTCGGACTCCTGGAGCTGGGTTTTAAGAAAGGTGACAAAATCATAACCGTTACCAATAACAGGCCCCAATGGAATTTTGTGGATATGGGCATGTCAATGGCAGGGATCGTCCATGTGCCGGTATTCACTTCCATGAATGCTGAAGAGTATAACTATATCATGAAACACTCCGACGCTAAAATGGTGATTGTCTCAGACCAGAAACTTTATGAGATGATCCAGCCGGAAGCAAAAAAGATTAAAGCGGTGGAGCACTTATTTACTTTTGATACCATCGAAGGAGCAAAGCACTGGAGCGACGTGCTTGAAAAGGGGAAACATGCTTCTTCAGAGACCCGGGAAAAGCTGGAAGCCATCAAAAATGAGATTCTCCCCGACGAAGTGGTCTCCATTATATACACTTCAGGTACTACCGGCCGTTCAAAGGGGGTTATGCTCACACATAAAAATCTCGTAAGTAACTTCCTGGCTGCCTCCGATGTGTTCAAGCTAAATGAGACGGACCGTTATCTGGCCATAATTCCTGTTTGTCATGTGGGCGGAAGGCTGGGTAACTACCAAACCCAGTATTCGGGCGCCTGCATCTATTACGCAGAAAGCATGGGAACCATTGCTGCCAACCTGAAGGAGATTTCGGCCACCGGCTTTGATGCTGTTCCCAGAATCCTGGAGAAAATCTACGACAGTGTGATAGCTAAAGGGAGAAGTTTGACGGGCATGAAAAAGAAGATCTTCTTCTGGGCCGTGAAGCTGGGATTGCAATATGAGCCCCATGGAAAAAAGGGCTGGCTCTACTATCGGAAACTGAAGATTGCCGATAAGATGATCTTCACTAAATGGAGGGAAGCACTGGGTGGACACGCCAAAATGGTGGGATGCGGAGGTGCTGCACTGCAACCGCGACTGGAGCGTATCTTTTGGGCCAGCGGACTGAAAATTATCAATATGTATGGTCTCACCGAAACTTCTCCTATTATCACCATTAACCGGACCGAAAAGGAACGATGTAAACTGGGATCGGTTGGCACAGTGATCGATGGCGTGGAACTAAAAATTGCCGACGATGGAGAAATCCTCTGCAAGGGCGACTGTGTAATGCCGGGCTATTATAAGGATGAAGCACAGACCAAGAGCGTATTTGATGAGGAAGGATGGTTCCATACCGGCGATGTTGGTCACATGGAAGATGGGAAATTCCTGATGATAACCGACCGAAAGAAGGAGATATTCAAACTCTCCAGCGGAAAATATGTAGCTCCACAGCAAATTGAGAATCGCATCAAGGAGTCGGCTTTCGTCGACCAGGTGATGGTGGTGGGTGAGCACCAGAAATTTGCAAGTGCGTTGCTGGTTCCCGATTTCTCTTACCTGAAGGAGTGGTGCGTCAACAACAACATCAAAAACGGGAAGAAAAGGGAGGAGCTGATCAAAGTACCAGAGGTGGTCACGATGATGAATGAAGAGATTGCTAAAATTAACGAGAGTCTGTTGGAGTGGGAGCGGCTCAAAAGATTCCGCATGGTCCACGAAGAATGGTCACCTGCCACTGGCGAACTTTCTGCAAGCCTGAAACTCAAACGCAAGGTGGTGGCAGAACGGTATAGCAAGCTGCTAGAATCCATCTATAGCAAGGCTACATGACCACACAGGAGGTAATAACCCGGCGTGAGCAAAAGGCATTTCTGGATGTTCCCCGTATCATTTACCGCGACGATGATACCTGGGTATGTCCCTTCGACAAAGAGATTAATTCGATCTTTGATCCGCAGCAAAATACCTATTTCGAACATGGAGAGGCGGCCCGATGGTTGCTCTACGATGACCAGCAGCAATTAATCGGCCGGGTAGCTGCCTTTATAGACCGTAACAGCTGTGACAAACATGATCAGCCAACCGGGGGCACAGGTTTCTTTGAATGCATCCACAAGCAGGAGGCTGCCAACCAGCTTTTTGATACCGCCAGGGAATGGTTGAAAGCAAGAGGCATGGAGGCCATGGACGGACCTGTCAATTTTGGCGAAACTGACAAATACTGGGGTTTACTTGTGGATGGTTTTACCCACCCCTCCTACGAAATCGCATACAACCACCCGTATTACCAGGAGCTGTTTGAAACGTATGGTTTTCAAACCTACTTTAAGCAAGAGGGTTTTCACCTGGATGTTACTGAACCGCTACCTCCCCGCTTTGAAAGGATTGCTCAGCGAGTAGCTTCAAATCCCGAGTATGAGTTCAAACATTTCACATGGAAGGAGCCCGACCTCTTCGTCCGGGATTTTGTGACGGTTTTTAATGAGGCCTGGGCTTCCTTTAAGGAGAATTTTGAGCCCCTGGAGGTCTCCTACATCAAGAAGACCATAAAAAAGGCAAAAGCCATCATCGACGAAGAGTTCATATGGCTCGCTTATAGCAAAGGCAAACCAATTGCCATCTACCTGATGTACCCCGATGTAAACCTGATCCTGAAACACCTCAACGGCAAACTCAATCTTCCGGCCATGCTAAAGTTCCTCTACCTCAAGAGAAAGAAGACCATGACCCGGGCACGGGGAGTCCTGATGGGCGTAATCCCAGCCTACCAGAGCCGGGGGATTGAGGCGGGAATCATCCTCAACCTGGTCAGGGTATTTGAGCGGAAACCACACTACACGGAGATTGAATTTTCCTGGGTGGGTGATTTCAATCCCAAGATGCGAAAGATCTTTATGGGCGTTGGTTGCAAATCGGTGAAACACTATATTACCTATCGTTACCTGTTTGATCGGAACACTGAATTTAAGAGATATCCCATCCCGGGCGATGAGGAGAAATAAATCAAGCTGTAAGATATGCATTACGATGTCATTATTATAGGGTCCGGACTGGGTGGGCTTACCGCAGGGGCCAAACTGGTCAAAGAAGGAAAGAGTGTTCTGGTCCTGGAACAGCATGATCGGCCAGGTGGTTGTGCCACCACTTTTAAGCGAAGAGATTTTACCATGGAGGTTGGGCTTCATGAAATGGATGGGCTACATCCCAGGGATATCAAGAAGCGGATTTTTGATGATATCGGACTGGGCGAACGAGTTACCTTCCTGCCCGTACCCGAATTCTACCGTTTTATCAATGAGCGTTACGAGCTGGTGATTCCCCATGATCCTGAAGAAGCCAAAGTACTTTTGAAAAAAACCTTTCCGGGAGAGGAAAAAGGAATTGACGATTACTTCTACCATGTATTGAATGTTCGCAGGGTCATGGTTGCCCATAAGGGCAAGCCCGATCGAAGTGTGGGTGTTTTCCTGGATGAAATTATCGGTGATGAGGACCTGAAACTTGTATTGCTTGGCAACCTGGGTTACTATCACGACGATCCCTACTCCCTATCCTGGCTCTACTACCTGAATGCCCAGGGTTCTTACTATGGAGGTACTGCCAGCTTCATCCAGGGTGGATCGCAATGCTTATCTGATGCCCTGAGTGATCTGATTAAAGAACAGGGCGGAGACGTGAGGCTCAATCAACTGGTTACTTCCCTGGATTATCAGGGAGACAAAGTATCAGGAGTTTCTTTTAAAGAGATGAAAGGAAAAAATAAGGGGCAGATCGAACAGGCCACGGCACCGCAATTCATCATGAATGGATCCATACCCGGATTATGCGGGCTTCTGTCTAAAAATGACTCCGCACCACTGGCCCGGTCCATCAAGGATATGACCATAGGAGCTTCCCTGTTGACTGTTTATTATGGCTTTAATAAATCCCTGAAGGAGATTGGGAATAAGAACTATTCCACATTCATATACGATAAATCTGTTAAGTCCCAGAAAGATATCCTGGGGAATATGCATAGCGATTTCAGCACACGCAGTTTTACCTTTGTGGACTACGGACAGGTGGATTCCCGCCTGGCTCCGGAAGGCAAAAGTGTAGGTGCGGTTTGTGCCATCGACTATTCTTCCGACTGGGAAAGCCTGGAGCGTAGTGAGTATATGCGCATGAAGGAAGATGTGGCAGACATTATTACAAGCCGTCTGGAGAAGATCCTCCCGGGATTTCGAGAAGCTGTGGAATATGTAGAGGTAGCTACTTCATTAAGTGTAGAACGCTTCACCCTGAATCCCAAGGGGGCTGTCTATGGTTTTGCCCAGCATCCCGGTCGCTCCCTTGATTACCTGTCTGCATTGCCAGGGAACATATTTATCGCTTCCGCTTGGGGAAAGATCGGTGGTGGTTTTTCCGGCGCCATGGTCTCTGGCTATATGACTGTCATCGACCTGCTTCGAAAGTCTTAGTTGCTATCTGATCAGCTTACCTCCTTCAGTGCCTTTTCCATTCGGTCAAGGTAGTTATCGATTTGTGCTTCAGATTCAAAACCTACGATCATCATATCCACACTACCCAAACCCAGCACAAATTTCAAGGCTTGATCGATCTTCTCGCTTTCGTCACGAAGATCTCCGTTTCCCACCAGCTTCATACCGATCACACCCCTTCCAGAACTATGCATCTGGTGAATCACCTCCACCACTTCGGCCGGATCGGGACGATCCATAGCAATTCCAAAGGGATTGATACGTGCATGAAGCACATCCACCCATGGGTCATTCACTCCGGCGATCATGGCCTCCAGTGAGTGTACAGAAGTGCCATGGGCCCTAATCACCCCTTTCACCTTCAGATCTTCCAGAATATCCATCTGTTTCCGCTCATGATCTGTCCATTGTGCATCCACCATACAATGTAACTGGACCACATCGATATAATCGGTGTTCAACTCCTTTCGAAAACGATCCACCACAATATTGGCATCGGGGCGCTCCGGCTCCGGAATGCCCCCATCCCGGGTCCAGATCTTGGAGGTAAGAACAATCTCCTCCCGGTCCATTCCTTTCAAGGCCTCGGCCACCAGGCTGTGTGTACCATAGGTGTCGGCATTGTCGAACATCCGGATGCCACGATCATAAGCATGGCGAAGGGTGGCAATGCTCTTGGCTTTGTCCTGCCTGGTCAGATATGAACTGCGGTTTCCGCCACTGATCCCGGTACCCACACCAAGCAGTGTGGGTTGTATCCCCGTTTTCCCCAGTGCAACCCGTTGCAAAGGATCCACAGAGCTAAACCTTCCGGTAGCACCATACAGGGGATTATTAAACATCAGGTGGGCGGTACCCAGCGAAAGGGCACCCAGAAACTGGCGACGGTTCAGATCAAACTTTCCCATAAGACGACATTTTAGATGTAAGATAAATCAAACTACATTCCGGGAAACCACATATCATGGGAGGTGAGATCACATTCGTAAACCATATCGATGCCATATTCCATTCTTCCCAGGTCGCTGGCCCCTCCATTGTTGGTTCCAAAGGTAAATTTCACTCCAGCCTCCTTGGCTTTCTTGATAATCTTGGCACTGGGTATCTTGAATCGATTGTTAATCTCCAGTGCTACCCCGCTTTCGGCCAGGGCCTGTACAACACGGTCGATGCGTGCATCTGTCCACAAAGCATCATACTGGTCGGCAATATCAGCCGGCAGATAGGTGGGATTCACGTGAATATCGATGGGCTCAGTGGTGACTACCTTAACAATGTTGTCCACAAGCTGATCCATGAAATCCTGGGGATCTCCAACATCAGTCTCATTGGGCATCCAGAGCCGTTGCCGCACACCTCTATTATTGGTCCAGGTCATAGCATCGGTAAAGGCATAGTCGAAGCGTTCACGGCTCTCTCCACTGAACAAATCCAACCACTCCCTGCCCTCAGCCTGCATGGCATGCCATGCAAAGGGGGTAGGTTCAAATGCATCCAGGTAGGCCTTCAGCGAATCGTCGGTTTCAAAGCCCATTTTGAGTCCGCAATTCACTGCAAAGCCATAGGTGAATCCATAAGAGCGAGCATGAGCCAACAATTCTTCAAGAGTCAGTCCACCCTTCAGATGGGTATGAAAATCAATCAGAGGGAAATTCTGACTGGAAAGATCAACGATCTTTTTCTCAAATTCCAGGTCAGTCGGGGGAGTTCCGGGAGTTGGTAGATCATCAGCCAGGGGCTTTACCTTGATATTCTTATAAGCCACCACACTGCCCGGATCGTGGCACTGGAAAGCAAAAGTTCCCGATGAGAGGAGCCTGCCTGCAAAACTTTCCGGACGATAGACCTCATCTGGTTCGGTATATTCAGCAGCTATCTCACCATTGATAAAGGTTTGGATGGTTTTCCCCTGTACTACAATGCGGTAGTTGAACCACTCATTATCGGGGGTCACCGATTTCCAGACATTACGAATGGCATAGATACTACCGGTCATCTTGTGCTCCACATAGTCGCCCTCGCCACTGGAGTTAAGCACCTGGCACTCATATCCGTCATAGGGCCATTCTTCTTCCTGTAACTTGGTATGAATATAGATGCCTGAATTGGCTTCCGGCTGAGTCTTTACATCTACGCTGAATTCAAAGTTTTTAAAGTTGTGATCCAGCACATCGCCGGAATAGAACAGGTGGGAGCGCACACCTGCAGTGACAATGGCACCCTCCTCAATAAGCCATGAGTCGGGACTCTCATTTGCGGTCCATCCTTCAAGGGTTTCGCCGTCAAATAGTGTAATCCATTCATCTGTAACAGTAGTACAAGCACTTAAAGCCAAAGCAAGAACTGCGATGGCCATAATTTTCATATTTTTCATGGGGTATGTTTTGGTTTTCTTCTCAATGATCATAAAAATAACATAAAAAAAGTTAAGATGCTGCTAACCATGCTAGCTCCTATTTCCTATTACACCGGAAAATTGTACATTGACCGCTTTTTAAGCTAAACCCAGAGAAAATGACGTTAGACAGACGAAGTTTTATTAAAACTGGCGGTGCTGCAGTGGCAGGAACCATGGTGTTACCCCCACTCTTAAAATCTTGCCAGAACATTCAAATCTCACCTGATGTGAAAAGCTATTTAGACCATTTTGAAGTGACTCCCGAAATGTTGCAGAAAGTGATTGCAGAAGCAATGTCAAAGGGAGGAGACTATGCAGATCTCTTTTTCGAACATACCATTTCAAATAGTCTTGGCCTGGAAGACGGAAAGGTAAACAGTTCAAACTCTAATGTCGACTACGGCGTTGGAATCAGGGTTCTGAAGGGCGACCAGACTGGTTTCGCCTACACCGAATCCACCAGCTTACAGGATATGTTAAAAGTGGCAAAAACAGCCGCCAATATAGCCAATGATCCCGTCACCTTCAACCAGGGTGAACTCATCGAAAAAACAATCCCCAACTACTATAAGGTCACTCAGAAATGGGAAAATTCGACCATTGAAGAGAAAATTCCATTTGTACAGAAAGTAAACGATCGACTGTATGAACTGGATGAAAAAGTGACCAAAGCCAGGGTGTTCCAGCGGGACGAAACCTCCTATGTGATGTTCTATAGCTCGGAGGGACTGCTTACATTCGACTATCGCCCCATGGCCACTCTTGGTGTGGTTTGCGTGATGGAGAAGGATGGAGTAATTGAGAATGATTATAGTGCACGCTCCGTGCGCATGGGTTTTGAATTTATGAACGACGATTTGGTTGAAGAGCTGGCTCAGGAAGCGGTGAAAAAGACCAACTTCCTCTTTGGTGCAGGGAAACCGAAAGCCGGAGAATTACCCGTAGTGCTGGGTGCCGGTGGATCCGGAATTCTGCTCCATGAAGCCATGGGACATCCCTTCGAAGCAGATTTCAACCGCAAGGGAGAATCCATATTCTCGGATAAAATGGGCAAGAGTATAGCTAAAGACTTTATCAATATCGTTGAAGACGGAACCATGGAATACAATCGAGGAGCCATCAATGTGGATGATGAAGGGAATGATGTGAAAAAGGTGTATCTGGTTAAGGACGGGGTGCTTGAAAGCTATCTGCACGACCGGATCAGTGCCAAATACTATGGTGTGGATCCAACCGGTAATGGTCGCAGGCAGTCATTCAGGCATGTACCGCTTCCCCGGATGCGGATCACCTATATGGAGAATGGTCCCCATACTACCGAAGAGATTATCTCAAGTGTCGATTACGGGGTATATGTGGATAATTTTACCAATGGCCAGGTGAAAATCGGTGCCGGGGATTTTACTTTCTTTGTAAAATCCGGAATGCTGATCGAGAATGGAAAACTTACCACACCCATAAAGGACATCAATATCATCGGGAACGGGCCCCAGGCACTGGCCGATATTACCATGGCTGCCGGGGATTACCAGACTGCTACGGGTACGTGGACCTGTGGTAAAGGGGGACAATCGGTTCCGGTTGGTATGGGGCTACCCTCCGTACTTGTGAAAAAACTCACCGTTGGAGGAACCAGTGCATAATCCTGAAAACATTGAATCATGACCAAAGACGAAAAATACAGCATAGCAAAATGGGCAATGGAACACGCCATTCAGAATGGTGCACAGCAGGCCCGTGTAATTATATACAATAACAACAGCAGCCAGATCGAGGTAAGGAATGAGAAGATTGACAAGCTCCAGGAATCCAACCAGAGCGGTATGCGAATCAACCTTTATGTAGACAATAAGTATTCCAGCATCTCCACCAACAGGATATCAAACAAAGAAGAACTGGCCAAATTTATAGAAGAGGCCATCGCCGGAACCAGGTATCTGGCCGAAGATGAGTTCCGCACCCTTCCGGATCCGGACCGCTATTACAAAGGCAATGGGCCCGATCTGAAGACTGTGGATTCCAAGTTCAAGACAGTGGACCCCCAGCAAAAGGTAAAGGATGCCTTTATGCTGGAAAAAGAAGTGCTTGGCTCGGATGATCGCATCATCTCTGTCTCCACCTCTTACAGTGATGGGATGAGCGGCAGTGTAATGGTGGCCAGCAATGGCTTTGAAGGAGATTCTGAAAACTCATACTATTCCCTGAGTGCTTCTGTATCTGTGACCGATGGGACAGCTCGTCCACGTGGTGGTTGGTACGAGTCTTCCATTTTCAGTGATAAGTTGATTCGTAAGGATATCGGAAAGAAAGCGCTGAAAAGGGCACTGGAGCGTCTCGGGCAGGCGAAGATTGGATCTGGAAAGATGCCTATGATTGTGGAAAACAAGATGGTCGGTCAGCCCCTCCGACCCCTGATCTCAGCCCTGAATGGGGGTTCCATCCAGCAAAAGCAGTCCTTCCTGATTGGAATGAAGGGAGAGAAGATCGGTTCCGATCTGATGACCATCGTAGATGACCCCTTTATTGTATCCGGACGTGGTTCCAGACTTTTTGACAGTGAAGGAATGGCCACTGAAAAAAGGAGTGTGGTTGAAAATGGTGTTTTAAAAACTTACTATATAGACACTTACTATGCCAAGAAGCTGGAGATGGAAGCCACCTCCGGAAGTACCACCAACCTGGTTTTCAAACCTGGTGAAAAGGATCTGGAAGGATTGCTGGCCGACATTGACCGGGGCATCCTGGTAACCGGGTTCAACGGCGGAAACAGCAATGGTGCCACAGGTGATTTCTCTTTTGGTATCGAAGGATTCCTCGTGGAAAAAGGGAAACTGATCCAGCCTGTGGCTGAGATGAACATCACCGGCAATTTCAAACAGCTATGGAAAGACCTGGTTGCAGTGGGTAGTGATGTGGACAACACCCGTTCGTGGCAACTGCCATCGCTGGTGTTTGACAATGTTGACTTTAGCGGGATCTAAACCAGGCAACTTACCACTTAGGGATATTTATTCGCAAAGTGCTTATTTTGCTTCGCAAACATCCCTAAGCTAGAATGCCTGAGTTATTCCCTGGGGAATAGAAAAACCCACCTCTGAGATCAGGGGTGGGTTTTTACATGCAAAATTAGAGCTGGATCAGATACTGGGCTGAGCCTCCAGTCTTTTGATCTCTGCAGCGGCTTTCGGTCCAATCTGAAGGGCAAAATTCCTGGGCCAGGGATTACGGGCCGATCGGTCCATGATCACTCCCGGCGGTGGCAAGCAAATAAAATTGGAGTTTTTCCAGATAATTTTTTTCTCCACGACCTCTCCGGTTATGAGCTCCTTGGCCTCCTCCATAGAAATTAGCAGCATGCTGGAAATGACTTCCGGGCCCAGAAGGATAATGGTTTTGGGATTAGCGATTTCAATTTCATCCCGAATCCAGGGCATGCTCTTGAGAGCCAATTCACTATAATTTGATTTGTTCTCATTGATTGCCTTTCCAAGTCGCTTATACTTCTTCACATGATCCTCATCAAAAAGAAACACCTTCACCAGAGTGGTTAACCAGCATTTTTTCCTGGGTATCTCGAGCATTTCCAGGATCACTTCACTCAGTTCCTGCCCTGTATATGAGCTGCGCACACGGTTTCCATCATAGTAGGGCTCAATTGAAAAGGGAGCTGTTGCATCATAGAGGGGTACATCAGGTATATCATCCACAAAAAAGACCTTGGCTGCAGGCTGGGGGCCAATAATCATAATTTTTCCGATGGCCGTCTCTATGGGAACCACTGTTTGAACCGGATTTCCATACAGGTATGAGTTCTCTTTGGGAAATTTAATGCTCTTCAGGTACTCCCTTGAGCATTTCTTCTGGTATTGTTGAATTGTCATGGATCTGTTTTCTGTAAAAAAAGCCTAAGCAAATTACAACTTATTTTCAGAAATTAAAACAGAATCCTCCTGGAGCGATACCCGTACGGAATGTATCGACCGCTACTCCTTCCGGGCTAAACCTGTAAACCATCCCCTTTTGTACAAAGTCAACAGCATCGGCCACATAGATCTCAGAGCTTTGCGGGTCCACCTCCAGACCATAAAATCCATTCAACATGCTTCCTTCATACGGGCTTTCAACCAGGAGCTTAGGACCGGCAGAAGCATTTACCGCATAGCTGTAAACATCTCCATTGATGTAGTAAAGTGTATCACCTGTTCCGTTGATCTTCAGGTCCCTTGGCATCTCTTCGGGAGAGAAATCCAGGACAAGTTCAGCCTCTGTTGATCCCGCCCCGATCCTCATCAATCCTGCCGCCTCTTTTCCATAGGGACTCCCTTCTGTTCCCCCGTCGCACAGCACCCACAGGTTATTATACCTGTCCATCGCCATGGAGTTGGGCTGTTTCCTTACTTCAATAGAGTCGACCACCCGGTCCTCTTCCGAATCGATCACCAGTACCTGCTTGTCGTAACTCCAGCAATTGGTATAAACAAAGCGGTCGTACTGCAGCATCTGCTCAGTGGCGTGTTGATAGAAATCTCCATTGTTGTTACTTACCGGAATTGCCCCTGTCACCTCCATGGTTTGTGGGTTTACTACTGCTATTGACCTGGCATAGAGATCAGTTACATAGGCTTTGGTCTCGCTTATGAAATGCATATACCTGGGAGAAGTGAGTCCTGTAATTTTCCCCTTCACCTCAAAGGTGTTTTTATTGAAAATATAGATCCTGCCGCTGTTGTTGATTACCACGTAAGCGAGGCTGTCACGAATGGTCATGGAGTGAGCCACATCGCCCAGTGGCAAGGCATTTGTTTGAAAGAAAACATCATCAATAACCTGCCTGGTCTCAGGGTCATAGTAGGTCAGTGAGGCATTCCCATACATGAAATTTCCCTCATTGATGACAAATATCCCTGCATAGGGAATGTCATATGCTGGCTTTTCAAACTCCCAAAGTTCATCATCCTTCATGCATCCGGTGAGGGAAAGAAGAAGGGGCAGTCCTATATATATTATCTTCCGGATCAACATGGTCTTAGATTTGGATCTTAAAAACCAGCTGGTAATTTCTTCCAGGCATGGGCCGGTAAAGTATGGTATGATATGGCTCATTCAAGAGATTATAAACTTTGAACTCCAGGCTTAGGTCCAGTCGCTTCAAACGAAAAGTGCTCCCCGCAGAAATGTCATTCATAAAATATGGATAGAGCTTGTCGCGCCGGCTTACATCGTTGCTCGAAGTAGTATACCGTTCACTGTAGGCATTGAACTGGTAGGTGAAAAAGAGATTGCCCCACCCAAGGTGCGCCATCATGTTCCCCGAGTGAAGAGGTATATATACCAGTTGTTTTCCATAAGATTCATCACTCCAGATTAGCGGATCACCCTGGTTGACAGCGCTGGTGTAGCCATAGGTGGCAGAAAGTCTATAGTTGAACTCTGAGATGTATCCCTGGAGCTGAATGTTATATTCCAGTCCTTTTGACAGCACACTCCTGATATTGCGTGGCTCCCAGTAACCCCTGTAGGAGGGAATCCAGATTATCCAGTTATCAATCTGGCTACGGTAGAGTGAAAGCTCAGTAAGCAGCAGATGTCCAGAAAACGCCTGCTGGTATGCGAGTCCACCCTCCACAGTATATCCTACTTCGGGCAACAGGTCAGGATTGCCGCCGGGCTGCCAGTAGAGGTCATTGAGCGTAGGCAGATGATAATTCCTTGCAAGGTTCCCTTTTAAGAGCAGGTCCACCCCTTCTATCAACCTTAGGTCCATACCAAAATAGGGGATAAAGGGTAGCCTGAGCCCATCCACCCACTCCTGCCGGAGCATAAGGTTCAGGTTCACCCTGTCCTTAAAACTTTTACGCACTGCAAACATTGTAGAGAGCTCGTTTCGCTGGCCTTCGTACCCGGCACCGGAGACAGAATCGGCCGATCTCACCTTATGATAATTCAAATCTATACTGCCTTTCCAGGAAAGATCTCCATCTGTCCCTCCAGAGTAAGAGAAAGTATTGTAAAGACTCTGTTGTCTGCTTTCCGACCAGATGGCTGGAATCAGTCCCAGTCCCGGTACCTGGTTCATCTGCTTGTAATCAAGCCCCTTTTCCGCATAGCCGGAACGAAGCAATAGCTTGCCAAAATTTCCATAATATTTCCAGTCAGCCACCACCCGATGGTCCCTGTCCTCCTGACTGTTCAGATTGGAATTATCGGGCCCCTCATAAGAGGTGGGCTTGGGGATGGTCCGGTCGGCAAACTGACCCCAGTATTTCAGCGATAAAAGATGATTGCTTGCGGGCCGGTAATAGATCTCCTGTAAGAGACCATAGCGCATATAAGATGCATTATGGTTCGTATCTATGGGATTGCTAATAGCTCCTGAAACAGGATCAATGTTTGCTATCCCTCGGTTATAAAAGGTATAGTCGTTTTTGGAATAATTGTGGTACAAGCGGGTCTTGATCTGAATCTTCTTGTTGCCAACACCCACCTGCAGGAATTCATCAAAGGTGCTGTAACTCCCAATGCCCTGCAAATATGCGATGCTGTACTTATCGTTCCAGTCTGCCCTGTTGTTAATATTGATGGACCCCCCAATTCCCCCGCTTCGGTCGGCCAGTGATGCAGAGCCATGCTTAAGATTGAGCTCATCAATAATATAAACCGGGATCAGTGAGAAATCTACCATGCCGGCCATGGGACTGTTGATATTAATGCCGTTCCAGCTCACTTGAGTATGGGAAGGAGAGGTACCACGGAAAGAAGCTGTGGCCAGGGCACCGCGTCCATGATTCTTGATAAATACCGAAGTGTTCTCCGATAGAAGGTCCGAAAGGGAAAGATGGGCCTTATTTTGCAGTACCACGCTGTCCACCTGCGTCTGTTTCATTCCTGCCTGCTCCTTCACAAAAATCCGCTCCTTTGTAATGGCCACCTCCTGAATGACATATACAGAATCCTGCATTCCCTGTGAGTATAGGGGGGAAACCAGCAGTCCGGCCATTGCAATGATGCATGCCACTCTTCTCATATTACTGTTTAAGAAGTTTCAAGAATGAAGCAGATCTACTCTCACCAATCTTTAAGAAGTAAAGTCCTGGGGAGAGTTCCTGGATGCTGATAGCATCCCCGGCAGTGTAATCCTCAAGCTGCATAAGCAATTTTCCGGTGCTTTCATATAAAAAGAGATTGACCTGCTCCACCCCGCTTACATGGAAAAAATCCCTGACTGGATTGGGATAGAGGGTGGGTCCGGTATCGAATTCCCTTAACTCAAAGCCAACTTGTAACTCTGGGTTTACCAGAGTTGATACTGAAGCAGTGATGGAGGATTCTCCTACAACCGTTGCGGTCAGGGTGAGCGCACCGCTTCCGGAAAGAAATAACATATTGCTTTCATCCACCGATGCCCACTCTTCGCTACTGGTCCACTGAACCTGAGGCAAAGAAACCGGCCTGCCCATATGGAACATATATAACTCTAGTTGAATAGAGCCGGTATCGACTTCTGCACTTAGGTCCTGAATCACCAGAAGATCGAGCATGCCCGATATGGTGTGATCCGGAGCCACATCGACTGCTCCAGTGATCTCCGTGGAGATCTCCCCCAGAAAGCCTCCTTCATGCAAAATCCCAGTCTGTACTTTTACAAAATGAATCTGGTCCAGTTCCACATAAGAACCTTCCTCATTCACAGCCCAGCCGATATCAAAGGCATCGGCTCCCGAGTGCTCCACCTCCAGGGTATATGGATTATCAGGTACCGTATGTGGTCCCGATCCCCGTACCTGGTTATCTGCATAAGCGAAACTCCTTCTGAGCGATTTAATAAGAGGGGGATGGTCCACATCCACGGCTCCCTGAATCAGGGTGCCAGATAGCATATATGTATCTTCAGGTACCTCAGGAAATGAATCGCTTAAAGGATAGTAAGGCTGAGTGTGAACACTGTTGGCTTTGATCGCTCCGGAGTTCCCAAGCTGATCGGACCAGGGTACATCCCTGGCCTCTTCTCCTCCCGGATTGGCATAGCTTACTTCGTATTCCCTCAGTGTTGTGGAAAAATGGTAATCACTTCCGGCCAGTTCGTACCAGGTATCGTCGGGCAGGCTATTTTCGTTCTCATCCTTCATCACCCAGACTACCCCGGGCTCGGACCATTCGGAGGTGGCATTCCCGAAAATCGTAAAATCAATCCCATAAGGATTGTCGGGATGGTTCTCCACTGCTTCCGCAAAACGAAAAACCACCTTGCCTCCGAAAGCACCAAGGGAGAGGCTTCCATTGACCCCTCCAATCAAGGAAGAGGCCGAGACAGGTAAACCCCAGGGCATACTATTAATAAACTGTCCGGGCGCCGGCAAATATTCTATCACCTGCGATATATACTGCGCTCTGGCCCCCAGAGGGGTGAGAATCAGAAAAGCATATATAATGAGCTTTCGAAGCACAGTGCTACTGGATCTGGATCATTTTACTAATAACACCGCTTCGGTTTTGAATGCGAACAATATAAGCTCCTGCAGCCTGAGCGTTCAGATCAATGCTCTCTCCTGAAAGTAAGTGCCTGTTGGTATATACTTTCGTTCCTGTAATACTATAAATCGAAACATCCAGGACTTCCCCTGACTCCGACCCTATAACGAACTGACCTTGAGAGGGATTAGGATAGATCCTTACATGAGCCAGGGGATCATCCTCTATGCCGCTGGGATATTCCAGTGATACAAGCACTGTATCCAATGCTGCTAATCCGCCCAGGCTTCCTTCCAGAACCAGCTCAACCTCCTCATTGACATTTTTTAGTGAACTATATCTCCCACTCAAAGTCAGCTCATCACCCGCGATGGAAGCGGAAAGTATATCTTCGTTACTGTTTGATTTTACCGCTTTCACAATAGCCGAATCAGCATCGTCCGGATCAGAGAACACCTCACTGATATCAAATACATAGGCACTATCATTACTGATAATCGACAGATCGCCCATGGGATTGGCCACATAGGGTGCGCCATCTGGATGGACCATAAGGTTATCCAGACAGAAATAGGCCGGAGTATTCATTCCCCAATCACCATTGTCTGAAGACTCCAGACCAAACATCAGGCTATCCACCTTACCCAGCGAGCTGAGGTCAACCCACTGCCAGGTTTTTATTATATAATCCTCTGCTGCATTATCGAAGCGATAATCGGCCAGGTGGAACTCAACAGAATCTGTTGCCTTCCCCTTGGCCATTCCCCAAACCAGCAGTTTGAAGTAATCCGGATCACTGCCATCTACTCCCCCAAAGGCTTTTGCAAACATATCCCCCTCCAGCATGGAAAGGGCCGTGTAGCTACTATTAGTAACAAAAAAACCATCTACAGCATGGGCCTTCTCAGCAGTAAAATCTATAAGTGAGGGTCCGTATAGGTTACTTACCGCATAAACCTGATTATATTCTTCGGGACCATGAAAACCCTCTCCGGTAAAGGCGCTGTATTGATTCGTAAATCCAGCTGTACTCACATCGGAGGTATTGGAATATGCCCATCCGCTCCAGGTAAAATACTCGCTGCTGTAAGCATTAAAAAAGCGGGCTGGACCAGATGTGAATTCGCCCGTTTCGTCGGAGCCGTTCCAGTAGCTTTCCGGATCTAGTGAAAGCTCTCCAAAAGTGGAAACCAGAAGACCCGCCTCTGCTTCGGGCCAGGTTCCAATCACCGTTTCTGCCCTTACACTTCCCCCAGCATTGGTGGCAACAATCGCAAGGTTGGCCTGTCCGGCCAATCCGAAAGAGCCTGTCAACATAGCACCTTCGATGCTAAGTGTAGCTACAGAGGGTTCAGATATATAGGTCATCACAAAATCAAACCAATCCGGGTCATCAAGGTCTGTCATATAGAGGGACAGATCAAGTGGACCGATTTGATCTGACTCATACCCGGTAATCACAGGAAGGGGCGCGATGAGTACGGGAGGATAATCACCGGTATGCAGATCCGCAACTGCCTGATCGTAGCCCAGGGTAAAAAGGCTGTTACCTGCAATGGGAACAGTATAATCGCCCCTGGATTTCACCATGCCCAACCAATGTGAGGAAGTTGCGAGTGTATCATAATTGTATCCGTCACCTGAAATATTGTTCCAGCTACCAATCACCTGTGTTCCTCCCCAGGTATTCATGGTAAAGACCAGATTATCGGCAGCATCCACTTCACAATCGTAGGCTCCTGTTGGAAGATCAGATAGTTTAACGGCATCTCCAAGTTGGAGTGGAGCTGCAGCGGGCGATTCAATTACAGCAGCCAGCTGAGCACTATCCCAGCGATAGAGCGCATTGGGATCAGTAAAGGAAGATGTTCCGAAATATAGGTCGCCATGGGAATCTACAGCCAGACCGGCAGAACTTCCTCCGGTTTCAATAATAAGTCTGTGCTGGTCCCCTCCAGATGTATCCAGCACATAGATGGCATTAGGACTGTCAAAGTCGGCGCTGTTTAAGCCGGATACAAGTATGGAATCATTCCAGAAAGCCAGGTCCCAATTGGCCGGCATCCTGGCTTCCAGGCTCCAGGTTCCAGATCCTACATCAATACTATAGATTCGGGCATCCACATTATCCAGATCGGTATAAGCTGCCCAGAGTGTGGACTCGTCGGGCGACAAACAAAGAAAACTGGAGAAAGTAAGCAGGTTATAATCTGCTGGTAAGCCATATTTATTACTTAACAATCTCTGGTCAGGATCGGCCTGGTAAATAGTATCTCCATCGCAAAAATAAAAGAACTCCGTACCCACATCAAGGGTTTGGATATGATCTATGTCGGAGAAAAAGTAGGCCACTTTATGGCCCTCCTGGGGATTGAGGTAAGACTGTCCGAACGCTGATAGCGCCGCGAGAATCAATCCAGAGAGAATCAGGTAAAATTTTTTCATCAAGCTACGATTTAAGTTAATGTTTAAGTCGCAACGGGCGATAGTGAGCAAGACCAAGGGATAAAAGTTGATCAGCTTCCCGTTCACCGCGGGCTGCAAAAGCTGGGTTATCACTGGCAGGTCTTCTGACTTATCCGGGCTTCTGAAACCTTCCCATTCTAATCCCGACCGGGATTTTCAGAACAGTGGTTTGCTTTCAGAAACCATATAGCCCAAGGAGGGCCTGGCGTCACAGCAGCGGGAACTGTTACCGATTCTAACGGTATTCCCATTTGATTCCACCGGCAAGGCCGGTATACGGAAACCAACGATGAAGTAAATGTAAGAAATAAAAGTATGCGGGGAAAGAATTAAATGTCTTCCGGTGGGGTCCATCCATAATCAAAATATTCAGAGCTCAATTCGTCTCCTTTTATATGGATCATCATAAAGCCCTCTTCGGGTAGATCGCCCGGCTCATTGCTCCACCATCGCCCGCATACTGCCCCACCGGTTATAAAGTGCACCTGGTTTCCCACATAAAGATCCTCATTGAAATGGAGGTGTCCCTGGAGCACCAGTTTCAGGTTATGCTCTCCAAACAGTTGCAAAACTTTTAATGAATTGGTGATCACAATACCCTCTGAATTGGCTGCCAGGGCTCCTTGTCTCAACTGTGTTGCCGAAGTGATAAATGGGATATGTACAGTAATAGCAATGGGGGTAAGTCTATTTGTTTTCTCAAGATCCCCTTTGAGCCACTCCTGTTGTGCCTGGTCAATTTTTCCGATATAATGCCCTTCTTCACTCCTGTATATGGCATCAAGAATGATGAAATGCCAGCCCTTGTGATCAAAGGAGTAGAAACGGTCTCCCATTTTCTTTTCAAACATCCTTTTACCAAAATCGGGATTTGATTCTATTCCCTCTTCTGTCCGGTGCCAGCCATACACCTCATGGTTGCCTACAGCGTTATAGACTGGCATATTCAGCTCACCTGAGACCTCTATATACAAATTATATAAGGAGTCTACTCGACTATAAGTCTGATCCAAGGCATCCATAACCAGATCCCCGCCCGTGATCACAAAATCGGGATTGAGCTTATTTACCGAATCGATGGCCTGCCTGAAACCTGCCACCGCTTCTTTCTCGGGCTGCAAGTGGATATCTGTGAGGAAGGCAAAACTAAATCCATCCTCTTCTGTTTCTGTAGCTTTACTGGTTTGGGTTTTGCATCCCGCTATGACTAAAAGTGATATTCCCAGGACTAAGCATAATTTTTTCATCTTGAAATATTTAAAATTCAACAATTGATTTGCAGACTATTATCATTACCAACTCCAGTAAGTAAGGGCCCTCCAGAGTCGCTCCAGTGGGCCAAAACGGAAGCGCTTCAACCAAAGTGGTGAGATGATCAAGATAAGAATCCAGATCGCCAGCACAAGTACAATCTGGAATTTTCTTTCAACACTGCCGTACAGGCCCAGTCCATGTCCATAAAAGAGAAAGGTGCCGATCAATGTCATCAGTATATAGTTGGTAAAGGCCATACGACCAACAGCAGAAAACCGACTTTTCATACCTGCACATCCCTTTGATTTACTAAGTAACATCACCAATCCGATATAGCCCAGTGCAGTTCCCACACTACCCACATAGTTAAATTGCTCTCCAAGAAACATGGAAAACTCCATGATCCACTGGTTTTTAAAATTCAGGAAGACTCCTAATCCCGATAGGAGAAAGCCGACGGATAGTCCAGTGAGGGTCATTCTCAGAAAAAAGCGGGAGGAGCGTTCTGACGAAAAAACCTGCCATTTATAAAGAGCCATACCCAGCAGCATCATGGCCATCACTCTCCAAAAGGATTGCATCATGAAGTAACTGGTCTGCATAAAAATGGTCCCGTGAACCCGCAGTCCCATTTGTCCTAACCAGCCACCCCTGTATACATCCAGATGGTGCTCGATGGACGCAGCATCAGGATTCCAACTCTCCATGGTAAATTGATAGGCCTCGGCTGGCCATTGGGATATCGATCCAATGAAGAATAAATCAAGCAGCATGGGAAAAAGAAAAAATGGCAAAGCGATCCAGATAAGTGTAACCGGTCGCTTGTTGCGGAAGAGAAAAACCAACATGCCACACAGGCTATAGGACACCAGGATATCACCGGTCCATAGCAAGTAGCCGTGCATCATACCAAAGAGCAGGAGCCAGCCCATGCGCCGGTAATGGAGTAGCGCGCTGTTCAATCCCTTTGCTTCTGCCCGACCTGTGAAAAGCAAGACCCCTGCACCGAAAAGCATTGAGAAGATACTCATAAATTTTCCGCTGGCCAGGATATGACTGATAATCCAGACCCACTTGTTTAGTCCGGTAATATCACCATAAGCGGTAGGGTTGATATAAGCAGCAGTGGGCATGGAGAAATGCTGGATGTTCATGATCAGAATTCCCAACACAGCTACCCCACGAAGCAGATCAATGGAAACGATTCGATCAGTTTGTGAAACCGGAGAAAATGTGTTTCCGTTCATCTATATCCTTTATGCTGGCTCAGAATTCACCCAGGTTAGATATAGCTTGTAGGCCAGGGAAAGGACAATGGAACCGAGAAATAGGCCGATAAATCCAAAGGCCATAAATCCACCAAGGGCTCCCAGAAAAATCACCAGCATGGGCACATTCAATCCTTTTCCCATCAATAGAGGCTTTAAGATATTGTCGATCATTCCCATGACCAGGAAATAGAGTGTCCATAACACTGCCGGCAAAGGATCCATAAATGCAAAAAGGTAAATGATCAGGGGGATATTAAATAGCAGTACCGGTAGTTGTGCGATGGTCATCACCAGAATTAACACTATCCAGACAGCTGCCAGTGGTACATTAGCCAGGATCAATCCAAGCCCCATCAGGGTGGTCTGAATCACAGCCACACCCAGAACACCTGTGGTCACATTGCGGATGGTTTGCAGTGAAATTTCCAGGAACTCATTGCCCCGTGCTCCCACCACCTTTTGAAAAATCTTTCGGCCCGAATCCGAACCCTTTTCAAAGAAGATCAGGAAAATCCCAGCGATAATGATGGAGGCCGCAAACTGAAGAACTCCTAGTCCCGTATTGGCCAGTGTCCCCAGAGTCTTCTCTCCCCATTCTACGATCTGGGGCATAAATCCCCTTAATGACTCTTCCATATTTTCAGAAAGCTGCAACCAATTGTCATATAGCCATTCTCCAATTATGGGCCAGTCGGCAACTGATTCAGTGGGCGGAGGGATACTCAGATCGCCTCCCTGGATATTTCCAGCAAGAAACTTAAGCCCTTCCACCAGTTGGTTTACAAGCCAGATGCTGGGTAATATCAGTATGGAGAGTGCCACCACCGTCAGTAGAATGGAGCTAAGTTTATTTCTTTTTCCAAGCAAGTTCCTCAAACGCTCAAAAACTGGAAAGAGGATAATAGCAATGATCAGTCCCCAGATTAACATCCCCAGAAAGGGTTTCAGTATTTTAAAGCATAGCAAGATCACCAGGAAGAGGGTTCCCATTTTCAGGATCAGGTCGAAGGCAATATTCACGTACTTGCTACCCAGGTTATCAGGTCTGTCTGGCTTGTTTGTCATATCAGATAATATTTATTTGTTGGGTGATGTATAATCGATAATGTTTTAGCTTGTATCTTTAAGGCTCTATCCAACATTTGATTGCGGACATATACAAATTGAACGAATTAATATGAGAATATCAAGAAGAAATGCGCTTTCTGCAATGGCCCTGGGCACCCTGGGATTGACCAATCCAGTCCCCCTTCGGGGGGAAGGATCAAATGTTCCTTCAAAATTTCGTTACTGCTTAAACACCAGCACCATCAGTGGCCAGAATCCTGGCTTGCTTAAGTATATTGAGATCGCCTCCAAAGCGGGATACGACGGCATTGAAGTCTGGGTCAGGGATGTGGAGGCCGCCCTAAATGCAGG